>NZLD01000025.1 GCA_002694095.1 Micrococcales bacterium | reverse complement strand
ACAGGGCCGGGAGCGGGCAGTTGAAGCAGGGCGAACTCGAGGGCGGATCCTTCTCAGTGTCGAACTTGGGCATGTATGCGGTGGAGAGATTCGCGGCCATCATTAATCCGCCGCAGGCTGGGATCCTCGCGGTGGGTGCCGTACGGGAGGAACCCGTGGTCACCAACGGTTCCCTCGGCGTCGGCTCGGTCCTCACGGTCACCCTGTCGGCCGACCATCGAGGTGTCGATGGGGTGGTAGCGGCGACATGGCTGAAGAGATTCACAACACTGATGGAGAACCCAGCATTGCTGCTTGCGTAGCCCGCGCCCGCGTACCTATGTAGACGCGGGAAGGGTGCTGCAGGGCAGATACATTGAGGAAGGCGGCAGGGGAGACACGGTGGCACCACGGGTAAGCATGGAGACCTTGGCCAAGGCCGCCTATTGGTACTACGTCCAAGACTTAAGTCAAAAGCAAGTCGCGCGGCGCCTGGGCACCAGCCAATCGAATGTGTCTCGGCTGATGAGGTCGGCCCGCGAGCAAGGGGTCGTGACGTTCGACATCTCCTACCCGATCCACCGCGAGCTGGACTTGGAAGATGAGTTGCGATCAGCATTCGACGAATTTGGAGTGCGTGACGTCGTCGTGTCTCAGTCGTTTTCGGAAACCCACGCTTCGGGGGACAGCCAAGCGGAAATGATGAGCCTCGCCAGATCGGGAGCCGAGTGGATCCAAGACAACGTCGTGGACCACGACACCCTGGCTCTGT
The DNA here is from genome assembly GCA_002694095.1 of Micrococcales bacterium. GTDB lineage: Bacteria > Actinomycetota > Actinomycetes > S36-B12 > S36-B12 > S36-B12. The sequence goes on along the minus strand of NZLD01000025.1, from coordinate 76,824 downwards.
TCTGGGGAACGACGGTCAAGGCCATGGTTGACGTGGCCCGCTTCGATCGCAGGATCGACGCCCACGTTGTTCAGCTCGCCGGAGAGTGGAGCGTTGACCCCGGACTGTCGGGCCACAACCTGGTGCGTGATCTCGCGGACAAGATGGGCGGCCGGTATTCCTACTTCAACGCCCCCGCGGTCGCCGCCAGCGCCGAGGAAGCGGACGCGCTCTTGTCGACTCCCGAAGTGAAGCGGTCGTTGGAGTTCGCCCGGCAGGCCAACGTGGCCTTTCTCGGCATCGGGTCCTTTCCCACGGACACCACACGAACGTTCCTCGATCTTGCAGGGGCGACAAAAGCGGAAGTGAGCGAAGCCAATAAGAAGAAGGTCGTGGGGCAGTTTGCCGGTCGCTTCTATGACGTCAATGGTGAACAGGTAGACCTCGCGATCCACCGACGCCTGGTTTCGCTCGATCTCGCCGACGTTCGGCGCATTCCAACGATTGCGACTATCGCCCACGGCAAGGGAAAGGCAGCGGCAGTGCGGGCTGCCATCCACGGAGGACTTATCGACGTGCTCATCGTTGATCCTGACCTCGGGCGTAGCCTGCTGACCTAGGAGGTGATGACGTGGCAGTTACTGCCGATCGAGCCTCGCATTTCCGTTGATCGACAAGCGTTGGTGTATCCGTCTGCTCGCGCTGGGACTGGTGCTTGGGATCACTGGTTTCGCTCATGTGACAAGCCCGCAGGGGACCAGCGCGCGGATGACGTTCGCTCACGAGATATCCACGCAAGCCGACGCAGACGCCACGGTGACGGTCGTCAGTCGAAACATCTACCTCGGCGCGGATGTCGGCTCGGCTTTGGAGTTGCTTCCCGATATGCCTGCAGCGGCTCAACTGATGTGGGAGCAGGTGGCGGCCACCGACTTCTCACGGCGAGCGCCGCTGCTGGCAGCGGAGCTGGCGGCAGATGCTCCCGATGTGGTCGCAATTCAGGAAGCAACGACCTGGGAGTGCCGTCCGACATTGTTCGGATCGTCAACGGTTGTTTTCGATTTTCTTGCCCAATTGCTCGAAGCGACTCAGGACACGGGAGTGGAGTACGTCCTCGCATCCGCCGGTGACCGGACAGCGATGAATCCTGGCTACTCCATCCCGGCTCTTCCGTTTCTGACAACCGTCCGCGACCCGGAGACTTTCCAGCCGTTGTTTGGAACGGACTCCGCGGCATGTGGTTTCACCATCGGTGATGCGCTGCTGGTGCGGGCGGATCGCGCAGACGACGTACGGGACGTCGGTCAGGGTGACTACTCGACGATCTACTCGATTGTTCCGGTGCTTTTCGAGATCGATCGCGGCTACGTGTGGATCGATCTGATGGTCGGCGCAGGCGAGGTTCGCTTCGTGACCACCCACTTGGAATCGCTGTGGAGTGAGGGATCGACGCCGGTCAATGCGGAGCAGGCGCTGGAACTTGTGGAGGTCGTTGACGGGTGGGGAATGCCGTCGGTGGTGATGGGCGATTTCAACAGTGACCCACGCGACCCACGACCGCTCACAGAACCGAATCCGGGACTGCAGCCGGACGCGACCACCGATTGCCGAGCGCAAGTCGAGAACCCGTCGGAAGCGACGGCGCGAGCCGAGTGCAGCCCGTACTGGACGATGGTGCGTGCCGGTTTCCGCGATGCGGGGCCCGACGCGCTCGATCCGTTGAACGCCACGTGGGGTTCGAGCCCGCTCCTTGCCGGACCCGACCCCGATCGTCTTGCGCAAGCGCCGAACAACCCGTTCGGGTACACCGATCGCTTGGACTACGTGTTCACATCCGCCGGTATCGAGGTGGTTGAATCCTCACTCGTCTCCGCGACCTGGCCCACTCCCGAAGGGTTGTGGGAGTGCACCGATGCACAGCAGGTGGAAAACGCCGACCTCGCCGCCACCATCATGGGCGTCGAACTCCCACGCGCCTTCTGCCTGCCCACCGATCACGTCGGTGTGCGGGCGAGGCTGACGATCCCTGAGCCGGCCGTCGCTGCGCAGGATGACAATCGCCTCCCGGTGCTGTCCTGGCTCATCATCCTCGGCGTGATCGCCGCGCTGTCGGGACTGATCTCCTGGTGGGCGATTCGACGATCGTCGCTCGAACGGTAGTTCTGGCATGAGCGAAGGGCCGGGTGCGCACCACACGGCCCTTCGCGATGACAGTCTCGTTACCGCGTCACCTCGAAGCGATCAAGCATCATCACCTTGTCCCACGCGGCGACGAAGTCCGTTATGAACTTGTCGTGCGCGTCGGCGCAGCCGTATACCTCGGCAACTGCACGGAGTTGGGAGTTCGAGCCGAACACCAGGTCCATCCGGCTGGCCGTCCACCGAACATCACCAGAGGATCGATCCTTACCCTCGAACAGGGCCTCAGTGTCGTCCGTCGGCTCCCACACGGTGCCCATGTCCAGCATGTTGACGAAGTAGTCGTTGGTTAGTTGACCCTTGCGTTCGGTCAAGACGCCGACGTCGGAGCCATCGGCATTGGTGCCGATAACGCGCATCCCGGCCACCAGCACGGACATCTCGGGGGCAGACAAGCCGAGCAAGTTGGCTTTGTCGACCATCAACTGCTCTGTGGGCCGAACCTGACCCTTGGCTACGTAGTTGCGCATGCCATCGGCGGCCGGCTCCAGAGCTGCGAAGGACTCGACGTCCGTCATCTCCTGGGTTGCATCGGTGCGTCCGGGAGTGAACGGCACCGTGACCGTGTGACCGGCTGCTGCCGCAGCGCTCTCGATACCGGCGGCACCGCCGAGCACGATGAGGTCCGCCATGGAGACCCTCGCGCCACCTGCCGCGTTGAACTCTGTCTGGACACCTTCCAAGGTGCTGAGCACCTGGGCGAGGTGGTCCGGATTGTTCACGGCCCACTGGTTTTGCGGTTCGAGTCGAATGCGAGCGCCGTTCGCGCCACCGCGCTTGTCGGTTCCGCGGAACGTGGAAGCCGACGCCCAGGCCGTCTGCACGAGGTCGGCAGCGGTCAGGCCAGACGCGTTGATCATGCCCTTCAGCGTGGCCGCATCTGCGTCGGTGATCAGTTGCGCATCTGGAGCAGGAACCGGGTCCTGCCAAATCAGGTTCTCCTCAGGAACCTCGGACCCGAGGTAGCGCACCTTGGGTCCCATGTCTCGGTGGGTCAACTTGAACCAGGCGCGAGCGAACGCATCAGCAAACTCATCCGGGTTCTCCAGGAAGTGTCGGGAGATCGGCTCGTAGATGGGGTCCGTGCGCAGCGCGAGGTCCGTGGTGAACATGATCGGCGCGTGGCGAGTGCTCGGATCGTGAGCATCGGGAACCGTGTCGGCTGACGCGCCACCCACCGGGATCCACTGTGTGGCTCCTGCGGGACTCTTGGTCATCTCCCATTCGTGCCCAAAGAGCGTCTCGAAGTAGGACATGTCCCACGTCGTGGGTGTCGACGTCCAGGCTCCCTCGAGTCCGGAACTGATGGTGTCGTCTCCGCTGCCCGAACCCATGGAGTTCGTCCAACCCAGCCCCATGTCCTGGAGCGGGGCAGCCTCGGGCTCGGGGCCGACGTACGCGTTCGGGTCGCCGGCGCCATGCGCCTTGCCGAACGTGTGACCGCCGGCGATGAGGGCGACCGTCTCGTGATCGTTCATCGCCATCCGGCCGAAGGTTTCGCGGATGTCGCGCGCAGCGGCCATCGGATCGGGGACGCCGTTGGGTCCTTCGGGGTTGACGTAGATCAAGCCCATCTGAACCGCGGCGAGAGGGTTCTCCAAGTCGCGGTCACCGGTATAGCGCTCGTCGGCCAGCCACTCGGCTTCCGAGCCCCAGTAGGTGATGTCCGGCTCGTAGACGTCAGCGCGACCGCCACCGAACCCGAAGGTTTGGAATCCCATGGACTCCATTGCCACATTGCCGGTCAGGATGAACAGGTCACCCCAGGACAGCTTGCGGCCGTACTTCGCCTTGATCGGCCACAACAGCCGACGGGCCTTATCGAGGTTGACGTTGTCCGGCCAGGAGTTCAGCGGAGCGAAGCGCTGCATGCCCGCGCCTCCGCCTCCGCGCCCATCGCTGGTGCGGTAGGTGCCGGCGCTGTGCCAGGCCATGCGAACGAAGAACGGTCCGTAGTGGCCGTAGTCGGCGGGCCACCACTCCTGCGAATCGGTCATTAGAGCCACGAGATCGGCCTTGACCGCGGCGAGGTCGAGGGATTCGAATTCCGTCGCGTAGTCGAAGTCGTCCCCCATCGGGCTGGCGCCGGCTGTGCCGTGGGGAAGGACCCGCAGATTCAGCTGATTGGGCCACCAGTCATCGTTTTGTTGGCCGACACCCACGGATCCGTGGTCGACCGGGCACTTGCTTTCGGTTGCCATCGTTGGCTCTCCTATCAGTGGTGTTTCTTAGGTGTGGGAAGTGGTGTGCTCGGGTGAGCAGGTAGGGCATCGACCCCAGTAGACGACTTCAGCTTCGTCGATGACGAAGCCTTGATCGTTTGCTGCGGTCAGGCAGGGGGCGTCGCCGACGGCGCAATCGACATCGGCAAGGTCGCCGCAGGTGCGGCAGACCACGTGGTGATGGTTGTCACCGGTACGTGTTTCGTATCGGGTGGCAGAGCCGGCGGGTTGTATCCGGCGGAGAAGTCCGGTCTCGGCGAGGACCGCGAGCGAGTCATAGACCGATTGACGCGAGATCGAGCCGATGGTGCGGCGAACATCGTGCACAACGATGTCGGCCGTGGCGTGGGGTGAGTCCTGCACGGCCGCCAAAACGGCGAGCCGCTGCGGGGTGACCTGCAGGCCGTGCTGACGCAACAGCGTCGGGGCGTCGTTCATCGCGCCCTAGATTAGGTCCAGATTTGGATCCGTTCAACCCGATTCGTGCCCTGATGCCGGGGTGAAACGACGATGGGGCGGCCGCGTCGTTGGGCCGCGGTAGCGCCCGCACCACCTAGCCTGAGGCGAAAGCCATCGAAGTGGAGGAGGCACCGTGTCCGAGGGCGTTCCGCAAGCCGTGTCACACCAGGCGTATCCAGCAACGTTCAGCGTCGACTACCAAGAGAAGTTGAGCCGGGTGACGACGCTTTTCCGGTCCATCTTGATCATCCCGATCGCCATCATCCTGGGCATCATTGCCTCTGGTCCACAGTCCGTTCTCCTCGTGATCAACGACCAGGGCGAGATCGTCTCGGGGACGACCAATACGGGAAGTGGAATCTTGTGGTCGCTGTTCGCGGCGACGTTGTTCATGATTCTGTTCCGCAAGCGGTACCCAAAATGGTGGTTCGACTTCAACGTGGGGCTTCACCGCTTCGCGGTGCGCATCGTCGTCTACTTCGGCGTTCTGACAGATAAGTACCCGTCAACCGAAGACGATCAGAACGTCCACCTCGACGTGACCTACCCCAATGCCCAGACCGATCTCGCTCGCGGCATGCCGCTGGTGAAGTGGTTCCTGGCTATTCCGCACTACTTCATTCTGGCGTTTTTATGGGTGGCGGTCTTCGGTGTCACCGTCGTTGCGTGGATCATCGTCATCATCACCGGTCGCTACCCGCGCGGGCTGTTCAACTTCGTGGTGGGGGTCCTGCGCTGGTCATGGCGGGTCCAGGCCTACGCCTTTGTGCTGGCAACGGACAAGTACCCGCCGTTCAGCTTGAACGAGTGACGCCATGCGGGTGGGAACAGCGCACCCGCAGGGAGGCGGTAAACGCCGCTAGAGGTTGAACGTCGAACGCTCCTGCGCCAGGCGGTGCAACAGCAGAGCCACGTCCTGCGGTGATTCCACTCGCCACAGTGCCGCTGACTCACCCGAACCCACCTTGATCCCGACGTCCTGCCCGCTCAAGTCAGCGAAGACTGACTCGTCGGTTAGGTCGTCGCCGACGAACAGCACGGTGGAGGCATCGAAGCGCTGCCGAAGCGAGCGCACCGCGTCGGCTTTCTGGGCGTGGGCCACGCTTAACTCGATGACTTCTTTGCCGTGCCTGCCGAGCACCCCCGGGTACCGGCCCGGCCCCATGACGATGTGCCGAATGAGATTCGCCCCGGCCTTCGGCTCGCACTGCCGGACGTGAATGGCGATGCTTCCGGGCTTGGTTTCGATGAACGCTCCGGGAACCTGGGCAACGAGTTCGGAGGCCGCCGCTGTGCATTGATCGAGCAGCCGCCGCTGGCTCGGATCAAGCTCGAGCGGCACATCGACCTCGGCCCCGTGACTGCCAACGAGGTGAATCCCGTCGGGCATCGCGGAGACCGTGCGCAGGTTGTCCAGCGCCCTGCCGGAGACCACGGCGACCGAGGTGTTGGGCAGGTCCCGCAGCATCTCCAAAGCCTCGACCGCTTCGGGTACCGGCCGTGCGGCATCCGGATCGGTGACGATGTTCGAGATGGTGCCGTCGTAGTCGACGCAGACCAGTAGATGTCGAGAGGAGGCGAGTTGCTCCAGCGGGATGCGCGCCTGATCGCGATCATCTGCCACCGTTGCATGAGCGCTGGCAACACCGGTGCGTAGTGCGGTGAGGAACTCCCGAGCCCACGCTTGAGCGGTGGTGGTGAAGACGGTGGAGCGCATCGCCCTCATTCGTCGCTCGCGTTCGTCGTCGGGAGCCTGAGCGGCGGCGACGATGGCTTCGCTGACTCCGGAAGTGTCGTACGGGTTGACCAGCCACGCCTGGGCCAACTCCCGTGCAGCCCCGGTGAACTCGCTTAGCACGAGCGCTCCGGTGTCATCGTTGCGGGACGCGACGTACTCCTTGGCGACCAGATTCATGCCATCGCGCAACGGAGTCACCAGCATGATGTCGGTGGCCAGGTAAAGCGCGATCAGCTCCTCGCGTTCGAGAACGCGACGCAGATAGTGGATGGGAGTCGCACCGAAGGTGGCCAAGGATCCGTTGAACCTGCCCACGAGCATTTCGATGTCGTCGCGGATCTGCTGGTACTGCGAAATGTTCTCCCTGGACGGGACGGCTACCTGCACGAAGATCGTCGTGGCGGGATCCAGGCGTTCGTCTTGCAGGACCTCCGCGAACGCCTTCAAGCGGATATCGATTCCCTTGGTGTAGTCGAGCCGATCAACACCGAGCAGAACCGTCGTCGGCGAGCCCATCTCCGCACGCAACTGTCGGGCGCGCTCGAGGACGTGAGGCTCCGCTGCAGTTGCGGAGAAACCCTCGGCGTCGATACCGATCGGAAAGGCGCCGACACCCACGCGCCTGTTGTTGACGCGCATGGTTCCTTCGTAGGCCGCGATGCCCAAGGAGCGCTCACATGAATAGACGAATTGCCGCGCATCGTCGTGTGTGTGAAATCCGATGAGATCGGCCCCGAGCAGCCCCTCGAGAATCTGGCGCCGCCAGGGCAGCTGGGCGAACAGTGCGCTGGGAGGAAAGGGAATGTGGAGGAAGAAGCCGATGCTGAGATCAGGCCGCATTTCTCGCAACATGCCGGGGACGAGTTGCAGTTGATAGTCGTGCACCCACACGGTCGCGTTGGGTTGCGCGATCTCCGCTACGCGCGAGGCGAAAGCCTTATTGACTCGTTCATAAGCACGGAACTGGTGTCGGTGATACACCGGTGTCACCACGGCGTCGTGATACAGCGGCCAGATCGCTGAGTTGGAGAAGCCCTCGTAGTAGTCGTGCATATCCCGGGCATCGACGCTCACGGTTTCCAGGTGCAGGTTTCCGTGGTCGACGTCGAGCAACTCGCTGCCGGCCCCGACCCAGATTGCCTCCTCGGTGCGAAAGACCGATTCGAGTGCGCTGACGAGCCCCCCGGGAGCAAGGCGCCAGCCGGTGATTTCTTGATCAGGGTCGCCGTCGAGATACACCGGCTCCACCGGAAGTCGGTTGGCGACCACGATCAACTCAGGCACGGAGCGCGTCGCCTCCTCGCTGGGTAGTTTCCTCGCGGGTGAACGCGTTCAGCATACGGGCGGATGACCCCGCCGGCGCGGGTAAAGGGTGTCGTCGGTTCAGGATCAGCCGGACAGCGAATCAGTCGGTCAGCGAATCAGTCGGTCAGCGAGCCGACCAGTCAGCTGGCAAGTGCCGTGCGCAGGGCGTCGGGAATGGGGGTCGGTGTCCCTGACTTGTCAACGTTCACGTACCGCGCGACTCCTCGAAAGACCTCCTGGTCTTCGCGCGTGAGCGTAAACACCAGGACAAGGCTCGAGGAGCCCACCCGCTCGCAGAGCACATCCATATCGAGGACGTCATCGACGGTGCTGGTGCTCGCGAACGTTGCGTCCATGTGTGCGAGAGCGCCATCGAAAGGCACCGCTGAGAGGTCCGCGGAAGTGAACCCGAGGGCTCGGAAGAATTCGGTGAAGGCTTCGTCGCAGATGTCGAGATAGCGAGCGTTCAGAACAACGCCTGCGGAGTAGACGTCGCGGTAGCGGACGCGGTACTGACCGACGTGCATGTCAGCGGGTCAAGACGATCTTGCCCCGAACATTGCCCTCGTTCATCGCCGCGAAGCCCTCGCGGGCATCGGTCATCGGCAGGGTCCGATCGATGATGGGAGAAATCTGCTGAAGGGACATGAGGTCGATGAGTTGACGGAATTCTTCGGCCGTTCCCATGGTCGAACCAGCGACGGTGAGCTGGAGGAAGAAGACGCGATTCAGTTGCGCCGGTGGCATCGGCCCAGAGGTNGCCCCGGACACCACGATGATCCCGCCGGGGCGCAGCGACTTCAACGAGTGATNNNAGGTNGCCTCGCCNACCGTCTCGATCACGGCATCGACCTTGTCGGGAAGGCGTGCACCGGTNGGGAAGGCNTCGTCGGCTCCGATNCCGACAGCCCATTCCCCCTTCTGNTCGTCNCGGGAGGTNACCCACACGCGNCACCCCATCGCTTTGCCCAANACGATNGCTGCGGTGGCGACGCCTCCGCCNGCTCCNTGCACCAGGATCGTCTGACCGGCCGTCGCTGANGCCTTGGTGGTCAGCATNCGGTANGCGGTCANGTANGCNGTCGGAAGNCAGCTCGCCTGCTCGAAANTGAAGCCGGCGGGCAGCGGAATGAGGTTGTNGGCTGGCACNCGGACTCGCTCGGCGAAGGTNCCGGAGTACCTCTCGCTGAGCATNGAGCGCTTNGGATCGAGNGTCTCGTCGCCNTNGACNGGTGAGCCGATCACCGCGTGCACCACCACCGATGAGCCGTCNGGGCCGATCCCNGCAGCGTCGGTGCCGAGAATCATCGGCACCTGCTCCTCGCGAAGGGCCTGNCCCTTNAGNGCCCACACGTCGTGATGGTTCAGGCTCATNGCCTTGACCTCNACGTCGACCCAATCNTCGGGNGNNTCNACCGGCTCGNCNTCGCCGATCTCGAGAACGGACAGGGGATTCTCGCGGTCGATTCCCGCGGCNTANATCGCATGCANGGCGNAACGCTAGCCGAACTCCGGCTTGTGTACACGCGTGCGGCGATTTANTCTTNTTNCNCCGGCTTNNTCCTGACAGCGTCGCCCGTACTGATACTTCCGCCGGTGCCTGTGACANAACCGCATNGTTGTCCGAACGTCACTTCGTNGGTGCTCTCNGTNGAGTGCCNGCCCAGGCACTGGGGGTCTGATGNCTACTTCTCTGCCGTCCCTCGAANNACCGCTCGTCGAAGAGCGCATNGCCCATCGGGANGTCACCGGCCTGATCGACCCCGACTGNGTNGTNGTCATCGGGGCCAACGAGCGCCGGCGCAGTGTNGTCGCCGAAGCNATCGCCGGCGGNGGCAGGGCNTACCTCGTGCATCCGTCCGGTGAATCGATTCTCGGTGAGGACGTCTACACGTCGGTGCGTGAATTGCCNGAAGTCCCCGACTGCGCGCTCATGCTNGTNGGGCACCAAGCGATCGTGGACGTNANGCGTGAGGCTCTGGAGTTCGGNATTCGGGCCTTCGTNCTCCCGGGGCTNGGCGCCGAATCCGGTGCTCACGCGGCGNACNCGATCGCGNCCGTCCTNGAACTNGCCGACGCCTACGACGCAGCNATNCTCGGNCCGAATTGCATGGGCATGGCCGTCCCCAANGGAGGGTCCATGTACGTCGCGAACGTACCCAAGACGTTTCGACGCGGNCACGTCTCGGTGATCGCCCAATCCGGTTCGATTGCGGACGCCATGCTCAACTGCGGTCCGCGNATCGGGTTTCGCGCGGTCTTCTCCACCGGGTCGGAAGGCAATCGAGACGCNGCCGATCTGCTGATGGGTTTGGCCGAGGATCCGCAGACCGAAGCCATNGGGCTGTTCGTCGAGACGGTGCGCCGACCGGAAGCCTTCGCNGACGGGNTGCGCGCCTGNGCGGAAGCGGGCAAGCCGGTGGTGTGCTTGAAAGTTGGTCGTTCACGCGTTGCAGCACAGGCCGCGNTGGCTCACACGGGAGCCATGGTTGGTTCGAGCGTNGCNTTCTCCAACTTCATTCACCACCACGGAGGAATCGAAGTAACCGACACCTCGACCTTCATGGAGGCNCTGGAAATCTTGGGGCAGCCNAAGTGGCCCNCGGGNGTGCGGCTCGGAGCGATCTCCGAATCCGGAGGCGAGTGCGGCATGCTCGCCGATGCCGCNGAGCCCACCGGACTCGANTTTCCTCCGATGCCGTATGAGCTCGTGGCCTCCCTCCAGGAACGNTTTCCCAACTTCTTNAACCCTGCCAACCCACTGGACGCGTGGATGGTCGACGAAACNGAAGTGGTCTTCCCGGAATCGCTNGAANTGATGGCGCANTCGGGTGAGTTNGATGTCCTGCTNGCCCAGGTGGANATCACCCAATANCGNGGTGACGCGGANAACGATTGGTGTCTGGCCATCGTGAAGGGNCTGGCGCAGGCGACGAAGGATCGTCGCATNTTTCCGGCCGTGACCACNGTGCACGTNACCGATCCGCCGCGTCGGATCGCGAGTTTCGCCGCNGCNCACGGTGTCGCCCTGCTGCGAGGGACCCGCGCTTCGGTGGAGGCGCTCGCCGCGGTCTCGGCGTGGCACCCCTTCACTGCCCGCGACCTCGACCCCCATGANGAGGTNGACGTGTCCGATCTCCTGCGTCCCGGCGCTTTGACCGAATACGAGTCCGCGGAGATCATGGAGCGCTACGGCATCCCGATGGCGGACCGGCGTCTGGCGGAGGGAGCCGAGGAAGCAGTCGCCGCGGCCCAGGACTTGGGATTTCCCGTCGTGGTCAAGATGAATGGACCCGCCCACAAAGCCACCGTGGGTGGCGTCGCCCTCGGANTNAANTCNGCCGAGGAAGTNNCGGTNGCGNCCCAGGCNTTCGGGGGGTCGGTGCTGNTNGCNCAAGAAGTCGCGTCCGGTCCGGAAGTGATCTGCGGCATGACCCGTGATCCCCACTACGGCCCGGTGGTGGCGGTAGGTATCGGAGGGCGATACGCCGAAGCGTTGTCTCTGACGGCGACGTCCCTGGCTCCCTTGACCCACGACCAAGCTGTCCGCTTGGTCCGCCGAGCACCGGGACTGTCGAAGTTGACGACGGAGGAAACCTTCGACGCCATCGTGTACACCGTTCTGGTGCTCTCNCGTCTNGCGATGGATCACCCGACGATCGTGGAGGCCGACATNAANCCNCTCATTCTGGGACCCAACGGGGCAGTGGCGGTNGACGCNTTGATCGTCGTCGAGGANCCCGAACAGTGGNGCGCGTCCTCGGATTGACGATCGANCGNCTGATGATCGNCNGCNNATNGGCCGCGGATAGTNCNNGCGNGAGCTGCGGCTAGGCCATGGCGCGAAGAGCNGCNGCNCGGCGNGGCAGTGCACGATCGACGAGCTCGATCAAGCGTGCCTCGTCGACGTCGGACTCCACGTANTGCGATGCCTTCGCCAGGACCTTCGCCCGGGCCGCAGCTTGCTTGCCNGGCTCTTCGGCNGAAGCCGCCGNCCATGCCCGATACAACTCCCAGGCGAGTTCNCGCTCGCGCANCACCNGNTTCATCGCATCCATCTGCTCATCGGACGCCGGAAGTCGCCAGGTCTGGCTGAGNGCGCTGGGAAGAATCTCGCGATAGTCGTGGCCACCNTGAGCGAANACACCGGGAACGGGNGTGAGCGCGTTGAGCATGTCGATGAACGTCATCAAGAACGTCGCGCCNGGAACCCAGTGCGTGTGTTGCGGAGCACCGANGGGNCGCTCNGGTCCCAACCAGTCGGGNCGACGCCACAGAAGTTGGCTGCCGAACTTNGGGATGGGGTCGTCCCCGTTTTGCAGAAGCAGGTAGCGNACCTGTGTCCGTTCGTCGTCGGAGAGGTTCAGCCAGTCNCGAATNGTCCGCGGNAGGTAGATGCCGTCCGGACCCACGTCGGGGANCTCGGTNATNGAACGGTCGCCCCACAACTGCTTGCGCCACTTGGTTGCCGACGGTGTTCCGATCCACAGTGCGTAATCGACCTTCGCGCCCGGCGGCCCGTAGGTCCAGGTCCCCTCGAACATCCCTTCGCTCACCTGCGACCCNAGNGANTCTCCGAACAGGTNGAACCGGGGACGCTCGGACGGGTCCATNGCCAAGAGNCGTTCGGTGATNCCATCGATCACCATGCGGGTNTGNTCGACCCCTGTCGAGACGTTCCCCAGCGAGAAGCTCGAGGGCAAGACNGAGTANTGAATGGCNGCGGACGCGCANTCTCCNCCGGTGAGNAACTCGAANGTTTCCGTGGCGACGTAGTTCACNTACCCCGATCCGGTGGGGGAGAACAGCGCGAAGTGGCCGCGCTGGAGAGCCTTGGTTCGGTCGATCTCGCGNAGCAGGATCGCCACACGTTCGTGGGGATCCTCGGCGANATCAAGGCTCGCGTAGACCCGCACCGGTTGCTTGGCCTTGCTNGTGCCCATAACCGAATCGATCGTCGCGGGCTCGANGGCGCTNGNCAGCCAGCGAGCACCCTCNCGGGTCTGCTNCATCCANTCCAAGCCGGACTCTGCGCAACCGGTGATCTCNGGGCTNGACGGCGGTTCNTCCATCCCGGGCTCGACCGCCNCACCACCCTTGGTGAGCATGGCCGAGACNCGGTTCAGNGCGAGATANGCGGCGCCAGCGCTCACGCCGAGAGCGGTGATTCTGCCGAGCGCCCGGTGATCCTCGGGCTTNCCNCCGAGTGATGCGCTCGCNAGCCGCGCCATTCCGTGCGTGAGCANCGACTCCGCNCGAGCAACGCCGTAGGTCGCCGCCGCTATGCCCGCGCCGATGGCGGCCATCTTCACCGGGGCGATTTCGCGGACCGAGTCCTCGAAGAAGCGGTCCTGCCCCGGCGTGTNGTGCTNGTCGGACTTGTCNTGGCGGATNAGCGACCCGGGGGCCGNNCGCCACGGNGTCATGCTNGCCCANGANGCGGCGGTGGCAGCNCCCGCGACAGCCAGACCCCAGCGGCGGCCGGATCTCCTNTCCCCCGTCAGCGTGGACGCCGCGCTCGAGATTGCAGCGACGGCGATGGATCGCCCCGCGAGGCGGACCGCTGCGCGCGGGCGCGACTCGTGTTCCCGCCACTTGAATCCGGCAAAGGTGCCCGCCCCGAGGGCCGCCAGCACTCCCGCCACGATCAGGCGTGAATTCGGCCCGGGATTGTCCTGGCCGCTGATTCGGGCGGCGAGTGAATCGACGATCGCGTCGGCGGAGGAGTAGACGCCGTAGGCGAACGCCGTCGTCACGCCACTGATGACCGCCTGATCCGTTGTCCCGCGGGTGAGCAGATTCGGCTGGAAGGTGCGGCCCAGCGCGATTCCGGCCCCGATCAATCCGGTGCGCGCGGGGTGGTCCATCCCACGCTGGGGGTCCAGGGCTTTCAGGGCCAGGGCTTGGAGTTCCAGCGCATCGGGCGTAGGCGTCGACGTCACGTCAGCAGGGTAATGAGGTGGTGGTGGGGTGCGAAAACAGGGTGCACTCCGAACCCAATGGCGACTAGGGTCGAAGCACGCCGACGGCGCCATCGGCGGGAACGCTCTCGGGAAGGTAGGGCTCGATGTCCGCACCAACGACAACCGATCGCCTTTCGGCGTCGAACGACCCCCCAGCGCAAGCCTCGATCGACGACACACTCGCGGTCCACCCCGCCACGCACGATTCCCTCACCGGCGACTGCCTCGGTGACGGCCTCGGCGATTTCGCCAGCGAGTACGAGCGAGTTCGGCGTCTGACCGAGCAGTTGGCAGCGCCGTTAACTCCGGAAGACCAGACCGTTCAAACCATGCCCGACGTCAGTCCCACCAAGTGGCACCGCGCGCACGTGACCTGGTTCTTCGAAGCGTTCGTTCTCGCTGAGCATCAGCCGGGCTTTTCGATGTTTCAGGACACCTACTGGACTCTGTTCAACAGTTACTACGAGTCAGTCGGAGCTCGCTACCCACGTGCGAACCGCGGTCACATCTCCCGGCCCGGAGCACACGATGTCGGCGACTACCGGCGACACGTCGACGACCGAATGCTGGACCTCCTGTCGGCACGACTGTCGGGCAAGCGTTCCGATGGGGGTCGACCAGAAGACGACGCACTTCGGGCGTTGGTGTCCCTTGGCTTCCACCACGAACATCAGCATCAAGAGTTGCTGTTGATGGACATCAAGCACGTAATGTCACGCAATCCCCTCGAACCCGTCGGCTACCCCGGACCGCGGGTTGCTCCCAGATCACCATCGACGGCGTCCTGGATTGAGTTCGGTGGCGGTGTTGTGGACGCCGGGAATTCCTCGGACGGCTTCCACTTCGACAACGAAGAGCCAACGCACGCCGTGTTTTTGCGCCCATTCCGGCTCGCGGATCGTTTGGTGACCAACGGTGAATGGCTGGAGTTCATGACCGACGGTGGCTACGAACGACACGAGTTGTGGCTGTCCGATGGGTGGGCCCGCGTGAACGAGGAGAAGTGGTGTTCACCGCTGTATTGGACACGAGACGGATCCCAGTGGCGTGAACACACCCTGCATGGAACGCGACCCGTGCGGCTTGATGAGCCGGTCGTGCACGTGAGTCATTACGAGGCGGATGCGTTCGCGACATGGGCCGGAAAGCGCCTGCCGACGGAGTTCGAGTGGGAGCACGCGATGCGTGAATCTATGGTCGCGCCGCCACCGCGCGACGATCAGGCGCATCGAATCGATCAGGAAGACGGGATCGAAGGGTTCCACCCCGCGGCGGATACCGGTGGAACAGGGATGCGCCAGGTGTTCGATTCGGCGTGGCAGTGGACGTCGTCGGCGTACCTCCCGTACCCGGGCTTCACCACCCCCGCGGGCGCGGTGGGTGAATACAACGGAAAGTTCATGTCCGGTCAAATGGTGCTGCGTGGCGGCGCATCGGTGACGCCGAAGGGTCATGCGCGCGTGAGTTATCGGAACTTCTTCCCGCCGCACGCGCGGTGGGCTTTCTCCGGGGTCCGCTTGGCAGATACGCAGACGACCTAAGCACGGCTCAATCGAAGGGAAGACGATGGCAGACGACAACGGTCTCGACCCGCATGACCTGACCGGACGCACAGCACTCATCACGGGGGCGTCGCGCGGGATCGGGCGCGCAATCGCCGAGGAGTTGGCGAGCCACGGCTGCGCGGTTGCGCTGGCCGCGCGGAGTGCCGACACCGTTCAGCAAGCGGCTGATGCGATCGAGCAATCCGGCGGACGTGCCGTTGCCATCGCCGCCGATGTGACCGAGGACGGGGCCGCGGAGCGTCTGGTCACCGAAACGGTGTCTACACTCGGTGGGCTGGACATTCTGATCAACAACGCCGGCGGCAACAGCTTCTCGGTACCGGTGGCCTCCATGCGGTTGTCGGGGTGGAGCAAGACGATGGCGTTGAACGTCGACGCGACCGTGGCCCTCATCCAGCAGGCGCTGCCGCACTTGGCGTCCTCGAACCACGGCGTGATCGTCAACGTGGGATCCGTCGCAGGCCTTCGGGGTGCACCGATGATGTCCCACTACGGAGCGGCGAAGGCAGCCATCGCGTCGCTGACCCGCAGCGTCGCCCTTGAAGCCGCCCATCAAGGTGTCCGCGTCAACTCGTTGGTGCCTGGCTGGATCGAAACCGACCTCACCGATTTTCTTCGCGTGGATGAAGGAACCGAGTCGTCGGTGCTGAGTCGAGTGCCATTGGGCCGTTGGGGACGCAGTGACGAGATCGCCCACGCGGCCTTGTTCTTGGCGAGCGATGCTTCGTCCTTCATGACCGGCCAGGAGTTGATCGTCGACGGTGGCCTGTCCGCCATGCCGTAACCGACTCAGGCTGCTGAGTGTCTGGCCGTCCTATCGGAAGTCATGAGACACCGATAGTGCTGAACCAGATCATCACCAATTTGCGTCCACGTTCGGTCTCGAACCGCACGTCGCGCTGTCGCACACGCCTAAGGCTCCCCGGACAGTCGCTGTTACCGTCCACGGGTGGATCTTGCTTCCCTTTATCCATGGCCTGAAGGTCCGTGGCTGCGGACAATGATGGTGATGACTCTGGACGGCGCAACGGTCGGACACGATGGGCTCAGCGGATCCATCTCCGGCGCAGCGGACAAGAGGGTCTTCATGGAGACCCGCCGGCTCGCCGACGTTGTATTGGTGGGTGCCGGAACTATTCGAGCCGAGCGCTATCGGCCGATGGTGGCCAAGCCCGAATGGCAGGACGCGCGAGCCGACGCGGGCCTGGCTCCGGCTGTGCAGGTAGTGATTGTCAGCGGTCGTCTCGACCTGCCGTGGGACGAGCCCTTGTTCTCCGACTCCACTCTTCCGGTGATCGTGGTGACCAGCGAGTCCGCAGACGCGCGGCAGCTAGCCGTTGCCAACGAGCATGCGCAGGTGTGGCAGACCGGAGCCACGTCGGTTGATCTCCGCGCGATGGTGTCTGCCTTGCACGAGCGTGGGCTACGGCGACTGGTCTGTGAAGGCGGTGAAGCGCTGCTGGACGGACTTGTGCGGGAAGAACTGGTCGATGAAATGGACGTGACGATCTCACCGATGCTGGCCGGCGCAGGCTATCTGGCAGACCCGGGAACAGAAGCCCAGCTGTCCGGGACGAACGATCTGTCTCGATTTTCACTTGCGCACCAGTTCGTGGAGGACGAGTTCACCTTTTGTCGATTCGTGCGCGAAAGCTAGCCCGAGAACCTTCCCTGACAGGTGCCCATGATCCACAATGGGTGTACACCAGCGCGGCGGTCGTAAGGACACCAGCGAAGGGAGCGTCCGATGTCCGATCGGGAATACGGGAAGCACAAGTCACGCGCACAAAGAGATGCCGCCAAACACAAACCCCACCGGACCCAGGATCGCTTCTACAAGGCCAAGCATGACGCGCAACATGCGTGTGAAGACCTGCGCGCCAAGATTCAACGATCCAACATCCACGACGCGGTGCGTTACGAATTGCTCAGGGCCGTCGATGCGGCGGAGTCGCAGATCAGCGAGGTCGAATTGACGCGGTCGCACCCGGGTTCACGCTTGCGTGACATCACCAAGGACGTCGGCCATGTGCAGGTAGCCGAGACATGGCTCGCCGCCGCGGACCGCGTTCTCGGCCGCCTCGGCTCCGATGGTCCTCGATCGTCGCGGGTTGCCATCGACGAAGCAGTAGACACCGTGATGTGGCACATCAGGGCCGGTGAGTGGGACGGTCGTCTCACCCCGGCCGTCACCGAGCTGCAGCGCGCAGTGCAGGAGGCGGAAGCCCAGGCAGCCCTGCGGCAGGCCGGTTGACGGACTGGTTGATCCTGGCCGGAGGTGCGGGGAGTCGGCTCGGCCAAGACAAGGCGGCGACATCCATCAACGGTCGCACGCTGCTCGATCGTGCCCGCGCGACGATCGACTCGGTCGACGAAGAAGCAACGATCCACATTCTCGATCAGGCGTACCCCGGGGGGCCAGCCGCTGCAGTGGTCGCGGGGCTGGCCCGGTGTGAGTCTGCGTATGTGGGAGTCCTGGCTGTCGACATGCCCTTCGCTGCTGACGCACTCGTTCACGTGTTGTCCGCTGTGGCGGGGCAGCCGGCGGCGGACGCGTGGGTGCCGGTAGATGGCGCGGGTCGGCAGCAATGGTTGTGCGCCGTGTACCGAAGTTCGGCGCTGGCAACGGCCGCGGAGAGTTGTGAGGAGTGGTCCGGGCGCTCGTTCGCGTTTCTTGTGAGTCAGTTAGCGTGCGTCGACGTGCCGATCGACGACAGCGTGAGCTTGCTGGATGTTGACACCCCCGATGATCTGCGGCGGGCTCGCGAGCGAACCACCAATGGGTAAGGAATGACACGCATGAATCCCGAGCAGTCCGAACGAGTGCACCGATGGATCGAACGCCTCGGCGAAGAGTTGACCATCAAGGCGACGATGGACCCTGCCGACGTTGAGGCGATCTTGGATGCAGCGAAGGCCGCAGCCCACAACGTCGAGCGTCCTGCTGCTCCGGTCACGACCTACCTGATGGGGTACGCCGTTGCTCGCGGAGCCGATGCTCACAGTGTCGGTCAGATCGTGGAACGGCTGGCCCAGGAGTTCGACGACTCAGGAGTTCGATGACCGAGGTGTCCTGGTGGCAGGCGCGCACTCTCGCGGGCGAGGCCATGGGCGGTTCCTCTGGCGAGGTAGTGCCGCTTGCCGACGCCCTCGGACGGACTCTGGCCAACGACGCGGCGGCCCTAACGGATCTGCCCGGATTCCCCACCGCGGCGATGGACGGGTGGGTGGTCCGCGGCCCGAGCCCGTGGACCATCGTCGGGACGATCGACACCGGCGCGAGCAGTGTGGTGCAGCTCGATGCCGGAGAGGCGATGCGGATCGGCACCGGTGGCGCTGTTCCCGCCGGAGCGACAGCGGTTATTCCCTTCGAAGCTGCGACGGTGACGGATAGTCGAGTGAATGCTGATGTCACCGACCGGACGCACATTCGAGTGCAGGGCGAGGAGTGCGTCGTGGGTGATGTTCTCGCGCATCGAGGGGACGTGATCAATCCAGCGCTGATGGGGTCCCTGTCCGCAGCAGGAATCGACGACGTCGCCGTGGTCCGACGTCCGTTGATTTCTGTGCTGATCCTTGGCGATGAAGTCATCCATTCGGGAGTACCGGCGACCGGCCAGGTGCGCGACGCTCTGGGCGTTCAGCTTCCTGGATGGATACACATGCTGGGTGGTGATGTCGTGTCGGTACGCACCTGCACCGATGACCCGCAGGAATTGGCCGACGCGCTTCGCTCCTCCGGCGAAGCGGACATGACTGTCGTGACCGGTGGAACGGCCCGGGGTCATCGTGACTTCCTGCGCTCTACCTTCGAAGACCTGGACGCCACGATGATCGTCGATGGGGTCGCCGTTCGTCCGGGGCACCCGATGATGTTGGCCACACTGGACGGCACGCCGGTGGTTGGTCTTCCCGGTAATCCGTTGAGTGCACTCGTGGCGACGGTGACATTGATTCAACCGAGTTTCGAGGCGTGGTTCGGCAGAGCGCAACGAGACCTGCCGAAGGTTGCGATGGCCGAAGGTGTCGCCCCGTCGAGCCGACCGCTGACACGCCTCATGGTCGGGCGCCGAGAACTCGGGGGCTTTCGACAGGTAGAGCGAGTGTCGTCAGCGATGCTCCGAGGCATCGCGCACGCGGATGGATGGGCGGTCGTGCCGCCACAGGGAGTTCACGCACACGAGGCAGTGCCCTGGATACCCGTGCCCTGGCTGCGACGCACGGATGATCGGTAGGCACGACCCGTAGGCACGACCCGTAGGCACGACCCCAAGGCCACGCGACGATCGCCATTCGTGAGTTCTGGCAGGCTTCGCGCATGTCCTCAAGCATGCTGTGGTCGCCGGACCAGGAGTCGGGCGCGGCGATGCGCCGGTGGTTCGAGGCATCGGGCACGTCCAACTTTTCCGCCGCTCACGCGGCCAGTTTGAGCAACCTTGACGCCTTCTGGTCGTGGGCGTGGGACGAGTGCGGGGTCGTCGGGGAGCGGGGGACTCGTGCTGTTGTCGGGCCGGACGACCCTGCATCAGCCACGTTCTTTCCTGACGCCCACCTCAACATCGTCGAAACACTGCTGGCTGGTGATTCAGCGGCCGAAGTGCTCGTCGGTATCGATGAAGCCGGATCACGTCGGTCCTGGACACGTGGAGAACTGCGTTCGGATGTGGCCTCCGTCGCGGCACACATGCAATGCGCCGGAGTCGGACCGGGCGATCGGGTGGCCGCGTGGGCACCCAACGTTCCCGAGGTGGTCATCTGGGCGCTGGCAGCTCTATCCATCGGCGCTGTCGTCAGCACTGCGTCACCGGATTTCGCTCCCGCGGGGGTGATCGATCGATTCGGTCAGATCACGCCGCGGTTGCTCCTCGTCGGCTCGAACTACACCTACGGCGGTCGGCAATTCGACATGCGCGAATCTATCGACGATGTGCTCGCAGGTTTGCCGGACGTGATCGGTGTTGTTGTCATCGGTGACGCCTCCGACCCACGCCATCACTCTTGGAGCTCGTGGGTGTCGGACTCACCGACGTTGGTGTCTGACTCACCGAAGTTCGATTGCCTTCGAGTCGGGTTCGATCATCCGGGGTTCATTCTTTTTTCCAGCGGCACCACCGGTGCACCGAAGTGCATCGTTCACAGCGCCGCGGGGGTGCTGCTCAAGGATCTCGCAGAGCAGCGCATCCATCTCGACATCACACCGGGTGATCGTGTCTGCTACTACACCACCGCCGGGTGGATGATGTGGAACTGGCTGGTCATGGTGCTGGGTACAGGCGCCACCGTCGTCCTTGCCGACGGGCAACCGATGTATCCGGAGCCGGACAGGCTCCTGCGGCTCGTGGCGGACGAGAAGTTGACCTTCCTCGGTGTCTCGGCCAAGTACATCGAGTCGCTGCGCCAGCACTCGGTCTCGATGTCACCACACGAACTCGCCTCGCTGCGAACCATGGCCAGCACGGGATCACCCTTGGCCCCGGAATTGTTCGACTACGTCTACGAGCACGTGTGTTCGTCCGTGCACCTTGCCTCTATTTCCGGGGGCACCGATATTTGCGGATGTTTCGTTCTGGGAGTGCCCACCGAACCGGTGCTTCGTGGGGAGATTCAGGGACCAGCTCTCGGGTTGGACGTGCGGGCGGTCGACGACGCCGGAGCCGATGTTCCTGTCGGGGTCCGCGGTGAGTTGGTGTGCACGACGCCGTTCCCCTCGCGGCCGATCGGTTTTTGGGGGGACGACGACGGATCGCGTTTTCGCGCGGCGTACTTCGAGCGTTTTCCCGGAGTCTGGGCGCACGGCGACTTCATTTCTCGTAGCGACGCTGGCGGCTTCGTCATCCACGGTCGCTCAGATGCGACATTGAACTCCGGTGGCGTTCGCATCGGCACAGCAGAGATCTACCGCGTGGTGGACGCTCTTGCGGATATCGAGGAATCCATCGTGGTGGGCCAACGCGATGGTCTCGACACCCGCATCGTGTTGTTCGTTGTCCTGCGCGACGGGGCAAACCTCAACGAAGAACTGCAACAACAGATCCGCCAGGCTCTGCGGTCGGCGGCGAGCCCTCGCCATGTACCGGCCGAGATGGTCGCGGTGCCCAGCGTTCCGCGCACCGTTACCGGCAAACTGGCGGAACTCGCCGTCACGGACATCGTGAACGGGGACCACGTGCGCAACACCAGTGGCCTGATCGATCCATCCGCTCTGGAGGCTTTTCGAGTCTGGGTTGGTGACGAGACGTCACCGACGGCGGGATGACCTGTTAGTGGTCAGCAATGAGCCCTGGCACCGGCGCTAGACCCGCGGCGGGGCTGTTGTGCCCCTGGTGAGCAGTTCGGGTTCGAGAACTATCGAGCGATCGTCAATCTGCGTGCCGGCCATGCGATCGAAAAGTCGTTGGGCCGCGACCTGACCCATCAGTCCCAGCGGCTGAGCGACGGTCGTCAAGCTGAGCGTTCGTAGGGCGCCGAGGGCGATGCCGTCGTAGCCGATGATCGAAATGTCTGAGGGAATGCTCAGGCCGAACTCTTGGCAGGCGGCCATCACGCCGAGCGCGGAAATGTCGTTACTGGCGAAGATGGCCGTGGGTGGCTTTCCTTCTTGAAGAAGCGTGCGCGCGGCTTCGAGACCGCCGAGGTTGGTCAGATCGCCCTCGATGACTCGGGTCATCGACCCCAGACCGGCAGCCTGCATTTCCGATCGGTAGAGCCGCTCGCGCACGACGGCGGGTTCGAGGGAGCCGCCTGAGACGTGGGCGATATCTCGGTGACCGAGATGGAAGAGGTGCTGCATAGCCATGCGCGTCC
This sequence comes from Micrococcales bacterium, assembly GCA_002694095.1. Taxonomy (GTDB): domain Bacteria; phylum Actinomycetota; class Actinomycetes; order S36-B12; family S36-B12; genus S36-B12. The sequence continues at coordinate 54,590 of NZLD01000025.1, read as the reverse complement.
CCGCTTCGTCATCGGTGACGACCGAATCGATCCCGGGGCCGGTGAGATCCTTCAACGTCAGGACGACGATGGGAACCTCGTCGGCGAGTGAGCGCACTGTCTCGGCTGGCAGGCGGTGGGAAATCAGGATGAGCCCCTCGACCTGAAATTCGAGCAGTTTGGCCAGCTCCATGGTTTCGAGCTCTGGATCGCGTTCCCCGGACACGAGCATCGTGTTGTAGTTACGGGAGCGAATCACCGTGTGGGCGCCCCCGAGCATCTCGGGAAAGATCGGGTTGTCCAACTCGGCCATGTTGACGCCGATAGTGCGGCTTCTGCTATCCGCGAGGCTGCGCGCCGTTGCGTTAGGTCGATACCCGAGCTCGGCTGCCGCCTTCTCGATCGCGGCCCTGCTCGCGTCGCTGACTTTCGGGGAACCCCGCATCGCGAGAGACACCAGCGACTTGGAAACCCCCGCCCGTGCGGCGACGTCGTGAATAGTGGGGCGGCGCTCATTCACTGGTGATGGTCCGGACTTCTACTCGCTCACCGGTCAGGGCGGAACGCTCGCAGGCGATCGATGCCCGGAGGGCCTCAAGGGCTGCCTGCGGGGGGCACGGATTGGGNGCGCCGCCNATGAGGTNGACGAACGCGGTCGTTTCGGCGCGATAGGCCNCACGGAATCGATCGATGAATCCGGTGTAAACGTCGGTGTTGATACCGATCTGTGGACCGTCAAGTGCGAGGAGTGGCGTGCGCGGAGTGATGCCGGCACTTATCGAATCCTTGGAACCGAAAACCTCGATCCGGACATCTTGTCCACGAGCGTCGTGGCGCGCTCCGGAGATCGACACCGGGATCCCAGACTCGGTTGTTGCGATGATCTTGGTGACNTCCGCATCGTCGAACTCNGCAAAATCACCNGCGCCGCGGATCGCCCGTGTGGCCTGNACGAACTCGATNNGGGANTCCGCGATCCACGATGCGATGTCGAGGTCGTGNACGTGGAGGTCGCGGAAGATGCCGCCGCTTCCGGGGATGAAGGTGCGGTCNGGCGGTACGTGATCACGCGACGCGAGCACCATGTCGTANATGTCACCGAGATCGCCGCGGGCGACCATGGCGCGTGCACGCGCCATGCCCGCGTCGAAGCGTCGCTGGAATCCGATCTGCATGGGTGCGCCCGATTTCTCTACCGCATCGCAGATTCGCTGCGTGTCGGCGATCGTCAGGGCGATGGGCTTTTCGCACAGGATCGGACGCCCGTGTTCGAGGAGTTGGTCGAGCATGTCGCCGTGCGCGTCGGTGGCCAGCGCCATGACGTACGCGTCCGCCGGAGTNTGCGCTGCTGTCTCCCAGTCNACCGTGCGGCCGCCGATNCGACGAGCAAGATCGTCTGCCCGCGCGGGTGTTCGATTCGCGATCACGATCTCGGATACGCGCGGGTCGGACGCGAGGTCCGTGGCGCGAATGTCGCCCATGCGGCCGGCTCCGACGACGACAACGGTCCATCCTGGAGTTGNCACGTGCGCTCCTTTCTGTCACGGCCGGGGTTCTGCGGTCCTACTGCCCTCATGCAGTCGTCCTGCGGTCGTCGTGCNGTCGTCGGTAGGTGTTCGTCTCTTGCCGGTAGAGGCCATAGTGTGACACGATCACTGCGCATTTTGGAGCGTTCCAAGGAGTCCGCATGCCCGCCCAGCCGTCCACCGACGTTCCCGACGTCATCACCGTCGGGCGCGTGAGCGTNGACNTGTATGCCCAAGAAGTACACGCCTCCTTCACCGACCCTCANACCTTCCGCAAGTCCATCGGNGGAAGCCCCACCAACGTGGCCGTCGCAGCGGCTCGCCACGGTCACCANGCGGCCGTCGTCACCAAGGTCGGAACGGATGCTCTNGGCGACTACGTCATCGCGCTCCTGGACGAGTGGGGAGTGGATACCCGGTACGTCGGCCGCGACGCNTCGGCTCTCACTCCCGTCGTGCTCGCCGCCCTGGCGCCACCCGAAGAGCCACAGATCATCTTCTACCGGGGTCAGGCTGCACCGGACACGACGGTNACCCAGGATGAGGTTCCCGTNGACGATGTTCGCGGGTGCCGGGTGCTGTGGATGAGCCAAGGGGCCCTCGCGCTCGGNGCAACAGCGGAGTCGTCCTTCGCATGGCTGGAGCTNCGCGGTAGATCCGANGATCGAGACACGGTTCTCGACTTGGACTATCGGCCGACGATGTGGTCATCGGTACACGAGGCTCGAGCTGCAGCCCAGCGCGCGATTGCGCAGAGCAGCGTGGTNGTGGGCAATAGAACCGAATGTGANATGGCTGTCGGTCTCGANGAACCGGACGCGATNGTCGACGATTTGCTCGAGCGTGGCGTTCNATTGGCCATTGTGAAACTCGGNGGTGGCGGNGTACTCGTTGCCNANANCAGTGACAGANTGCGCATNGATCCCCTCGACATCGATGTGCTNTGCGGCCTTGGTGCCGGTGACGCTTTCGGAGGGGCGCTCGTTCATGGCCTGCTGTCGGGGTGGGACCTCGAGCGCATCGGTCGCTTCGCGAATGGTGCGGGAGCGTACGTGGCAACGCAATTGACCTGCGCGGATGCGATGCCGACAACAACGATGGTGGATGAGGTCGTGGAACACGGCGGCACCCGGGGATTGCAGGAGTGAGGGCGATGNAACATCAACTCGACAGGGCGGATTACGCCGCACTNATCGAAGCACGNGTGCGCGCACCGNAGTCGCTGCANTCGGCCCTCAANGGTCGTGTCCGTCGTGAACTGNTCGGTGANGANGGNAATCTGCTGATCGTCGCGGTCGACCACACGGCTCGCGGCATGTTGGCTGCNGGGTCAGATCCGCTGGCGGTTGCCGATCGGTACACCCTGCTGGACCGCGTGATGAGGGCACTTCGGGTGCCGGGCGTGGACGGTGTCATGGCCAGCGCGGACATCTTGGAAGAGCTTGCGTGGCTCGGAACCCTCGATGGTGTTGTCGCCATCGGCACGATGAATCGCGGCGGCATCATCGGGGCTCGCTGGGAGTTGGACGACCGACTCACCGCGTACGACGCTGACCACATCGAGGAATTTGGTCTCGATGGTGGCAAGACACTGCTGCGAATCGAGGACACCGATCCGGGCGTGGCGAGAACCCTCGAAATGGTGGCGGCTCTGTCGACCGAACTCGCGGACCGCAAGCTGCTGAACATGATCGAGCCTTTGCCGTATGTCATCGACGACGCTGGCCGGGCACGACTTGATTCATCGACGGAGCGGCTGATTAAGGTCGTCGCGATCGCGTCGGGCTTGGGTTCATCTTCTGCCTACACCTGGCTGAAGGTGCCCGCGTCCCCGGACATGGATCAAGTGGCCGGTGCCACGTCCATGCCGATCGTGATGCTCGGTGGCGACCCGGGGGCAGACGCGGCTCGCACCTTCGCCGGATGGAAGGCCGCCATGAAAGAGCCGAACGTGCGAGGCCTGGTTGCCGGCCGTGCGCTGGTCTACCCCGAAGACGGCGACGTCGAACGTGCCGTCACGATGGCGGCAAATATCGTCCACCCCAACGGAGGAGCAACAGCATGAGCAGCGATCGCACGTGGTTCATTCCCGCGGGCAGTGCGCCGGACCGCCGAGCCGATTGTCGGATCACGCCTGAATCTGCCGGATGGACCTACTGCGGAATGTATGTCTTCACGCTACGAGCGGGTGACCCTGTCGAGTTTACGCTCGATGGCGAAGAGGGTGTCTTGGTGTCGTTGTCCGCACAGAACTTCACCGTCACGGTGGACGGTACAGCGTTCGATATGCAGGGACGCGAAGGTGTCTTCGCCGCCGTGTCCGACTGGATGTACCTCCCGGTTGGCTCGCAGGTTGCCATCGCTGGCACATCTGGCGAGGTCGCGATCGTCACCGCCCGGGCCTCGCAGGCGTTCCCGGTGCACTACGGCTCAGCCGACAGCGTTGCAGTCGAGGTCCGCGGCGCCGGCCGCGCCACGCGGCAGGTGACCAACTATGCGACCCCGGACTCCTTCGACGGCGCTCACAAAATCAATGTGTGCGAGGTAATTACTCCGGGAGGCAACTGGTCGTCATGGCCTCCTCACCGCCATGACGGCATCGGCGAGTGCGTGACAATGAACGAGGAGATCTACTACTTCCGCATCGGCCGTGAAGACGGCCCACACGGTGATCCCACGGGTACCGGTCTCTTCCGCCTCTACACGGTGGACGGTAGTCACGACGAGACACTNAGCATCGCCGACCAGGACACGTATCTNGTGCCCGAGGGNTACCACGGGCCGACCGTTGCGAACCCCGAGTACCCGATGTANTTCCTGAATGTTTTGGCCGGTCCGGGGGAGGACCGCACGATGGCGTTCTGCGACGACCCCGACCAACACTGGATCCGGGCATCGTGGGCCGGAATGGAACAAGATCCGCGGTTGCCGATGACGTCGGCCNCCGGACGAGTGAAGAAATAGGTGATCGCACCCATGAAGAAGCACGTTGGCGTTGCTGTTCTCGGTCTTGGCTGGATGGGCCAGGCGCACAGCAGATCGATGTTGCGTANTCCTTCGCTGTTTCCGGAGCGATCGGTCGATCCCCGGCTGGTTGTCTGCGCGGACACTGAGGAGTCTCGGCGGGCCCGCGCGGTCGAGGACTTCGGGTTCGAGCGGTCGGTGGAGAACTGGGAAGAGGCGGTAGGCGCGGACGACGTCGANGCCGTGTGGGTGACCGCTCCCAACATGCTGCACATTCCGATGATCGAAGCGGCGACCGCGGCCGGTAAGGCTGTCTTCAGCGAGAAGCCCATCGGCGGCAAGCCCGAGCAGGCCGTGCGGGCCTACCAGGTTGCCCAGGCGGCAGGGGTCGCTACCGGCGTCGGTTACAACTACCTGTGGGCCCCCTTGGTCATCCACGCGAAGTCCCTGATCGATTCAGGTCAACTCGGCGACATCACGCACTACCGCGGGCACTTCCTGTCGATGTACGGAAGCGACGAGTTGGGCCTGCTCACGTGGCGCTTCTTCATGGATCAGGCGGGCTACGGAGTCACCAGCGACATCCTCAGTCACTCGGTGTCCATGGCGCAGTTCCTCGTCGGTCCGATCGCCGAAGTGACGGGTATGAAGAACAACACCATTACCCATCGGCCGATCGCCCAAGGCGCCGCCGGTCACTACGGTCGAGGAGCTCCGGATGATCCCAAGGGCGAAGTAGAAAATGAGGACTTCGCTTCGATGCTGTGCACGTTCGCCAATGGAGCGACGGGAACGTTCGAGTCGAGTCGAACCATGGTCGGGCCCGAGAGTCAGAATTCTTTCGCCGTGTATGGCACCAAGGGTGCCTTGGAATGGAACCTCGAGACCATGAACGAGTTGCGCTTCTACCGGCTCACGGACGATCCAAGTTCGGGATATACAACCATTTACGGCGGCGACCGCTTTCCCTTCCACGGAGCGTTCGTCCCGGGTCAAGCCAACGCGATCGGCTTCGAAGACCTCGTGGCGATCGAGGACCATATGTTCTTGGAGTCTNTGGCCGGTGGCGANNGATTCAGCCCAGGCTTTCGTGAAGCCGTCGATGTCGTCAGCGTGCAGCAGGCCCTGATCGATTCGTGGACCTCGCGGGGCTGGGAGCCGGTAGTCGAACTGGCCCCGTAACAGGGTGTGTCTGGTCAGGGTGCCCGGAGCGTCGGCGCCCCAGGGCGGAGAATCTCAGAGCCGCCAACGACCGGTAACGACTTGGTAACGCATGGGCGTCGGGGCTTCCTTTCGGCAGCGTGACGTAGAACACTGCGGGAATTGGAGCGTTCCAAAACTCTGGTCGTGGGGGTATCTAGTTGTCTGTAGTTACCCAGCGGACGGTAGTTTCGGCTCAACGCTGTTCAAAGCAATGCGTCTGACAGGCGCCTAGGAGGTCATTCATGAAGGTTGGCAAGCTTGCCATCGCCGCGGTTGCGGCATCGGCACTTGTGCTGGCGGGGTGCTCGAGCTCCGACAGCGATAGCGCGGCAGAGTCCACGGACGACGCCGCAGCNAGCGAAGATTCCGGCGACTCCGGTGATTCCGGTGGCACCGGNCCCAAGATCTGCATGGTCACCCACGGTGACGGTGGCGGATTNTGGTCGGTNGCCAAGGCTGGCGCTGACAAGGCTGGCGAGGATCTTCCCGTTCAGTTCACGTACCAGGAGACGACCAACGATGCTCAGCTGCAGGCGCAGTTGATCGAGTCNTTCATTTCCGAGGGCTGCGAGGGCATCGCGGTTTCCGCTCCGAACCCGGACGCAATCTCTGACGCGNTGGCCAAGGCCGATGAGGCGGGAATCGCCATCGTCACCATGAACTCCGGCTCTAAGGTCTTCAAGGACCTCGGTGCGTTCACCCACGTGGGTCAGGACGAGTTCATCGCTGGTCAGGAGGCTGGCCTGAAGTTCAAGGAAGCCGGCAAGTCGAAGGTGCTCTGCCCGATCCAGGAGCAGAACAACATCGGTCTCCAGGAGCGCTGCGACGGCGCCGCTGACACGTTCGGCAACGTCGAGAACCTGCAGCTCAGCGCGGGACTCGCCGACATCGCCCAGAGCCAGGCTGAGATCCAGGCCAAGCTCGAGGCCGATCCGGACATCGACGCGGTGTTCGCTCTCAACGCCGACATCGCCACGCAGGCCGCACAGCCGGCCGCCGAGGCAGTTGGTCGCGACATCATGATCGGCACCGTCGACCTGTCCGGCGAAGCCGTGCAGTCGATCGCCGATGGTGATCTCGCATTCGCCATCGATCAGCAGCAGTACGCACAGGGCTACATGTCCGTTGTGCTGCTGTACCTGAACCTGATCAACGGCCACGAGCTCGGTGGTGGACAGCCCGTCTACACCGGTCCTGGCTTCGTTCTTCAGGAGAACGCCGAGCTGGTCCAGGAACTGGCAGCAAACGGCACTCGCTAGAACCAGTGGTGAGGGGTGGNGCCGCAAGGCTCCACCCCTCNNCCGCATTTAGGNGTGACTTCCNTCGTTTCTCCCACGGGCNGGTCGAGCGCCGGTACGTTCTTCCCAGCACTCACCACTGATTGAGAGGGCAGATGTCGACAGCAACGGCAGTGGACGAGCGCGTAAGCAAGGCAAGTCCCTTGACGCGGCTCATGCGTCGACCGGAGATCGGCGCCCTGATGGGTGCCCTNGTCGTCTACATCTTCTTCGCGGTCGCCGACCAAACCGGAACGTTCTTCTCCCTCGACGGCACAGCTCGATGGACGGACGTCGCCTCGACATACGGGATCATCGCCATTGCCGTGGCGCTGCTGATGATCGGCGGAGAGTTCGACCTCTCCAGCGGAGTCATGATCGGCTCGTCGGGTCTATTCGCGGGCTTACTCATCACCGAATACAACATCGGCGTCTGGCCATCCATCTTTCTGACGTTCTTGTTCGCCGCCGCCATCGGTTTCACGAACGGCTGGTTGGTCGTCACGACGGGGTTGCCCTCCTTCATTGTGACGCTGGCCATGTTCTTCTCGCTTCGCGGAATCAACCTCGGCGTAACCAAGTTGCTCACCGATACCGTCCGNGTTGCCGGAATTGCGGAACTGCCCGANGGCTCCCCTCGACCCGGCTACGAGAGCGCCAAAGCTGTCTTCGCTTCCGACTTCTCNGCCTACAGCTTCCGCATCGCCGTGGTCTGGTGGCTCGTTCTCACCGTCCTTGCCACCTTGGTTCTCACGCGCACGCGATTCGGCAANTGGATCTTCGCCGTCGGTGGTGACTCAAACGCTGCNCGCAACGTCGGTGTTCCGGTGCGCCGCACCAAGATCATGCTGTTCATGTACGTCTCCATGTCGTCGTGCCTGGTGGGCATCATCAGTTTGATGCGCCTGAAATCCATGCAGGCCGGTCAGGGTGTGACGCAGGAGTTCATCTTCATCATCGCGGCCGTCGTCGGTGGCTGCTTGCTGACCGGAGGTTATGGATCCGCGATCGGCGGGACCATCGGCGCGGCCATCATCGGAATGGCCTTCATTGGTATCGCCTACGCCCAATGGAACACCGACTGGACCTGGCTGTTCCTCGGCTTGATCCTGTTCGTGGCCGTTCTCACCAATTCCTTGATCCGCCGTCGATTCCAAGGAGCTCGAAAATGACCGAGACTTCCTCGCACGAACCAGCAGCTCTCGCGCTCGAGAACGTCGGGAAGCGCTTCGGCAGCGTCATCGCCCTGTCGGATGTCTCGATGAGCGTGCCTAAGAATCAGGTCACCTGTGTTCTGGGAGACAATGGTGCGGGAAAGTCGACACTGATCAAGATCCTCAGTGGCGTCCACACGCCGTCGGACGGACAGATGTACGTCAACGGCGAACCCACCACGTTCANTTCTCCACGTGAAGCCCTGGACATGGGNATNGCCACCGTGTTCCANGATCTCGCGACCGTGCCCCTGATGGCGGTGTGGCGGAACTTCTACCTCGGCAACGAGCCCACCCGGGGCTTNTGGCCGTTNANGGGANTGCGGACCAAGTACGCCAAGGAATCNTGCAAANCCGAACTAGCCGAGATGGGAATCGATATTCGGGACACTGAGCAGCCCGTGGGAACCCTGTCCGGAGGGGANCGCCAGGCGGTGTCGATCGCCCGCGCCGTGCACTTCGGNGCCAANGTGCTTATCCTCGATGAGCCCACCAGNGCCCTCGGTGTGAAGCAATCNGGCGTCGTTCTNAAACACATCAGAAACGCCGCCGATGCCGGTGTNTCNGTCGTGTTCATCACCCACAACCCACACCATGCGTATCTCGTCGGTGACAACTTCTATCTGCTCAATCGCGGNNANATGATGGCCGAGTACACCAAGGACAANGTGTCGCGAGAAGAGCTCGTGAAGGCCATGGCCGGTGGAGCAGAGCTCGACGCCCTCGCACACGAGCTCGGCGCTAAGGGCTGATTCACTGCCGGTACGTCATCGGCCCAAGCGAGCAGGCTTGGGTGCCNAGGTCGCTGTGCGTGCGTCACTANCATGGGGACATCAACCCGCGNNGAATCAGGAGCTCTTGTGACAGTGCGTATAGGTGTGCTTGGTGTCGGTCGCATCGGTCGAATGCATGCCGACATCATCGCGAATGAAACCGACGGCGCCGAGGTAGCCGCGGTGTTCGATGTCAACGATGCCGCCGCGGCTCAGGTCGCTGATGCGCTGCGCGTACCGGTGATGTCCATCGACGAGATTCTGGAATCCGACTCCGTCGATGCCGTGGCCATTTGCAGTAGTACTGACACCCACGTCGAGCTGATCACCAGAGCGGCAGCCGCCGGCAAGGCGATCTTCTGCGAGAAGCCGATCAGCTTGGACATCAGTGAGGTGGACAAGGCTCTGAGTGCGGTTCGTGAACACGGCGTAGCGTTCATGGTCGGCTTCAATCGTCGATTCGACCCCACCCATGCTGCCGTTCAGGAAGCAGTGGCATCCGGCCGAGTGGGAGATCCACACATCGCACGGATTTCCAGCCGAGACCCGGCACCGCCTCCGGTGGAATACATCNAGGTTAGTGGCGGAATCTTCGTTGACATGATGATCCACGATTTCGATATGGCGAGGTTTGTGGTCGGATCCCCGGTGACCGAGGTCTATGCAACCGGGGCCGTGCGGATCGATCCGGCNATTGGAGAGGCGGGAGATCTGGACACCGCGGTCGTGACGTTGACGCACGCGAACGNCTGCATCACCACCATCGACAACTCTCGACAAGCGGTGTACGGCTACGACCAGCGTCTCGAGGTACTCGGATCCACCGGCATGGCAGTGTCGGAGAATCCGATGAAGAACGCCGCNGTGGTCTACAGCGCTANCGAACGNCAGGGNAGCGTTCTGCCCTACTTCTTCCTNGACCGATACACCGACAGTTACCGCGGGGAATGGCAGGCCTTCGTGCGGTACGCACGCGAGGGCGGCCAGTCGCCGGTCAGCGGACAGGACGGCCGCGCACCGGTAGCGATCGGAATCGCGGCCTGGGAGTCCTATCGTTCGGGGACTCCCGTCACAGTGTCCGACGGCTGATCACCGAGAACGACGCCCACGCCCGCCATGGCTTCCCGATTCGANCCGTTCGCGTCGATGCGCGAAGCGTGGGCTGAGCAACAAGACACACGACGGTGGATTATCGCGGGATGTCCCGCCGTCGGATTGATCATCGGGTTCGCGCTCGCTGATGCCGGTGTGGATCGACTCATCGCCGGTGGGGTCCTTGTCGCGTTCGGGGTTGTCGCGGCCGTCCTGATGGGTAGGAAGGGCTGGCCGTGGCGTANTCCGCTCGCCGGCGTTGTGTACGCGGCCGCGTTCGCCATGGCGCATCCGTTGGCCTTGATCGCTGGAACCTGGCCGGCGGTAGTGATCGCGGCGATCGTGTCGGGAGCAGCGACGTANGAGTTGACGCCCCATCGTTGAGGTCAGGTGACGAGGCGGCCCGGCGGGAGACGTTCTTCGATCGCTTCACCATTGCGCTGCACGACCCGGTAAGCCGCGGCGTCTGAGTCCGGCACGTCAGAGACGACTTCCACCGGCTGGGTGCCGCGGTAGACGAGGGCNACCCGGTCGTCGGTTGCGTAGGACTNGGGCANTGTGCCGTTGCCGACGAGCGTATGCAGCAGGGGTCGGCGCTGCTCCTCGCTGTCGTAGTGAACGCCGTTGCCNTANGGCACAAGGGCGAGAGCGTCGGTGACCGGTGCGAGTTGAGCCCCGAAGGAATCGGTGGGCCCGCCGACGTGCCAGCAAATGGATCCGGCACTCACCCCACCAAGGACTGTCCCTGATTCCCAGGCCCGATGCATGGCGGTGTCGACTCCGTGGAGTCGCCACAACGCGAGCAGGTTCGCAACTGAGCCACCGCCTACCCAGATGACATCGGCGGCGTCGATTGCCTCATCAACATCGCGGTTAGGTTGGGGAAACAGCGCCAAATGGTCGACGTCGCAGTTGGTATCGGCGAGCGCGGAGTACATCGCTGCCAGGTACTGGGGATCGTCACCTGAAGCGGTGAGCACCAACAGGACTCGAGGCCGCGGTCGACCGGACAGCTCGAGCGCCCGAGTGAAGATGCGCCCTGGGCGCATCACCCCCCACAGCCCGGTGCCGACGAAGCCACCGCTGCTGGCCACGATCCAGCGGTCGACGTCGGGTCTACTCATCGGGGTCTGCTCGTCATCGGGGTCTGCTATTCATCGGAATCTGCTACGCCGTCGTCGACACCGACACAGCGCAGGACGCCATGGTCCGCAGGCGAATGCGAAGGGCCCAGGCCATCAACAACACCGAGGCGAAGGCGAGGATCGGTTGGAAGGGAGCGAACCAGGTAATTGCTCCGGACGTGCCGAGGGCGAGGAGAACGAGCTTGTTGCAGACCGGACAGCCGACGGCGAAGAACGCGAGCAGTCCGCCGACAAAACCCACCTTGGCGGCCTTATCAATGTCCTCGTTGCCTGGTTCTCGAACGTAGGTGGCGATGAGCATGCCCCCCAGGATTCCGCTGAGGATGACGATGGGGTACGACCACCACGTGACAGCGATGTCGCGACCGAAGATCGGGTTGGGGATGATTGCTGTGGGAATTGCCACGACCAACGCGACAAGACTTCCGGCGATCAGCGCGGTTACCCAGCGGCGGGCCGACCAGGTGCGCAGGATTGCCAGGGTGGACACGGGAGGTTTAACTGAAGCGCTGAACCAGGCGCCAGGTAGCCGGGAAGAGACCTGCGGCGAGGGCGATCTTGAGCGCGTCACCGAGGAGGAACGGCACCATGCCCAGGCTTAGTGCCGTGGCCCAGGTGACATCAATCGCGAACTTCAAATACGTCACCCCGATGCCGTAGATGACGACATTGCCGATCACCATGAGACCGGCGGTGCGCAACGCCGTGCGGGTCGATCCCTGTTCGGCGAGACGACCGACGATCCCGGCTGCGACGATGAAGCCGAGGATGTAGCCGTAGCTCGCCCCGCCCCAACCGGAGGACCCGGCCGAGAACCACGGAACACCGGCGGTGCCCGCGGCGGCATAGACGACCATGGACGCAATGCCGCGCCAGGTACCCAAAGCCGCGCCGACTAGCAGTACCGCGAAAGTCTGCAGGGTCAGGGGGACGGGGGTGAAGGGCAGCGGAATGACGACCTGGGCGGAGATGCCGACGAAGGCCGCTCCACCAAGAACGAGGGCGACGGTTGCCACCTTGGTGCGGGCGACGTAGTCACCGAGAACAGCGGGGGCTGGGGTGGCAACGGCCATGGTCTCCTCCTCCTGACAGGCGGCCGGTGGGGCCGCCTGGAGTATGCGTCGCAGCGTGGCGCGCAGGGAACTGTACCGCCCAGGGGGCTTGTGGGGTTATCCTTGGGTGAGTCGTACCGGAGTGAGGACGCAGGGGAAGGCGACCCTCGACCCCGGGAGGCGACATGACGGTCGTAATCGACGTCCGACGGGACGATCGACAGGCACCACCCCGCGCAGGGGCGGAAGAGCTTTCTGCGCACGGGGTGCTTTTCGTGCACTCGTGCGCCTCGGCGGTTGCCCCGCACCTGGAATGGGCTCTGGCTCGGGTTTTCGGCACCGCCGTGAACGTGGATTGGTCTTCCCAGCCCATCGCCCCGGGCAGTGTCCGGGCCGAAATCATCTGGCATGGGCCCCAGGGAACGGCCGCCAAGATCGCCAGCGCTTTGGTCTCCTTCTCCACGATGCGATTTGAGGTCAGCGAAGACCCGAGCGCAGGAGTCGAAGGAGAGCGCTATGCGTTCACGCCGACGCTGGGTCTGTTTCGCGCCACGATCGGGTCCCACGGTGACGTTCTGGTCCACGAAGATCGCTTGCGCAGCCTTCTCGCGGGAGCGCGGCCCGATGACGTGTCGGGCGTAAACAACGAGATCCATCGACTTATCGGGACACCGTGGGACGATGAACTCGAACCCTTCCGCATCACCCATGAAGATTCCACGGTGCGGGTGTTGCACGAAGTGGGGTAGGAGCGCGCACGCAACAGCCGTGATTCAGCCGCGCCTTCGTCCGGTGAATCAGGCCAGAATTCTCCGGCGGTAATGCTCAGCCGGCAATCTTCAGACCGTGCAGGTCATGTCTGTGCCGCAGCACATGGGCGACTTGATCTTGCCATGGCCGTTCGGGCACACGGAGATCGCAACGGACGTGCCGTCGTCTTTGACGAGAACGTCGTCGACGAGGGCGGCGTCACAGGCGCCGCAGGTGGTGTTGACGGACATCCCGCAAGCGGGGCATGAGTAGAGAGCCATGGGAACAGACGCTAGGGCACGGGTCCGCTAGTTGTCACGGATGCGTAAAAAATCCTTTTCGCACCTTTCTTAGGCCCCACATTGACCCCTCTCGTAACAATTTTCACAAGCACAACGGTCGTGCCTCCCCAGGGGGGCTCCTTGGGGCTGCCATAGTTGCGACAACTTCCCCGAAGGAGATGCTCATGTTGGCGGACGTCGACCGAGCTGTTGCTGCCCTGCTCGAGTCCGAGCGCCTGGGTGGTCAGGCCGCCAAAGTCGCCTTCGATGCCCCGAAAAAGGAATGGGCGGCGGCGCGAACGGCTCCGACGTTGAACTTGTTTTTGGCCGATATCCGCGAAGACCTCACCCGTCGCACCACCACCTTGATCGAAGAAGTGGGTGAGAACGGCATCGTCGAATCACGACGCCAACCTTTTCGTTTCTACAACCTCACCTACGCTCTCACTGCCTGGGCGTCACGCCCGGAGGACGATCACCAACTTCTCGGCCTCGCGCTCCACGCGCTTGTTCAATACGACTACATTCCCGAGCGATTCTGTGCTGGTGAACTTGCCGCGTTGCTCGAGCAAGGCCACAACCTCCACTTGAGGGTGGGCGGGAAGATCTTCTCGGACCGCTTCGCCACCGAGTTGTGGTCGGCGATGGGTACCGACTACCACCCATTCCTGTCGGTCGTTATTAGCCTCCCCGTTGCTGCCGGTGTCTCCGAACCCGCCGGTCCGCCGCAAACTGTGCCGCCGCAAATTGTTGTCTCCAGCACGGACGATCCGATCAAGGATGTTGTCCGCGGACGGGATCCCGAAGCACCCGAGGCGGGAATACGAACACGCAGAAGAGATCAGAACTGATGGCCGCCCCACCCCAGGTTTGGGATCCGCACGCGGCGAGCCACGTGCGGGCGCTTTTGGCGGTCGTTGGTGAACGTGTGGCCGCTTTGGTAGACGAGTCACGCAGACCCGACGACGTCCCCGATGAGCGTCGCGGTCATGTCTTCCCGCTGGATCTGGTCATCCGAGACGCTCGCGATCTTGCGGGAGTCGACTCCCGTTTGGTTATCTCGGATGCAGACCTCTCGGATGACATGAGGCGCTGGGCGATGCTGTGCGGACTGTCGGATTCGGAATTGGGCACTCTGATCGTGGCAGCCGCCGTCCAGGTGGATCCGCGCTTCGAAGCCTTCTTCATCGTTCTTAACAACGAAGTGGACACCCGCGGCCCGTCGGTGGCGACCACCCTGCGGCTGATCGGCTCGGATCCGTCATCCCCCGAAGGACGACGCATTTTCGACCCCGACGGCTTCCTGTGTCGCATGGAGCTCATCGAGTTGCGCAGGCAGGACCACCCCTTGCCCTCCCGCATCGTGGATGCCTCGGAACGGTTCGTGCGGCACCTGCTCGGCGATGGTCGCTTCGATGGTCGTGTGGACGACCTCTTGTCCTGGCGTAGTGAGCAGCTGATGCCTGGGGAACTGCTGCCTGACACCGTCCCGTTTCCCGAAATTCCTCCGCTGGGCTCACGTCACGAATCAGCCATCGTGTGTATGCGGTCTCATCAGGGCTCCGGTGCTGTGTGCATCGCTCATCATCGCCTGCACATGTCCGGGCATCCCAGGGTGTTGATTTTGGACGCGCACGATCTTCCGCACGACACCTCCGAGTGCCGGGACGCCGTCTACGCGAGCCTTCGGGAAGCCGCCCTGGCGTGCACTCCCATGATCGTTGACGCTCGCCGAATCACGGCTGACCGCGTCGCTGAGGTCATCACGTGGGTTGATCAAGGTTTCATCCCTGTGATCGTCATCACCGGTCCGAGCATTTCGGTAGACCTTCCCCCCGATCGCATCGTTGACGTACCAGTGGCAGCCCCCGCAGTGCGCGCTGCATGGCTGGACTACCTCAACGATCAGATCGACAGCCCGCGCACCGTCGACACGTTGCAGCGCCTTGAACCCGAGGACGTACGGGAGCGATTGCTTCACGGCAACGAGAAGATGAGCGCATCGGCTCCCTCGGATTTGGGGGCGCTAGCCCGCCCGGTGATTCCCACTTTCCAGCTCTCCCACGTGATCGTTCCCGATCAAGTGGAAGGGGAACTGTCCCATCTGCTGAGCCGGGTTCGACTCAGGGATCAAGTCTTGGACGACTGGGCGATGCGTCCGGGCGGAACCAGAGGGCGAGGAATCACGGCACTATTCGCTGGGCCGTCCGGCACGGGAAAGACCATGGCCGCGGAAGCCCTAGCCGGGGAACTCGGGGTTCCGTTGTTCCACGTCGACCTGTCGAGCGTTGTCGACAAGTACATCGGGGAGACCGAGAAGCGACTCGAGCAGATCTTCACCGCAGCGGAACAATTCGACGGGGTGCTGCTCTTCGACGAGGCGGACGCCTTGTTCGGGAAGCGTTCCCAGGTGAGCGATGCGCGAGACCGACACGCGAACATCGAAGTCGCCTACCTCTTGCAAAGAATGGAGTCCTTCGACGGCCTTGCGATCCTGACAAGCAACCTTCGCGCCAACCTCGATGATGCATTCTCGCGCCGACTCGACTGCATCGTCGACTTCCCCGAACCTACTCAGGAACTGCGCGAGAAGATCTGGCGAGCGTGCCTAGGTCAACAAGGCCGGCACCTGTCCGACGGTGAGTTCCGAACGCTGTCGACCTTGGAGCTGTCTGGGGGAGGAATCAGTTCCGCCTGCCTATCGGCTGCGTTCGCAGCTGCCGAAGCAGGACGACACGTCGAGTACGAGCACGTCATCTGGGGCGCGGCTCGTGAATGGCAGAAACTCGGTCGACTCTCCTTTCCTTTGGAGCAGTCCTTCGGATCCTTCGCAAATCCTCCGCGCGGGGAGGTGACAACCGATGCCTGACAACGATTCCGAGAGCGGTGAAGAGCAGTATCTTCGATGGGTCAACGAGGTCTCGGGGGCCTCGAGTGATGGAGGCGATACGTCTTCCGGCGCCGGTGACTCTGCTGCAGCGACAGCAGGCACCTCCGATGACACCGGGTCCGGAGAAGTAGGGCACCGAGAGGATGCGCTCGCGGGCACCATCGTTGCCGAGCGCAGCGTGCTTCCGCGGCCCATCGTTACGTTGGGGCAAGAAGAGGTCACGGCAAGCCCGGGGAAACCGGTGCGCGTTAAGGTCACCGTTCGCAACGTGGGTCCAGTGGTCGAGACCTACTCGCTGTCATCTGTCGGCAACGGATCGGAATGGGTGTCGCTCGTTCCCTCAGAACTGTCCCTGTTTCCCGGGGATGAGAACTCTGCGGCCATCGTCATCAAGCCACCGCGTGCCTCACGAGTGGGCGCTCAGACATATCCCATCGGGATCAAAGCGACGTCGGAAGTTGATCCCAACGAAAGCACCGTTGCCGAACTCAACATCACGGTCGATCCGTTCTATGAATCCGTTCTAAGTGTCAGTCGGACAACCCTCGAGATGCGTCGTCGGACTTCGACCTACGCAAGCATAACGAACAATGGAAACACCACGGTACGCGTTGTCTTGCGCTTGTGGGACCCCGATGGCCGGCTGCGTTTCAAGGTTGATGACTCGCTAATTGAACTCGCCCCGGGAGAGACGTCCTGGACTCGGGTGACCATCACCGGTCCCTTCCACCTGGTGGGCCGCCAGCGAACGCTGAGCATGCTTTCTGCAATCGAGCCCAACAAAGATCTCACGTTGGGGACCGCGCTGGAGGACATGCAGTCGGCGGTGCAGCGAGTCACCGTGATTCAGCGCCCGATTATCCGCTTCCGGCTCGGAATCATCGGCAGGCTCATCCTTCTGCTCGCGATCGTGGGGGTCATCGCAGCATTTATTTTCAGTCGTCTGTACCTGTCTGGATCGGATGACGTCATCATTTCTCCGCCTGCAACGCCGGTTGATTTCTCCGCTGAGCAATTGGGTACGGACCAGATCCTGCTGCGTTGGAGAGCGGTTTCCGGAGCGACCGGCTATTCGGTGTACGCCGTCGGTGATGCTGGAAACGCGCTGACTAGTCCCAGTACGTCGGGCTCCTCCGGTGGCACCTCTCAATCGGTCTCGTTCAGCTCACCAGTTGTGTTCATGCCCGCCTCCGTGGGTGCTGGCGGCGGAACGGGCTCACCCTCGCCGTCTACATCACCGTCCCCCGACAGTTCGACCTCGACACCCTCCCCGAGCGCTTCCTTCCCTAACTCGACCGTGTACAACTACGACATTGAGTCTCCATCGTGCGGAGACTGCACGCACGTGGGAGATGTGCCGTCAGGAACCGCGCGTTTCGTGGTCACGAAGACGACGCTTGGACAGCAGAACTGTTACCGATTGCTTGCAACCGCGGGCAAGACGCAGTCGCTCTACACACCGCAAATGTGCGTGCTGATGCCGACCGCTGCGGAAATCGAAGACGCTACGAGCGGTGCATCCGGCGGAAGTGGCGGTGATGGCTCATCGGAGGCAGCGGCGACGGCTCCATGCCCGCCCTTTGAGCCGATGGCTGACAAGTTGAGTGACACGGCACTCGCACTCACGTGGATGCTGCCCTCTGAGACGCCTGAAGGGCAGGAGGTCGTCGCCTGTGACAAGAACGCCAAGGTCACGGGTTTCGATATTCAACGACAGATTCTGTCCGGCTGGTCAAGCGTCTCTCCGGGCCCGGCGGCTGGTGATTCAGCACTGGAAGTACAGGACCTCGAGCCAGCAACCAAGTACTGCTTCCGTATGCGGAGTAAGGCGGGTGATCAAATTTCCGCCTATTCCGATACTTTCTGCAAGAAGACCAAGAAATCTAGCTCGTCACCGTCGACCACTTTGACGCCCGTCCCCGCCAACCCGAACTTTGTTGCGTCGCCGAAGCCAACGTCAAGTGCGAGTGCGGATGCCGGCGCGGCCACCGATACCGATCCGGATACCGCGAGCCCAACTCCCTCCCCCAGTCCGACGCCGAGCGAGTCGGCAACCGCGAGTGGCGATGCAGCCGCGGGGGCGGTGGTGGAGTCCAGTCCAACACCATCGCCGAGCGCTTCATCGATGTGGTCCGCGCCGAAGACGGTACCGATACCGCTTTAACTCTTTGGCGTGGCTGAGGGCGAAGTAGTCGGAGAGGAAGCCGGTGAAGTGGCGGGGGTCGCCGATGGCGAGAGCGATTGGCCATCGGTTGGGCTTGTCGAGGGTGATGGCGATGGACTCTCGGGGTCGGTGCGATCGGTCACGCCGCTATTAAACAGATCCGAGGCAGTGAACTGCGGATAGAAGAGCACGTTCGTAATCGCCACCTGACCGAGGTCAGACGCGAACGAGTACGGGTCAGAGAAGCGGGGCCGGTAGTTCGAGACGATGTCGAGTTGAATGCGGGCGGCTTCTACTGCCGGGAATTGCAGGATGGTTGTGTAGTCGCTGAGGTTCGCGATGAGTGGCAAGTCGAATACCTCGGTCGCTTGCTTGACGTACCTGCACTGTTGTTCTGTTATCTGCGTGGTGGATGGGCTACCGGTACGCGAGATTGGATCCGGAGAAGGCGACGGTGAGACCAAGGGTGTGTTCGTCGCCTGAGCCACCGATGAACCACCAGTCCGACTCGGCGCCGGGGCGGCTGTCGGACTTGCCGATGGACTGGCAGACGGACTGACGGACGAACTGACGGACGAACTGACGGACGAACTGCCCGTCGAAGTCGCCGATGGGCCATCAGATGGGCTTGTGGTGGGAGTAGGTGAAGGTCGCTGCCATGCCGGGCACGCCGAAGATCCGATGTAGGGATCACCGATGATATTCGTGTCTTCGTCTGCAGCGTCGACGTCCACCAAGTCATCATCTTGGTCGAGAGGAAAGGCTTTGAAGAAGGTTAAGCGGACCTCATACGGGGTTGCGAGGGCTCGGACGTCGAGAACCCCGTTTTGTATTCCGGGCTGAATCAGCATCCTGTCGAGGGTGAAGTTCTGGACAAGGCGGAAGTTGAGGGTGGTGCCAGCCCCGAAGTTCGGTGAGATCGCGGATGCCCAATATGTGGCGGTGGTGTTTCCTGCGAGAGCGGACGCTGGGGAGCCGAATCCGGTAGAGGAAGCCTGGATGGCGTCATAAGGGGCAGTCTGTCCAGCAGTGGGGGCGATCCAGTACGCAACCGAACGAAAGGCATTTGCGGCCGCGTTGAAAACGGGGTTGGGCTTCGGTGAAAAAACCACAAGCAGCAGAATCGCGATTAGGAATGCTACAAAGGCGATCAGGGCCCAAT
The DNA here is from genome assembly GCA_002694095.1 of Micrococcales bacterium. Taxonomy (GTDB): domain Bacteria; phylum Actinomycetota; class Actinomycetes; order S36-B12; family S36-B12; genus S36-B12. Next base: position 35,118 of record NZLD01000025.1, on the reverse strand, counting down.
CCCGGCGCTGGGGTGGATTGCCGGCCGTTGCAGTGCCCCCGGCTGCTTGCTGCGTAGCCCTTGTCGCTTGCACGACGACCGCGAAGTCGAAGCCGCACCGGGCACAGAAATGAGCTGTGGCTTCGTTACGGAACCCGCAGCGTGGACACGGCGTGCCATCGAGTGGTCCGAGTCCCCCACCTCGCCCCACGGCGATTGTTCGCTCAGTGGCTTGTATTGCCTTGGCCGGCTCCTCCGATTCAATCGATGCGGGGACATCCTTTGGAACGACGACCCCAGCGCTCTCCTCTTCATGCGTCGGAGCGTGCTCACGACTGTCAAGGGACGCTTCTGCAGGTGGAGGCGTGTCAGGTTCCTTGATTATCGGTCGCGCCCACAACTTCCACCACGGGTCCGGGTTACCACGACGAACCTTGCTTGGCGGAGACTCGTCAGCTTCGGTGTCATCGTCAGCGCCTTCGCCATCCGTGCTTTCGCCATCGGTGTCGTCGTGCTCGTGGTCCGCACTAACACTGGCAGTCTGTTCCGACTGATCGACGGGGGCCTGTCCGGGTACGGGCTCAGGCGAATGCCCGGGTTTGGACTCGTCGTCGTGCGACGGTGTTTCCAGGAGGGAAACACTAGAGTCATTGTCGTCAGTCGCAGGGTCTGGTGCCGGGGGAGTCCACGGAGGCACCCCGGCGAACTCCAGGTAGGCCCCGCAACCTGGACAATAGGGAGTCCAGGTGGTCCTTGTGCCGCAGCGTTGGCAGGTAATGCTGGACGGTGTTTCGGTCACGTCACGACCGTCACGACAAGTTCGACATGCGCGGGAAGAACCGATTGGAGTGCGGCCCGTATGTCAGATTCCTTGACGCTGGAGCCTTCGGCCGGGGTAAATGTGACCGTCACCCGGGGCGGGCTGGCGGCGGACCAGGTGGAGGGGTCCTCGAATTCGTTGGCCGTTGTGACGTCTCCGGAATCCGTTACGTCGCAGGTGCCCCCGAAAAGTTCGGTCACTCGGTCGGAGATGCTCTGCGTGGTGCCACGCCAGCGAGACCTCGGCACAGCTTTTGCGAGGGCCTGTCGCTTCATCGAATCAGTCCAGCCCTGTTCGCTTGACACCAAAAGCCAGGTGCTCATGTAGTCGATGAAATCCATCGGAGCGAGGTCAGCATCGAGATATGCGTGATAGCAATCGAGCGTAGAGATGATGGGTGCGAGAACCTCATCGAAGGTGTCGAGAAATAGGTTAGTGACGGGGTCACCGGCAAGCATGGATGGTGCGTAGTCACGGAGCGGAAACGGGTTCGGCAACCCTGGGATGAGTGCGCGTTGTGTGGGTTCGAAGACCATGTGACGTTCGATGGGCGATCTGTATGGCGTGGTCATCGTTGAACGACCTCGAAGTCCGACGGCAGGCTATAGAGAAGATCGTGCGGCTTCAGCGAGATCTTGTCCGTTGGCTCGGCCCTTGTTCCAGAAACTGCGTCGATGGGAATTAATCGAGCGACGTCCACGTACATCAGCCCCGGCACTTGCTGGAGCACGCTGTAGATGTCTCCGACGGAGACGTCACGACCGAAGGGCCACCCCGTTCCGTCGTAGCCGCCGTGCAAAGGGTGAAGGAAGTTTGCGANGGCATCGTCTGCCGCCGTCAGAACCTGTTCCTGATCTGCGTGCGAGTGGACAGCGAGACGNGCAGCGACGGAGACGCCCATGTAGCGAGGNGGCTCGATNCGGATNGTGGTTCCCACCAGNCGCCGNTCATCNATGAANTTCTTCACGCTGGCNAGGGTTTCCTCGCGAGGACGGAGCAACTCGAAGGGCACGCGTCCCGGTTGGATATCAGGAACGACGAGAACCAGGACGGTGCCCGGGCTCCCGAAGTCGGCTCCGTTCAAGCACTTGGTTCGCACCAGTGACGGAGATGCCTGTTGGGTGAGTAATTCGAAGTCCGCCGTGCTGACTGCTCGATTGCGGGCCCGCAAGTCGATGGCTGCGCGTGCCTTGAGGTCCGCGATCGTCTCCGGATCGACGCCACCCACGGCGGGATGAATATTCTCCGCCTTGGAAATGAACGGGATGCTGGTTCGCAGCAGTCGCAGCGCTCCTGCATCCACATTGCCGGCAACGCCTCCACCGGCTCGGTATTCCGGCACTCGAAGATTGCTGCCTGACGGGGGCGTAGCGCCGTAACTTCGGGTCGACCCATCGGGCTGGCGAACGATGGGTCCGAAGCGCAATTCACCAGTCACGTTGTCGAGACAGAAGATTTTCTCCTGTGGTCCGCGGTTCGCGAAGGTTTCCACCCGAGTCCACTGTTCCCAGCCATCGGGGCTGCTGACCTCAAGGATGAGATCGTCTTGGCCAGCGATTAGCGGCGTGCGGTTGAGTGTGAAGGCCTCTCCAGGAGTCCCGGCCGTTCTCCCGAGCATCTCGTTCTTCACGATCTGACAATGAGTTGCTGGAGCGAATCCACCAATTGTTGCTGCGGACATAGAGCGGATCTTCGGAGACTCTTTGTACTCGGGCTGATCACCTTCTGCGGCGGTAACTCGAACTCGGATCCAAGCCGCTGTTACACCGTTNAGGGAATTTTCCCGTTGTTCGCCGATGGATAACTCGATGGTTCCCTTCCTATTGAAGCCACCGGTGGTGTCCATCAGGCAGTCCACGGGTTCCCATGAGCGACCGTTCCACGCGTCAAACGCTCGCGGCGGTCGCTTCGGATCGACGCCGATGCCCTCGATACGCGAATCCACGGTCAGTCGCACGATGCAGTGAGACGCTGGCTTGTTGAGGCCGATGAAGAATGCATCGTCGACCGCTGGGGTCTCGGAGAAGCACTCGACATCCTCGGAGGTTTGGTCGGTGACATCGACCAACGTGAATGCACCGCCGGCGGGCTGGGNGAGTCCGGCAGTAATGGAGGTACTGACGAGCGTCAAGTCTTTGTCCGTTGTGAAGGAAACAGGTGGCCCCTCGCCTCGACGCGCCGTGGAAATTACCGTGTTGGCAGGAACGAGGATGTCGGTGTCTTGAGGAACGGCGAGAGAGAACTGCATGGTCGTGTANGCAGCGGCCGGTGGTCGTAGCGTCTCCCCAAGGAACTCGAGGAACTTAATCCAGTGCAGTTCCGGCACCTTGTTCAGTCGGAAGACCAACTGATCGACCATGTAGGCGAAGGTCTCGATCAGTGTGACGCCGGGGTCGGCNACGTTNTTGTCGGTCCATTCGGGAGCACGCTGCTGGAGGAGGCGTTTCGCCTCATCGACGAAGTCCTGAAAGGCGCGATCGTCAAGATTGGGGGATGGAAGGCTCATTACCCCTCCTGCTCAGGGATCAGATAGAAGGGTACGAGGAGATTGCGCACGTCGTACGAGTTCTTGATTCGGTACTTCACGGTGATTTCTGCGAGCGTGTTGTCTTGTCGAAACTCGACGTCGACCCCGAGGATGTCGGCCCGCGTTTCCCACCGTTCCAGCGAGCTGGTCACCAGAAGTTGCATGCGCGTCCGCAATTCTGGCGACGCGGAGTTGAAGACCAGATCGTGGATACCGCAGCCGAATTCCGGCCGCATCGGGCGTTCGCCGTAGGCGGTTCCGACGATCAGCGCGATGGAGCGTTCGATGTTGGCTGCGCCCGTGACCATCCCCAGTCGCCCCTGGGAATCGAGTGCGAGGGGGAACGCGACCCCCTTGCCAACAAAATCCTGCATGGTGACGGTCACGCTCCCAGGTTGACTATGCCGCCGGACACATCTACTGCGGGTGCTGCCAAACTGATGTCCCCGCTTGCTTCGACGTTGACCGACGAAGCAGCGATACTCAACTCTCCGGTNGAGCTGAGTTCTAGCGCGCCCTCTGCNGAAACCGAGACGTCNCCTTCACCGTTGATGGTGANATCGCTGGCATTGACCAAGACGGCGCCTTCTGAATTCACCGTGACGTCCGAGGCGCTGGTGATGACGATGGGTTGTTCCTCCAGGGTCATGATCTCGATGCCTGTTTCTGGCGACAGGCGAACCATGCAGGAGGCGCCGAGCGTCGTTTGAATGGTCAACGATGTGTTCTCTGGACTGTCATTAAAGATCAGTTGATGCCCGTCGCGAGACGTGTAAGCGCGGATCATGGGTGCGCCCTGGACTACTTCACCGAAGGGGATCGCCCCTCGTCGGTCTTGGCTGTACAGGCCCCCGATGACGTACGGGGAGTTCAACTGCCCGTTCTCGAATGCAACAAGGACCTCGTCGGTGGGTTCGGGAAGTATCTGCCAGCCCAGCATCTCTCCGGCTCCAGGTTGAACGACCCTTGCCCACGGACTGACGTACGTTTCCGATAGCCACGGGAAACTCAACAGCACCCGACCCATCGCCTCAGGGTCCTCGGTGTCGGTGACGACCGCTGAATACACGCCTGTCAACTTCGAGGACGTCACGGCCGAGTCTTGGAGGCCAGCGAGCGTGCGGTCTTCGAGCCCAGAGCAGACCAGGGATGTGCGGTACCCCGTCAGGTTGGGTGCGAATGTGTGAATGCTCGAGGTGATCGTGTACTCACCGGTTAGCAGGCCGGCATCGGCGAGGCTGATCGCCCGATTGGGCATAATCGAGGGATTGCCGCGCATCTCAATTTCGATATTTGCGTACGCCCCGGACAGCCGTGCCGCCAAGCCCTCTGAAGCCGCCTCGGTAGCGGCCTCGTTCCCGGTCAAGTTTTCGAGTCGAACGAATTGGTTCACACCGCCAAGCTCGGCTCCAAGCTCTTCGGGGAGCACCGTGTTGAGGGAGGTGTCCGACATTGTCGGGGCTTCTCCCAGGGAGGGGAGGCCAAGGGACTGATCCCAGCCGCGCGCAGAGGAAGCTGCAGTGATGCCGGACCCGGAAACGGATGCTTCCAGGTTAATGATGCGGTCGTCGCCGATGGAGAACGACAATGGTGATGGGTCGATGCCGATGGATGGTGGCGCCGTCTCGGCGGGCATCGTCGGACCGAAGTGCAATGTTGGAGTGCCGGTGAGTGGGTTAATGGCGACGTTGACGACGTACCCGATCTCCTTGGCGAGGCGCACGAGGAAGTCCCAATAGGTTTCGTTTGCTTGCACCACCATCTCGTGCACGACCGGGTGCGGGACGGCCTCGGTGACGATCGCGTGCTCAGCACCAACTGCTTCTGCTACTTCGCTGTAGCTCATCATCGGGTAGCCCATTGTCTTTTGACCGTGGAGGAGCCGATGGCTTGCGTCGTACGCACGCACGACGCTGAGCTTTCCCCCCGAGTTCTCGAATTGGATCTCGAGTGTTTGTACCTGACCGAAGAAGACGGCCTCACCGGCAGCGTCATCTCCGGTCACAGCGCGAACTTCCACGAAGTTGCCAATTTCCAGCCCACACTCCATCGGGATCGTCAAATCCGGATCGGTGAACTCGATTTCACACGACGACGGCAGATTTACCTGGGACTCGACCTCGATGCGACGTATCCGATTAGAGAACTTCGGGAGAATCGGGATGCTGTCGACGAAGACTTTCAGGATCAGATCCGACGTGCTCATGATGTNGAGGGACATCGCTATCGATCCGCCTTGTTCGGTGACGATGAGATTCCCGAGGTCAAGACCGGTCGGCCGGATTCACCGCGTCTGGGCAGGGTTGCCTTGTCGGGAACAACCAGGGTCCGACCCGCGCGAACGCGCAACGGGTCGTCGATACCGTTCGCGTCAGCGATGTCTCGCCAATGCGAGGGTTGGTGGTAAGCCCGAAAGGCCAGGTGGGCCAATTGATCACCGTCGTAGACCTCGAGTTGTCGTCGCCCAACGTCGCCTCCCGAGGTGGGGTTTTGGGCATCGGGCGACGTGGGGTACTGCATGATTGTTATGTGGCCTTGAGCTCGCGTTGGCTCTCCGAGTCCGTTGAATCGAATGAAGTTTGCATTCACGTCCGAGACGTAACTGACGGGGGAAACGAAATTTCCCCACAACAGCACGACCAGCGGTGCCGTTCCGATTCCGACGGCGGCAAGGAGCGAATCAACTTCGCATAACGCCAGCAGCCGTTCGACCTCGGGCAGAACGCTTTCCCCTTCGGCACTCCCACCCTGGCCCTGATCGACCCGCGCGCCGTCCAGAGTGAAATCAAAATCGATTTTCATCGGTCCCGTTCCCAGCCAGTTCACAGGTCCCGATCCCTCGGCGGACGGCGAATCGTTGGTTCGCCAGTTTGCATTCTTTTNGACTTGCACGCTCGAAGGAGGAACCCAAAAAGTGATAGCCGGGAAGCTGCCGAGCGTCGCGCCTGCAGTTTTGGCCATGACCTCGTTCTTCGCGGACAGCGCAGTGGATGGCATGTACGCGGCAGCGTCTCCACCGGGAGTCCAGCTCGTGACGGCAGAGAGTGCGCTCGCGACGCCGGAGACTCCGCCGGGAAGCACCACCAATTTGAATGGCTGCACAGATTCGGCGCTGTCGATCCCCGACGCAAGACTGCCACTCTCGGCAAACCCGGAGTGGGAGAACGTGAGTGTCTCGGTGATTCGTGGAGGCGTCTCTGCGGAGGGAACGGCGACGAAGTCCGGTTGTGTCCACGACACGGGGTATGCGTTGCGGAAGTTGTAGGTGGCTTGTTGCAGTGATCCCTGAACATCCAGGTAGTTGACCGTCACGGAAACGGTCGAGGGGCCGGAGGTTTCCGCTGCAGAGAACCATTGGGCGATCCATCCGGACTGATTGGCNGTCCACGGCCGGGTCAGNGTGACGTTTCCGTAGTCCAGCGATCCCATCATCTGGAACCGGCTCCGGTTGTAGCCGCCGGCCTGAAGGTCTTGAGCGCCGAGGCTCACCGAACCCAGGGACAGTGATTGCCAGTTGGCGCCCAGCGTTTGATCCGAAGCGACGATGTCGACGCTGATCGAGAAGCCGACGAAGTTGGTCGCGGTGTAATCCGAGTCGAAGGGCGCGGGGGTCGACATGGCTTAATCCTCCCGCACGAGTCGGCCGCGTCGTTCGCGGTCTCGCAGGAGCTCGTTTCTGAGATGGCGTCGGATGATGGGGTAAAGGGCTGCCGCGTGGCGCTCGAGCCACGCGTCATCGGGGGTTGCGTCTTCCGAGGTTCTTGGAGATCGTNGATATTCCTCAGGCCCCAAGCCGGCGATTCCACTGAAGTTTGCCGCAGTCGCGGACGGCGGTGCCGTTGTCGGCGGGAGGGGTGCTGAGGGTGGTGCCGCCTGTGCTCCCCTGCGCTGAACCACGGCACTGTCGGGTGCAGACGATGCCATCGGATTGCCGGAGGAGGTCGCGGGGATATGCGAGGTGACGACGGGAAGCGCCACCGGCTGCATNCCGGATGCTTGTGCGACGTCTGCCTGTGACGGGGTCGATTGGTCGACGGGTGCGGGTGTTGCCTCGGGGTTTCGACGGGGTTGTTGACGCCCTGGGGGAACCGGTGAGCGCGGAGTGGCTACAACGCGCACCAGGTCGCTGCTTGAGGATGCGTCGACCCTCTTCCCCGGTACCTGTGCGGGCTTTGTGGGGGAGCCGCCGACGGGCACTCCCGCGGCCGTTGAACCTCCGACCGGACTCGTCAGCGGTGGAGTCATTGGGGATGGGCCGTTCGGCGTCGGTGATGCACTTGCAGGAACGTCGGGTGTGGGGGTGGCGTGGGATGACGCCGTTGCCAGGATGCGTTCTACGTCGAGCGCCTTCTGCTCGAGGCGTTGGCCCTCGGGGGTGTGTTCGGGTGGAAGTCGTTTGCCGTTTCCTTGTTGGACGACGTGTGTGAGTTCGTGGGCCAGGAGTCGACGTTGGTGATCGGATGTCAGCGGAGCAGTGCCGGGGAGGTGGACTTGACCACGGTGGGTGAAGGCATCCGCTTCAAGATCGCGGGCCTGCTTGCTGACTGCTTCTCCTCGAACAATCGACGCTGTTGCGGGGGACACCCCGGTGGTCGCAACGATCGCTGCTCTGATGTCGGCGGGAACGGTGATCGTTGTTGGCGACCCGGTGGAATCAGGGGTGTGCTGACCGAATTGCGACTGTTCCGATGTGTACGAATCTTTGGACTGGTCTGACGTTGCTGCTTGGGTCGGATGGTCAGTTGCTGTTGACGTAGACGTTTGTGTCACCGATGGAAACACAGATGATGTCACCGATGACCCGTCTGCGTCGCGTACGGCATCACGCTTGTCGGGATCTCCGACGCGGGGCGTGGAGGTGGCTCTGCGTTGTATAGGTGCGTCGGCGAGGACTGGTTCGGACGCCGGGTGTGGTGTGGTCGACGCCTGCGTGAACGGCTCCGTTGCGGGCGTTGTCGCGGATGTTGAGGTGCTCAGTGACTTTGCCGGTGAATGCGAGATGGGCGCAGTATTCGTACTCGGATTTTCGTCGGAGTCTCCGCGTGGTTGAGCGTCTTCCACGTGTCCGTCATGTCGTTGCACGCGGCTTGGCCGCACATCAGTTGGTTGCACGGCATCAACAGCGGGAATGGGAGATGGAGTTGATGCTGCCGATGTCGTGAAAGGAGCATCCCGCGCGGATCCGGACGGCGGTGTGGTGGCCGGTGAAGTGTCTGTCGATGGTTGCTGGGAATCGTTCACCTGGAGTGATGGTGCGTCCGCGATAGGTGCAGTCGTAGCAGCCGGGGCTGAGCCACGAATGCGTGTGGAACGCGGCCGCCGCTGAATGCCGTCTGACTGAAGGGCGGGAACGGACGAGGCGGCAGGCGTGGCCGAGGCTGCGGGTGATGACCCTGCAAGCGGAGATGCCGCGGCGGGTTCAACGGGCTCTGATGGATTGACGGCCGCCGCTTGGTTGGAAGTCTCGGTGGGTGTANGGGTGTGTTCGTGGGGGCCTGTCGGTTCGGATGAATGTTTCGATGGCTGCGCTTCTGGTTGGGTGCTCGGACGTCGCATAGAGCGGGTTCGCCCGGTGAGGGTGCGGCCGTCCTCGGTCACCGTAATCGCGGCGAGAACGTCAGTGGGCGGCACTGAGGGGAGCACTTCGCTCTCACCGGGTTCGTTGCCTCGACTCGGTAGCACCTGATCCTGTGGCTTTCGAGCTGAGCGGGCGGGAGTGACTCCTTGAGGTGGAAGGGGGACAGGTCCGGTGCTCACTCGACGGCGAGGGGGACGGGACGTCGACGGGCGGGGGAGAGGCTTCGCGGGCGTCGGTGTGGACGCGTGGGATGCACTGGCTGACGAGNGCGTCGGGGNGATGACTCCTGATGTTGTCAACGCGTCGTCATCCGGTGTGAGTTCGTCGTCGGTCGTGAAAAGCGACCCGCTCGGTTGGCTGGTGGGCCTGGTGAGCGGTGCGTTATCGTCGCCGAGCACCTCGCCCGTGGGCACGTCGTCGACCGAATTGCTGATGCGCTGTGCGGAGGAGACCCGCACTGCTATCCGTCCCGCAGGTGAGAGATCTTTCGCGTGCCGCAGGGTTGGAGCGACGACTCGAAGGGGCTGTCGAGTGACGACGAAACCTCTAGCAGGGCGCAGTAGTGTCCGGTGGGGTCTTTGCACGCCGGTGGTCATGGGCACGGCGAGATAGTCGGCCCTCAGTGGCCCACGCCAATCGTGGACCGATGAGCCTGGTGTCCTAGCCATGCTTTACTCCTCCCGCCGCGTGTGCGAGTCGCTGCGACTGCTCGAGCAGACGGCCTCGGATCTGGTGAGGTAGGTCGAGGAGTGTGTCGAGCGGCCAATGAAGGTAGAAGGCCAAGGCGCCTACCTCCTCCCACAGCAGGTCAGCCTCGGCCGTCGTCATTCCCCCGGGCCATCACCTGCCATGTCAACAGCGAAGACGCAGGAGCAGGAAGGGCAGGTTACTTCGACGAGGGTGTGCCCTTCGGAGTTGATTTGACGGTAGAGATCCTGAAGGAACGCCAGATCCGTTGCCCACAGGCCGCCCATGACTTGGTCATCAATGGTCGGGACATCGCCGAGTTGGGTGACAACTCGCGCGAGGAGAACGAGGCTCAAGAAGGCGTCGTTTTCCCGCACCTTGGGATCGAGCAGGGGAACCAACTCGTCCCTCGCCGTCGCNAACCGCATCGTCCCCTCGCGGTGCACACGTCCGTCGGCGTCGACGTATCCACGGGGAAGGACGAAATCGAAGGTGGTCTGGAATACGTCTTGTGCTGAAGACATAAGTCCTTCCGATCTACGTTGTCGTCATATCGACAAAGCTCAGGTTGATCGTCATTTGGATCGCATTTGCCTCTCCTGCGGAAAGGGAGCCGTAGTCGATACTGGAAACGAGAACGTCGGTGAACTCCATCGTCAGCACCGTCGAACCCGTGGTGTCCTTGTATAAGAGCTTTGCTGTTTTGCGAGCACTAGCTTGATCGCCACCGAGGCCGCTCATGATCCATCCAGTGACGGCCTGGTCACCGGTGTTCAAAACGGAAATGGACATCTCACCGGACTGGTTGGGTCCNTACATCTTTTGGTTGACGTACTTGCCATCGGGTGTCATCGACTTNGTCTCGATGACTGGCGCGTTCTTGCTGATGCTGTTGACCGCCACCACATTCGGGATAGTTGTTCCGTCCACGGAGAACTCGAACGAGAATGCGGTTAAGGCGTCTCCTCCTGTTAGTGCCATGACTCATGTCTCCAATGCTGGTGTGGTGGTTAGTCGCTGATTGAGGCGCCGCCCGAGAATTGGGCGAGGCGGAAGATGACGAATTCTGCTGGCTTCACTGGTGCGACGCCGATCTCGACGATGACCATGCCGGCATCGATGCTCTCGGCTGTGTTGTTTTCTCCGTCGCACTTGACGAAGAACGCTTGGCCGGCCTTCTCACCGAAGAGTGCACCGCTGCGCCATTCGTTCACCAAGAAGGCGCTGATGGTGCGGCGAATGCGGCCCCACAAGCGCTCGTCGTTGGGCTCGAAGACGCACCACTGCGTGCCCTGAAGGATGGACTCCTCGAGGTAGTTGAAGTAACGACGGACGTTCACGTAACGCCATTCGGCATCACTGGAGAGTGTGCGACCGCCCCAGACGCGAATTCCTCGACCGGGGAACGACTTGATGGAGTTCACGCCCATCGGGTTGAGCATGTCCATCTCGCCGCGGGTGACCGCGAGTTCCAGCCCCGTGGCACCCTGAATGACCTCGTTGGCCGGCGCCTTGAAGACGCCGCGGGTGTCGTCGTTACGGCTCCACAGGCCCGATAGGTGTCCGCTCGGTGGGAAGTAGACGTCATGACCGACGGTCGGATCGAACATCTGGATCCACGGCCAGTAAAGCACCGCGAACTTGGAATCGAAGTTGGTGGTCGTCTCGCGCCACTCTGAAGCCTGCTGGGCGTTCAGCCCTGCAGGGGTGTCCAGGATGGCCATCCGGTTACCCATGAGTTCGCAGTGGGAGACCATGGCCGTCTGGACCGCAACCACACCCTCGGTGTCGATTAGGCCCTGCCGGTGAGCCGTCATCAGATCCGGCGCGACAATCATGGTGATCTCTTCGATTGCCTCGAATGAAGCGAACCCGGTCCTCTTGGCAGGATCACCGACGACCGACTCGGTGGCCACAGTGGGGACGGCCACATCGGATGGAATAGCCAAGCTCACCGCTCCGGTGGCGAGCCCACCTTTCAGGACGTCGGCCGCGACATCGAGCCCCTCGATGGTGACCAAGCGTGAACGGGTGTTGACAGCGGTGGCGATGTTGCTTGAACCGGCGCCGGTGGTAACCGAGTGGTACGTCTCACTTGGCCCGTCCTGCGCGGAGATCGTGACGTCGAACTTCCCCGAGTCGGGATCCGCACCTGCTGCGGGCTCCACGTCGACTGAGATATCTCCGACGTTGGCATCGAGTGCGCGAACGGTGAAGGCGGGAACGGCATCCTTCCCCGAGCCGGCGCTCAGAGCCGCGACTGGCAGTCCAGGTGAGGGGGCGTTGCCATCCACGGCGAGGGGAAGGCGCACGATGTAGGCGCGACCGCCACCGTTATTGAAGTAGCCGTACACCGATTTGCCCAGGGCGAACTCTTCAGCCATGTCCCCGAACGTGTCGACGAACTGCTGCCAATTGGTGACAAGGGTTGGCTCATTGGTGGGTCCCGCCGAAGCGAAACCGACAAAACCGGCGATCGCGGTGCCAACACCCTCGATCGGACGAGTGGCGGCGGGGACTTCCTCTACGTAGACCCCGGGAGAAAGGTAACTAGGCATTCAGGGCTCCTCGAGCTGTTCGATTGCAGTAGAGCGAACTATGGAGCACACGGGCCCCCCGCGTCCCGAGTTTCACAGGATTGTTCACGAATATTCANACACCCCATGCGTCCCGGAGTTACAGTTTCGGAATGCCAGGTCCGGTCGCCACCCTCGGAACTCCCATGTTCTGCGACATGGGCTTCGCCCCGTCGGCGCTGCTCGTCGAGCCGCTGGGCGTCTTCGCCAACGACCTCCCGGTGGCAACCATGATGGATTTCGCCCCGATCGTGAACATCCCATCCTTCGGACTATGCCGTTCACCGGCCAACCCCGATGTGATCGCTCTCACGGCTGCGGCGCTGGGAGTGCCCACCCCGGCCCCGTGCATCCCGGTCGTGGTAGCCCCGTGGATCTCACCCAGCAACGTTCTAATCGATGGGATGCCGGTGCTGACCGAAGGTGCTGCCTGCGAGTGCCTGTGGGCCGGAACCATCGAATTGACCGGTCCCTCACCGGCGTTGAATGTGGAAGCGGAATAGCGGATCCGCTGCGACAACGGTCATCCTCGCGGTAACTTCGCCCCGTGTTCATATTGTTTCTGCTGTGGTCCGTGGTGATTGCCCTGGTCGTTCTACGCAACAAGTGGGCAGCGCCGTCCGCCCTCGGATCCCTGGGGATCACGAGTATTTTCGTGGCATTTGCGTGACGGGCTGCGCAGTGACCGTTCGAAAGTGTGAACGATGAACCTGAATTCGACCCTCGGTGCGGCCTACACCCTCAAGGGCGCGCTGCCGCAGGGAATGAAGGAACCCAAGCCTCCGAAGGCCCCGACAATGTCCAAGAAGCCGGGGATGCCGGAATTTCCCGAAGGCGACTCCGGGCACCCGGACGGCTCAGCCATCCAGTCCGGCCCCGATAACGAGCCCACACCCTCGGTGGGCAGCGCCCGTTGGGTGAACATCACGGCCATCGGCGTCGTCATCGGTGCCATAACCGTGGCCATTACTCAGCAGTACGGCTACGGCATGGCCCCCAGCGCGTTGGGAGTCGTGGAGCGGTCAGCCCTGATCGGTGCGGCCATCGCCCCGATGCTGAATCTCCTGCGCGGAATGCGACCGAACCACTACGCCATCGCGATTCTCGCGGCGGTCGTGGGTTGTGCCGCGAGCGGACGGCAGATACTGGACCACGCGACCGGTGATCTCACGTTGGACCCNAACGAAGTCGTCTTCGGTCGCCCCATGTTCGAGTGGGCCTTCGCAATCTTCCTCGCAGTTGTTTTGGCGTGCGCCGCCATGCTGCTGTGGACGTCGTCGTGGCGGGCAGTGGACCGAGGCCTATTCCATCACCGTGGTGCCGCCCGGGCCTTCACCTTCTCCACCATCATCTGGCTGTTCGTATACGTCGTGCTGAGCTTGGTGCAGGTTGTCGCCAATTGCGGCATCACCATGTGTCCCGCGGACCCCTCCAGCACCGGAGCGCAGTCTTTCGAATTTACCTTTTCGGTCGCGGGATCAGGCGGAGTCGAGGCATCTATCTCAATCCCAGGTTTCGTGACCGTGATGCTCGGTATCGGACTCATCTCGTTCATTGCCGGAGCCATCATTAACGGGAGAGTGCTTCGCGAATCTCAACGACGATCTCCGAAGGGGGCATGACAGATAGTCATGAAGAATCTGGTGTCTGGCGCTCAAGGTCTGTCGCTATCGTCCGGAAGAATCACTCGGTGAGGCGATAGATCATGCCTGTTCCAGATTCAATAACTCATGATGAGGAACGTCGGGATGCGGTCGCGCTTGATAACACTCGAACCGGTGACGCGAATGCGAGTCAGCCGACGAGACCGGTCACAAGGCTAGAATCTGATGATAAGCAGCGTCTGCAACAGGAGTATCTCGAGTGGCGCAAGTCGCGTCGACCTCAAGTGTTGACGGATGAACAGCGGGAAACCCGGGCTGCTGAACACCTCAAGAAAGCCCAACGCGCACACGTATTGGATCAGGCTGCAAAGACACAGCAGCGAATGAATGCGAATCCTGACGCTGAGCGTTCGCGCGTCGAAGAAATGATTAAGGCTAAAGATCGACAGGCAATGAGCCAGACAGGCTCGACAAGTAGCGTTCGTAATGCTCAAGCGGTTTCTCGTTTCGGAGAGTCAGCTTACGAACACGGAAATAAAGTCAGTCAGGCTTTAGATGGTGTCGGACTTCTACCAGAAGGTTCCTCCGATTCTGTCAGTGGCATTGTCAAGGGCGTTGGATTGGCAGTCCAAGCCCAAGGCATGATTTCCGCTAAGCAAGATCAGTTTCGACAGGATGAAGCGCGCCGAACNAAAGGTCTTGCTCGTGACGCGGTGGAGGCAAATAGCGACGCGATAGACGCCATGCGTTCGACGAAAACAGGAGAAGGCGCCTTTCAAAAAGGGCGAGCGCTAGACGCTTTCAGGACATCTGCGAAAGCGGTGATGGCTCATCAAAAGGCGGCCAGAGCCGCTAAAGCAGCTGGCCGCGAAACAGTGGCGACCATGAGTGTGGAAAACNCCCTGGGTGAATCTGTGCCCGTCAATAGATTCGATGCGGGGGTAGTGTCCGACGGCGCAGTAGTTGATGACAGTCTCACGCATCGAACCCGTGAGTGGAAAGACCAGCGCAAGCAGGAATTGGCAGCTGCCAAGAAAGACCTGAAAGAAAGNGCAGGGGAACGTCGAGGCGGAGATGATGATGAATGGAACCAGCGACTGGAGCGCAATAGGCAAGAGAAGCAGTCGTTGGAGGCAGAAAATTCGGACTTGAAGGACTCGAGTAGGGAGCGAAGGTCACTCGGCGCTACGGACTTACGCAAGGGTTACAGGTTCGCCTTACATGATGATGAAGCTGAGGAATATCACTCGGCTCGGGAAGCCCACCGTTCCGCCAGTGAAACGATCGAGGGACAACATGAAGACCATGTTCGGGAGATTGAGTCACGCTTCGCTGCACTCAATAAGCAGGGTGAAGCACAAAAGACAGCAGATCGCTACCGAAGTGGCAAAACGGGGTTTGGGGGACGAAAAATCAGGGAAAAGTTTTCGAAGAAGGATGAACTTCAGACCCACGAGGACAACATCAAAGAACTGCGAGACAAACAAAAGATAAGTATCCAGGACAAAATTAAGGAGTTGCAGGAGAGACGTCGGAGCATGACGTCAAAGAAGGATCAGCAGTCCATTGACGATCAAATAAAGCACCACAAGGCAATCGCCAAACAAGCAAAAAATGATAAATCTTTTATCGGCTCTGACTATCTTGATGAGAATCACCAAAGTGCGCTTGCTTCGGCTTTAAACAGTGCCAGTGTTTTGCGAAGAGAAAAAGACACAGGTCTTACGAAGGACCAACAAGATGAGCACGATGCATTGCGAAAAAAGCTGGATGCGGCCAAAGCTGATGCTGACAGCGGTGCCGATGAAGAAGCTATCGCGGCGAGGAATCGGCACCAGGACACCGTTGATAAATTCCGCTTCGTTAAGAAGCATGGAATGTTGCCCGAAGAACACGACGCAAAGCTTGCCCGCGAGCAACGTCTCATCGAATTGAAGAAAGAGAAAAAGACTGGATTGACTACCGAAGAGGCAGCAAAGCTCGCTGCGATACGGAAAGAACGGTCCGACATGAAAGGGCTGGTCAAAAGGACGCGCGCCTACGTCCAGAAGCACGAGGGCGAAACCGTCAAATACGGTAGAGCAGGTGGAGTGGGCACGTCGTACAACGAAGATCGAGCGGTAACGAGTGCAAAGGATGAGCGACTCGCTGCGCTCAACAGCACGGCAAGGCAGATGCATAGATCCGGTGAAACGTTGGAGGGCAATTTAGAGACTGCCCATAAGGCACTGGAGAGCAACGATCTTGAGCACGCAAGGAATATTGCTATGTCACACACCGCGCAAAATGTTNNCGCGATGACTGCAAACGTCCTTGGTGTAGACGGAGACGCTGTGAGAACGGCTGTTCAGACCACCGGAAAGGGTCTTCAGGTGGCTGGTCAGATGGCAGGCGGTCTTTCTTCAGAGGGAGCCAACAGGGCCCGCTTCGCTAGAGACGCGCGGTCTATGGAGCAGGGAGACGGACGAAACACCATCCGAGGCGAGCAAATACGAGATCAGGTCATCGATTTCAATGCATCGCCACAAGAATCTTTCGGAAGTGTCAAGCAAGGTGCGCAGATGGGTTTGGGGATGCTTCGCGAGGGTGGTGTTTTTGAACCAGTCAACGAAATGGCCAGTGATGCGGCAAAAAATGCTGCTGCGCCGATTGCATCCGCTGCAAGTGAAATGGTGAAAGCCGGCGGAGGACCTGTAAAAGAATTGGCAGATAACGCCATCTCGTCGACGCAAGAGATCGCGGAATCTGCCGGGAACAGCCTTGAGTCCGCGATCGGCGGGGCACCTGGCTTGGACTCGGCAGGATTAAGTGAGGCTGCATCAGGGGGAATCGCGGGTGCTGCAAACGCGGCTAGGGAAGNTGTCGACGAAAATCTTGACAGTGAACAAGTGCGGGACAAGATCGTCGACGCAGCGGGCGAAAAGGGGGGAGAAGCGGTAGACGGAGCGTTAGACAAAGTTCACGACGCNTTGAACGAAAAGGCTAAGGACACGGGGCCCATTGGAGCCCCCGTCGCAAAACGCTCGGGAAAAACGGAAGGCCACGACACTGGATCCAAATCACTTGCGGAAAGGCGGGCAAGTGCGGACCGACTTATGGGGCAGCCCCGATTGACCTGGTGGCAACGCTTGAAGAAGCGGGCGTCCTCGATGTGGAGGAGTGTAAAGAGAGGGGCGTCTTCAATGTGGGGAAAGGCGAAAAAGAGATTCTCTTCAATGTGGGGAAGGGCGAAGAGATGAAATTCGTGAGAATTCGGGCTGCAGCCATTTAGGGAAACCTCTTCCTTCAGCGGAACGCACTACTCCAGTTGTTTCTCCTGTGTGAGCCGTCGCAAAATGGCGCGTCTTGGCTGAACCCGCACCGACATAGGTAAACGGTTGATGCTTCCTTGATGACGTTCCCGTCGGGGTCTTGCACGACCACCCCTCCGGTAACTTGGTTGGGACCGTCCTTTAGTGGCGTNACGACTGCGCGCTTATCGCTCATGACGTGAGTATTTCAGTGNNGNGNNGATNGCGCTTGCTAGAGCAGGCCGTCCTTGGTCAGTTTCGTGAATGCCCAGTAGCCGGGGACGGTGGGTGCCCAGAAAGTGATCAGTCGGTAGAGAAGGACAGCGGAGACGGCGGTGCCGGCGTCTAGCCCTGCTGCCGTGAGACCAGCCGCGAGNGCNGCNTCCACAGCGCCGAGACCACCGGGGGTGGGAGCGGCCTGCCCGATNGTGGCACCAGCGAGGTAGACGACCGCCACGAGCGCGATGTTGAGTGATCCGCCGAACGCGGCGATGCAGGCGAACAAGACGGCGATGTAGGCAAGGTTCAGCANGAGAATNCCCCCAATTCCCTCGAGTAGCTTGAGGGGGCGTTGGGCGACGGTNACCAGNCGCGGGATTACCTCGGNAAGCAGNGGGCGAATCCTTCGGGTGATCTCTTTGCGGACCCGCGGAACAGCGAGTAGNCCCAAAGCNAGAACGGCGAGACCGGANACNANGATCACGGCGGCCCGAGGCGGNTCAAACGTGAAGTCGGTTGCGGTGCCNGCCGCNACACCGAAGCCCAAGAGAAGAAGTATGTGTANGNCGAAAGTCACGACGCCGGAGACGCCGACCGACGCTGCGGCNAGGGCCGGATGCAGTCCGGACTTTTGTAGGTAACGCACGTTGATCGCGATGGACCCCAACGTCGGCGGGGAGACCAGCGTCGCGAAATCTCCCGCTATCTGTGCCATCAGCGTGCGCGTCAAGCGCAGCTTCTCCGGGACGAATCCCGTCAACGACCAGGCTGAACCGAAATATGTGATCAAGCTGAAGAGAGCGGCCGCGGCGATCCAACGCCAATCNGCATTCCGGATGAGTCCGACCAGATCCACCTGAGCCANTTGNGACAGCAGGACGTACCCGGCGATNGTCCCGGCCACCACCATGATGAGTGTCTTGGGNTTNATCCGCTCGAATTGGATCGTTTCTTCGTCTGCTCCTGGTCGTATCTCNACCAAGCGATCGCGCAGCNAGACGATGAGCCCCTTGTGCNTGCGCAGTTCCTTTCGNGTGCNTCGAGATANGGCGACCGGTTGCAAGGCGGGTAGTGCTCGTCCGATGCCGTCTACTCCCAAAATCTCCACACCCGTGCTGACAGCACGGTCGACGTCGGTGAGCATCGCGAGAGTGCACAGCAACTCGGCGACGTCGATGCGCATGGCAACGTCNCTAGAGGCAACACTGCCGGAGTCCTGGCCGA
The DNA here is from genome assembly GCA_002694095.1 of Micrococcales bacterium. Taxonomy (GTDB): domain Bacteria; phylum Actinomycetota; class Actinomycetes; order S36-B12; family S36-B12; genus S36-B12. The sequence continues at coordinate 16,614 of NZLD01000025.1, read as the reverse complement.
TAACTCGTACGGTGCCGTCGGGGGAGCGCACCAGNTGATCGTCGTTCAGCGATCGATGCGTGATCTGGTGTTNGTGCATGGTTTTCACGGCCTGCCATGCGCCNCGGAGGTCATCGTCGNTGAGGTCGCTGNTCNNNGCGAAGGNTGTGCCGTCGATGTGCTCGTAGGCCAGGACGCAGGAGTCGGGGCCNACCTCGGATGCCAGAAGCAAGCGAGGCTCGGGAACGCCGGCGGATTCCCCTGCGTAGGACACCAACGCTGCGTGNTCGAGNGANCGACGCATGTTGAAGGACGAGTTACGGGGCTCCTCTCGNAGGCGAAGCGACGTCCAGATNGCNCGAAGGAGCCCNGCNCCTTCGAGGTCNCGGTCGAGAACNGTNACGTNGAGNGANNGGCCNGACNGNCCCGTGGCGAGGTAGCGGCGACCTCGCGAGGTTGACTCTTGCGCTCGGAGCATCGTGATGGGTAAGCCGCCGCGGTCCAATGCGTCGGCCACTTCCGCGCCACTGGGGCGCGTGGTTTGAATCCCCAGGATGTAACGAACGGCGAGACCGATGGCCCAACCGANCATCAAGGATGCAGCCAAGCCGGCAACAGCAATGGATGCGCTGAGTATGGCGACGATCACCAGTGAGCCCATGACCACGAGGGTGAGCACGTTCCACGGGCGACGACTGATCAACCGNGACGCGGTGATGAANGCGAGGAGACCGCCGAGNATCGGAGATGTTGCCGCGTTCGATGGATCGTTCGATCCGGTGAGTGCGACGAGCAGCCGCGGATCGGCGATCTCGGAGACGAGGATGGANAGCCCCGACAAGGCAACAACGGCGATGAGTAACGCGACGAGCGCGTCGAAGAGTTGACGNACCCGTCTGCGGACGATCAGCGCGATAGCTCCGGCGATGGGGAGGGCGAGCGTTCCAATGCCACCGATGATGTTGATGATCAATACGACCGGGTCGGGGAGAAGTCGTGCCCCTTCCACGAGGTCGTCTTCCAGACCACTTGTTGTCCCGGTGGCGAACCAGCCGAGNGCGACGGCGGCGGCCGCCAGAAGCAGGGCNAGCGCGAATCGTGCGAGATCCAGGGGGCGACGCAGTCGCTTGGGGATGACGCCNTCCTCGATGACGATNGTGCCGGACTCGGTCACCCCGTCGGACCCGGGAACGTAGGAACCGGCGTCGGCGAGCGCATCAGCGCGCAAGTCCGCNNTCTCGCCACGTGTCCCGTTNTCGGGGGGTGCGCTCGTGCTNCTGGTCGGCAGACCGGNAGAGGGGGTGTCGAGCNTCGATTCGGAGCCGGCTGCGCCGCCCGTCCGCGTGTCGTCGCTCACCGACCGATGGTGTCACATNGCGGTGGTATTNATGGGTGGTGCGCNCCCGATTGGACCTATCGCCCCTGCCGCGGGCGCACGCCCCCGAGCNNGACGCNCGCCAGCAGGNNGTGGTTGATCACCGTGACGGNCCNCTCCTGGTGCTCGCTGGTCCGGGCACGGGCAAGACCACCACCATCGTCGAATCTGTTGTGGGGCGCTTAACCGCTGGGCAGTCTGCAGAGGAAGTNCTGGTGCTGACGTTTGGTCGGCGAGCGGCCGGCGAGGTTCGGGACCGGATCGCAGCGCGCATCGGTGGTGGCTTGCTNCCCACGGTCGCCACCTTCCATTCGTTCGCCTACGGCNTGGTNCGTGCGCACGCCGGCGCTGAGCAGTACGCCGATCCGCCGCGTTTGTTGTCGGGAGCCGAGGAGGATCAACGGATCCGCGAACTGATCATGGGGAGCCTGGAAGACGGCACCATCGCATGGCCGCAGGAACTGCAGGAAGCCATCGCTACGCANGGTTTCGCCGCCGAGGTGCGCNCCCTCATCGCACGNATGCGCGAGCGAGACATCACTCCTGCCCGGTTACGNGCNCTGGCCGCGGAGCANGCTCGTCCGGAGTGGAACGCCGTTGCAGATATCGCGGAGCAGGAAGAGGACGTNATGGTCCTCCACAACGTCATGGACTACGCCGAGTTGATGCGCAGAGCCGTGCTCCTGGCCGGCGATGANTCGGTGCGCCGNCAACTACACGAGCGCATCACCGCGATTTACGTCGACGAGTTCCAAGACACCGACCCTCTTCAGGTCGAGTTNNTGCGTCGCNTAGCCGGACCGGGATGCTCGGTGGTGGCNGTCGGTGACCCGGATCAGGCGATNTACGCGTTCCGCGGNGCCCAGGTGCAGGGATTCCTCGACTTCCCGGACACGTTTCGACAGCCGGGGGGACAACCNGCGCCGGTGATCGCGCTGCGCACCGTGCGCCGCTACGGATCGGTGATCGCCGACGCGGCCCGGGCTGCCCTGGCACCACGANCNCTCGGCACCNTGCCGGTCGACGCGCAGCGCGACCATCGCACCCCCGNATTCNTNGACCANGANCCGTNGATGCAGGGGNCNGTNCGNGTNCTNTCGTGNCCCACGCATTCCTCCCGTGACGCNCACATCGCCGAACAGATTCGNTCGGCCCACGTGCACGACCGGCTNGGNTGGCAGGACATGGCGGTTCTNGTTCGATCCGNGGANGATCTNGCNNGCNTCGAGCGCGCCTTNTCGGTGGCCGGAGTTCCTGCGTCCATCACCGCCGACGANTTGCCNNTGCACGAGGAGCCGGCGGTTGCNGTGCTGCTCACCCTCATCGANATCGCCGCTCGTCCTCGNANAGCGACTCCGGANNGGATCGAGGATCTNNTNCTCGGCCCNATCGGTCGNNTGGATGTCTCGGANCTTCGNCGACTGGGCAGGGCGCTGCGNGCCCAGCGTCGCGANGCGGGCGAGCCTGTGCTGCCGGCGCGAGAGCTCGTCGCGGACCTTGTNCTCGGTCGTGATGNNNCTCCNGCNGGCGTCGATTCAGCCTCCGCTNTCGCGGCGAGCGTCGATCGAGTNCGNGACGTTCTCGCNGCTGTGCGTGAGGGTGTGTCNCGNGGGGCATCGATNGGNGAGGTGCTGTGGGTCGCGTGGACCGGTGGCTCGAGCCCGCACGGCTGGCCGGATCGNCTGCGCGCNGCNGCCCTGGGTGGCTCGGCGAGCGCCCATCACGATCTCGACGCCGTCATNGCGNTNTTCGCTTCGGCTGAGCGTNTGAGTGAGCGCTANCGCGGCGTNTATGCGGTCACGACNTTCCTNGACACGTTGCGCGATCAGNCCATCGCGTCGGAGTCGATCACNGAGTCCTCGCACGCNCGNGTGGAGCGNGAGTCGATGGTNCAGATCATGACCGTGCACCGNGCCAAGGGGCTGNANTGGAAACGGGTGTGGATCACNGGACTNGAAGAAGGTCGGTGGCCGAACGTGCAACCGCGCGGATCNTTACTCGGNGTNGAGGAACTCGCCTCNGCNGATCNGGTGGCNCCGGANCTCATGCGCGAGGAGCGCAACNTGCTNTTNGTGGCNATGACCCGTGCCCGNGAGCANGTNACCCTGCTCCCCGTNGACTCGGCAGANGAGGGAGCGGATCGACCGAGCNGGTTCATCGCNGACGTGATCGGCACGANTCTNNGCAANCCNCNCCACANNGACGAGGGAGCANTCGCCNGGNATCACNGTCGANGCNCTGCCGCACCGCGGTGACGTGATCACCAGTTGGAGCCAACTGGTGATCGANTGNCGGCGCGCNTTGATGGATGCCNANGCCTCGGCCGACACGCNACGGNACGCNGCNTCGCTCCTGGCTCGCATCGCCACCCTTCGTGACCGATCGGGCGCGCCNNTGATCCCNGCCGCGGATCCNGCCNANTGGTGGGGNATNAACGATGTCAGNGANGGGCCCCGTCCNCTGCGGGCNCCCGATGCGCCCATTGCGNTGTCCGGATCCTCGTTGGATGCGATCCGGCAGTGNTCGATGAAGTGGTTCCTCGACCACGAAGCGCACGCCGATGNTGTTCGCTCGAGCGCGACGGCATTCGGAAGCATCGTGCACGCGATTGCCGACCACGTCGCGCGTGGAGNGATCCCCGNNGACCTGCGCTCCATGGAGGCNTTCGTNGACCAGGTGTGGAGNGAGGTCGACTTCGANGCACCGTGGCGTTCGGTGTCCGAACGANCCGAAGCCCGTCATGCNCTCGAGCGATTCCTGATCTATCACCNGGCNCGCGAGAGAACCTTCATNGACAGCGAGCGTTACATCGTCTCTGACCTTGACGTCCCCACCCCCNNAGGAGNCCCNGAGTCGGTGCACCTGCGGGGCTACCTCGATCGCATCGANGAAGACGACGANGGTCGACTGGTGGCGATCGACTTCAAGACATCCTCGTCCAGTCCCACGAAGAAGGAGACNNNAGAACACGGACAGTTGGGGGTGTATCAACTNCTGCTGCGCGACGCGTACGAGGCNGCAGACGGCGCCCATCACGACNTGGGNGGTGCTGCTCTTGTNCAGNTGCGNATNGACGCNNGCGCGAANGATCCAGGCCCNAAACAGCAGATGCAGCNGCCGCTGACCACCGANGCCACCGANNNCNCTCGCTGGCCGCNACGAACTGGAAGNGCTGGATGGGCTGGACNAACGGGAAAGCATCANCGGTGTCACGTGGATCGAGCGTGCTNTGGGGNAGGCAGCGGACACCGTTCGACGTGAACGCATNGAGGCGCNTCCNGGCAANCACTGCACCTTCTGTGANTTCGNTGGNCTNTGCCCGGCCAAGACGCCCGAGGTGTCTGTCGTCGATCTGGTGGGGNATGTCAACGACGTNATGGACGTTGGCGGTGACGACGAATGAGNGGCGACAACGNGAGCAGCAACAACGCGAACGACAACAACGTGAATAGCGCCTCGGCGNATCAAGGCGTGCCCTCGGANATGGACCGNGGCGGGCTCGATGCGGTCCTCGGTTTCCANNTNAGCGANAGTCAATGGGAAGCCGTCAGCGCGCCNCTNGCTCCAGGAGTGATCGTCGCGGGGGCTGGCACCGGAAAGACAACGTCGATGTCGGCNCGCGTTGCTTATCTGAGNGCGATCGGCGCGGTNGATCCCGACCGCGTCCTGGGTCTGACCTTCACGAACAAGGCTGCGTCCGCACTCGTNGCNGCCATCCGGTCACANGTCGCCTCCGTCGGCTTTGCCGAGGCGGAGCCTTCGGTCTTCACCTACAACGCGTTCGCCTCGCGGGTGGTGACGNANTACGGATTGCGCATCGGACACGAGCCGAAAGCCACGTTGTTGACCGACGGTCTTCGCTACCAGCANGCCTACCGGATGGTGTGTTCACTTCATGGCGACGAGGTNNGCGAGGGTCTGGCTCGTATGGGTCGCCGCCCGATGGATGTCACCGATCTCATGCTCCGCCTCGATAGTGAGTTGAGTGAACTCGCCATCGAGCCCCACCGCGTCGTCGAACACGATCGCGCNCTNATCGCGCAGCTCGATGTGCTCGGTTCCGGGCGNGGAATAGCNCGGGAGATCGCCGAGAAGGCGCAGGACCGAATGATGCTGGCCGTGCTCATCGAGCGGTGGCGTGAGTACAAGACCACCCACGATCTGTGGGAGTACATCGATCAGGTCCGGCTCGCTCAACGCATCGTNGACCAATTTCCCGACACCATCACAGACATNCGTTCNCGCTTGGACATCGTGNTGTTGGACGANTACCAAGACACATCCNTNGCGCAACGACANTTGCTNCAGACGTTGTTCGGGGACGGATTTCCCGTCACCGCNGTCGGAGATCCGTGNCAGGCCATCTACTCCTGGCGTGGAGCCAGCGTGGACAACATCGAGTCCTTCCCNCAGCATTTCCCGCGCACCGACCAGCGCCCCGCTTCGCGNTACTCGCTCGCCGAGAACCGACGCTCGGGACCCGCTGTNCTGCATGTGGCNAACGAGATCNCCACCGAGCTNCGCGCCGAACACGCGGGAGCCGATCCGCTNNTCCCGCCNGGNGANGCGTCNCCGGCGCGGGTGGACGTCGGATTGTTCGACACCGTCGAGNCCGAGGTGGAGTTCCTCGCGACGCGTGTGGGTGAGATGCACGCNGCGGTGGAGAANCGGCGGACGTCGGCCGGNGACTCCGACGAGTCGATCGCGGTCTTGTGCACCACGGGGAAGAACATCCGGCGCGTGGATCGGGCNCTGCGAGCGCGGGGTATTCCTACCCGGGTGACCGGAGCGGCCGCCCTNCTGGCGGATCCTGCGGTCGCTGACACGCGGGCGCTGCTCGAAGTGGTGCACGAGCCGACGGCGAACACATCGCTGGTGCGCCTGTTGGCGGGGGCCCGCTGGCGGGTGGGCGCTCGGGACCTNGCGGTGTTGGGNGAGCGCGCGTACGCGCTCGCNGGTGGGCNTGGNCGACGCGACNCCGACTCCATCGATGACGATCTCAACGATGCCGTNGCNGGGAGCGACGCGGTTGATGTGACCGCGCTNGCCGANGCGCTNAGCGATCCCGGGCCGACCGAGCATTACTCGCCGCGCGCNATCGAAGCNTTCGTGGAGGTGTCGGACTTGGTGACGCGGNTGCGTGCGCACACCAGCGAGCCGATCAGCGATTTCATCGCCCGCGCTGTTCGTGAACTCGGAGTCGACGTNGAGGCCGCGCTNGCCGACCCGAGTGGAACATCGACCTCGGCGCTTGACGACTTCCACGCTCTGGCNGCGTCCGTGACNGAAATCGANGGCCGCGTNAGCCTGGGAGGGTTTCTCACCTGGCTGCGTGACGCTGAACGGTTCAACGTCACNATTCCCCACACCCGACNCCGGGTCCCGGGNGCGGTNGANTTGATGACCGTATTCGCNGCCAAGGGGCTGGAGTTCACCCACGTNTTCGTCCCNTTCGTCTCCGAGAAGNCNTTCCCNGGGGGNAGGTCCCGCGGCCGCTGGCTCACCAGCCCGGGGGNGGTTCCNTGGCCGTTGCGACGCGACGTTCCCCCGCACCTCGCGGTCTTCCCCGACGCTGANGGGGAATCAATCAGNAAGCAAAGCGANANGTACGNCGATGATCTTCGNGCTCTNGAGGAGCGCAACAACGAGCGCCTCGCGTACGTCGCACTCACNCGTGCCGAGGAGTCNCTGACCGTCACCGGGCANTGGTGGGGNGCCGGGCACAGCACACCCCGCGGGCCGCATCGCTTCCTGCAGCAGATCCGAACCGCGGTCGAATCCGCCGATCCGGACCTGTGNCGGGTNGTGATGTGGGCNCCGGCGCCNCCCGACGGCGCCGACAACCCGATCACCGGNAGTGGGGGCGTGCCCTGGCCGCAGCCGGTCGTNCCCTCGCTGCGCGCNGAGCTNANGCAGGCNGCGGCGGCGGTGCAGGCCGCGAACACCACCGAACCGATCGCCATGACCGAGTCGCTGTCCCTGAATGAATCCNGTGGCGGNGGCGAAACCGCGGAGGAACAGCGGGTGCGCGTGTGGCATGAGACCTACGAAGCGTTGATGGAGGATCACNGGCTCGANCAGGTCGACGAACACGTCGTTCGGCTCGGTGAGCACGTNGGNGCGACGACGTTCCTGCGCGCANTGCACGATCCGGATGCCGTCGCCCTTGATCTGCTGCGGCCGATGCCNCGTCAACCATCNCGGGCTGCCGCGCGGGGNGTCGCATGGCACGCGTGGGTCGAAACCATGTTCGGCCAGCAGTCGCTGATGGCCGTCGATGATCTCCCCGGGGCNGCCGACGANGACNTCGTTTCGGACGAGCAGTTGGAGAAGTTGAAGAAGGCNTTCGCNAACACGCGNTACGCAGGGCGCGAGCCGGTAGGCGTCGAGCGCGGCTTCTCGGTGGTCCTNGGCGGCCGNGTNATCAANGGCCGTATCGACGCCGTCTTCGCCGAGGGAGACCGGTTNGAGGTAGTGGATTGGAAAACGGGAGGAACCGCATCNATCGACCCCCGNCAGTTGGCCATCTACCGNCTCGCGTGGGCCCAGATCGCNGGNGTCTCNTGGCGAGACGTCGATGCCGCNTTCGTGATGGTGGCGACAGGGGATGAGATTCGCCCNGACACCGANGCGGAGGTCGAGTCCCTCCTCGCNCTCGACTAACGCTCGACTAGCGCTCGTCAGTCTCCGGGATCGCCACCGGATCGATTGGCGCACCACGCGNNGGNTGTCCCTGCGTTGCACCCTCGATGATTTCCTCGCNCGCCTCCTCGGTGGGAGTGCGNCGCGTACCCACGAGACCTCGCATCCACTCNCGGGCCGGCTCTTCNACCACCTTCCACATCAGCCATGCGATGACGAGGGCACCAACGATCAGCACCACGACCCCNGCGGCATACANCGCGCCCGANTCGATCCCGGCNACGTTCATCCCNGCCCGCCATAACCCCATCCACACCAGGTGGGTCATGTAGAGGGAGTANGAGACGAANCCACCNAGCACCAGGGTGCGGGTCGATAGAGCCCGCGCCACACCNGAGCGAGCAAGAGCCAAGGCCCCGATCCACGCCACCAGCAGCGGCACNAGGGCGAGATGGAANTACGGCGGCAGGGGTTCTGCGTCCGGGTTGANGGCGTTCGCCGGCGGTTGGGCCGCCGGAAGCCACGCGAGGAACACCGCCCCCGCGACGACCAGCGCGGGGAGGATGGCGGACAACCACGCGGCGGGGGTGTGCANGCGTTCGCGCTCCGACAGCCGTTGGANGATGAGGTANGTGATGGCTCCGGCGGTGAATTCCGTGGCGATGCGGTAGGTCGAACCCCAGNNNTTCGTGTAGTAGGGATCGGACGTGCCCAATCCGTAACCCACCAGCGGTGCNAGGACCGCGAACCACGCGATCACCAAGACGAANGTGGGAACNTTCTTGTGCATCCTCCACAAGATCAGCACCAGCACGGGGAACACGAGATAGGCAAGCCACTCCATGGACAACGACCATGCGACGAAATTCCACCCGCGTTCGGGGTTGGGNCCCCACTCTTGAATNANCAGAAGGTTCTTGATGAAGTCGATCGGGTTCCACCAGTCACGATCNATGTCCTCACCCAGAATGCGGGCNTGCGCGAAAACCGCGANGCCGGCGANNACGAGCATCACCAGGTGCACGGGGTAGATCCGGGCCAGGCGCAGCCACCAAAAGCGCAGCGTNGCNCTCCCGCGAATCGATGAACCCATGCGCGTGAGNTANGTGTGGGTCAGGATGAANCCGGACAGCGCGAAGAACANGTCCACGCCNAGGCGACCAACCCGCATGACGTCGCCCATGACCGGTATNGACAACANGCCGAGNACGTTGAACGGCCCTTGCAAGTGGTANGCGAACACCCAGAACGCNGCNACGAAGCGNATNCCCGTCAACTGGCGGATGAACACGCTCACGTCGACACCCTAGGCTCGCCTNCATCGTTAGTGGGGAGATCTCGTGCGAATGTCGGATCCGCAGTGGTGGCTGCTGGACGATCTCGTGCTCGCNCGCTCCGCNATCGACCGGGCTGCNGAGCGACGNANCGACCAGNCATGGGTAGAGGGCGCCCGNGTTGACCCATCGAGTCGATTCGTCCGCGTGCANCAGGGCACCGCGGCCATCGACGGGGATCGACTCGCNCTCGATNNTTCGGTTCCCGNGCATGTCCCGACGTCGCTGCTNGGGATCGACGACGACGGNNTCGCCTATTTCTGCGCGCACTACGACGAGGCCCCCGCGCTAGCCGACNCTCACCNGTGGGCGGACCTTCGNATGTCGGGCTCNCGCCTCGATGCCATGGATGCCGGATTGATGGTGGCGTCGGTGGCGCTGGATAACTGGTCGCGTAACCATCGGCACTGTCCCCAGTGCGGAGGGGGTTTGTCGTGGTGCGATGCAGGCTGGTCGCGGCATTGCTCCGTNGATGATTCGTCGCACTTTCCGCGCACCGACCCTGCCGTGATTGTCCTCGTTCGCGACGACGATGATCGNGCNCTCCTCGGCCGCCAGGTCCGCTGGGAGCCNACGTGGTTCTCCACGCTCGCGGGATTTGTCGAGGCGGGAGAGTCNGCCGAAGCGGCGGTCCGACGCGAGGTGGAGGAGGAGTCGGGTGTGCGCNTNGGNACCCNGCCGGAGGATCTGCAGTACCTCGGTAGCCAGCCCTGGCCNTTCCCCGCNTCGCTGATGCTCGGNTATCACGCGTTCGCTGCTGATCCATCNATCGANGTCGATGGGGAGGAGATCGCAGAGGCTCGGTGGCTATCGCGAGCCGANTTAGCACAGGCCTGCGCCACCGGCGAGGTATCTCTTCCTCCAGCGGTCAGCATCGCTCGCAAACTCATCGAGCGCTGGTACGGCGAGCNNTTACCGGGTGATTGGAGCCGCCCGTTGACGAAGCCGAGTCGNTAGCGCGGTCGGTCACGCCCCATCGATCGCTTCGCCGGCNCNNCNGNACGNCNNNACGACGACACGACGTCGCGCGCAGTGCGGAGCNGCCCTCCAGACGACTCCCGTGCCACGAGTCACGAGTCACGAGTCACGAGTCACGAGTCACGAGTCACGAGTCACGCGAGTCTGGACGTCACATCCGCCAGCGACGGGTTCGTCGCGGTGGATCCGTCGGGGAAGACGANGGTNGGCACCGTTTGGTTGCCGTCGTTCTGGCTTTCGACGAAAACTGCGGCGTCCGGNNTNNGNTCGATNTCCACCTCCGTGAAGGAAATGTCCGCGTNGGTGAGCTGCCGCTTGAGTCGGACGCAAAACCCACACCACGGGGTGGTGAACATCGTCACGGTCCCTGCGAGAGGAACCCACTGCGGATCGGTCACGTATNTCAGGCCGGAGGAGACCCGTANTGGTTGTCCGCTTCCGACCCTGCCTGCGCCCAGAGGACATACAGGATGATCGCGCCCANGCAGGGGATAAGCACGAGGAGCTGGAGCCAGCCGCTNTTGCCTGTGTCGTGCAGGCGNCGGGCACCAACTGCATAGAAGGGGATGAGCAGAACTATCCCGACGATGCTGGAGGCAATGACGGCGAATGCGGTGCTGTCGAGAAAGCCGTCCGGCGCGAAGGCGAGCAGGACTTGAACGACGAAAAGGATGACGGAGCTGAAGAGGAAGAACCACCAGAACTCTGAGCGCCGGGCTCGTCCCTGGAAGTTGGCGAAGTTTGAGAAACAGGTCGATATCGATTGCCCGAACGTCATATGTGATCTCCGAACTCGTTCCTACGGGGGAGAGTCTGCCGTCTCCCAGACTTTAGCCATTGTGTCGAAAATCGAGGGCGCTTTNGTGGGCTTGGCNAATTTTCCTCGGACGTTNNCGTCGTCCATNACCGGTGGCGGGTGACGCNAACTGCCCNGACACTNNNNGCNTGGGGAATAGCAGGTCAGAAATGCCGGTGTCTATTCGCGAGATCGTGGGGGTGTATCACGCGGATGGGGGAGTCATTGGCGAGCTGCGGTACGTCCTGGGCAGGGCGCGTGGCACCGCGCACTGCGCCCTATGTGACATCACGCACTCCACTGTGCGACGAAAAGCCGCCTGGGATGACGCCTGTCGCACTTTCCCTCACCCGATTCGCCTCGTGCACCTGAACGAGCGCTCACCGGAGGAAGTGGCGGCCTGCACCCTCGGCACTCCGACCGTGTTGGTGTCCTTCGCTGNNGGCACCTACCGAGCCCTGATNGGTCCGGATGATCTCGAACTGGANGGATCCGTGTCCGCGTTCTTCNNNGCTCTGGANCNCGCANTNAGCCGAATCNTGTCNTCGNATNAAGGACNCGGCGCGCCTGGTGTGAGCGCTGGGTAGTCGACGGNGACCGATCTAGGATCGGGGGTGTGAANATCANCGGACGNCTGCAGACTTTNGACCGCGCCACCGGCGCTCGNCTGAGCNANAAGAAAGTGGACCTGACCAAGAAGAACAGGATCCCCGTNCTTGCGACCGGCCGACGCACCTACACGATCGCCGACGTGAAGGTGAAGTACGAGAANTTCGGTCGACGAGAGCGGCTCCCGGAGTTGGAGTTNGAGCGTTCNGAGTGGGAGTACTTCCAATCCTTGTGTATGAANGCCGTTGCGGACCCCAGCGCGTTGGANGAATTGCGGAGCCGCTTCGCCCGCTAGNANGNCTGCGANGACAGGCAGNGCTGAACAGGTGTNAGTNGTNGCTGCCGCGNGNGCGAGANCGAGCCAAAANCGCGGCGATAACGAGNATNACGAGCGCNGCCAGCCCCACCGTGNTGGGTGAGGACANGTAGTCCACGGACGCACCCCACAGCAGCATGCCGATGGGTGANGCAANGGTGCCGATGAGNACGAGCACCGCCACCGCGGAAATGTCCTTACCCGGGGGACCCGCGTCGGCNGCGGCNCCGATCGTCAGGGCGCGCGCGGTGAAGCGACTTGCTCCGANCCCAACACCGATGAGCGTCCATACGACGAGATCGACGCTGATGACGGANANCAGGGTGCTGANGGCGAACACGATCATGAAGCCGCTTGCCCAGGTAAACGCTCGAATGGCCCCGGAGAATTGGGACTGCGTGCTCAAGATCCGCCGCACGAGCATTGGCACGAAGAACCGGCCCGCTGCGACGCCGGTGAGCATGAAGCCTGCGCCGGAAGGAAGAGGAGACGTGTCAAGGTCGTTGAGAATCGGAACGATCATGCCGAACANNGGCACGAGGCAGATCATNAGGCTCGCGGTCANAAAGCCGACCCGACGGAGTTGAGGANTGGACCGCAGCAATTCCACGAGATCCCGAGCGGAGTTCTGCGTGNTCGGTCGATCGCCTTGTGTTTGTGCCGGNGGACGGGCGAGAAGAAACACGGCNAGGGGAATGGTNAGCAGGCCGTTCGCGAGGATTCCCACNCCNGGGTCGGTGGCGTGAATGAGNACTCCGCCGAGCGACGCACCGAACATCGCCCCGACGCCGGCGGCGATGTTCCGGCGAGCCATCGACACNGTGAGAGANGTCTGAGANAGGTANGCGTGGGTCACGAAGGGAGACACGATCGTCGTNACGCCGAAGAGCACCCCGAGAACGGGGGCGGCCAGCCACATCACNAGCAGGCTCTCGCTGGTGATGATCTCCACAANGCCGANGATGGACCACGANACGGCAACNCCGACNTGTGCTGTNGAGAACACTCGNAGTCGTCCCCAGCGATGNGTGATCCGTCCNACGTACGCCGTGGAGAGCGCTGCGAANACCAGCAAGATGGCGAGGTAGATGCCGGTCTCNACTCCGCCGCTGCCGTTGGCNGCGTANGTGGTGGCNGACGTNGCGCCGAGNTGACCGACCAGNGTGCCGGCAATTGCCAGACCGCTGACGATCAGATANCNCNTCGACNNNGGGATGGACAGTCGTTGCGCCACANCGCANATTATGGCCCCCGAACGGNCGGNGNGGTCGTGGGCGGAAGAGCAATANNCNACGGGCCCCTCACCGGAGGCTCGNAGGTGAGGGNCCCGTCGTCGANGGGNATNAAGTAGAGCGAGNNNTAGAGTCCCNGCAGNTCGGTGACGTCACGATTGCCNGNNCGTGAACNGCGNGTTTCGNNNNTCGCGCAAGNNTGAAACCNCGCAGCNGGCAGGNATTACGGNCNNGTGGACACCGAGCAGGTCGGCCCGTCGCCGGTGGTCAAGCGCTGCTGCCGNTCATCAAAGCCACCCCCGGTGATGATCGCCGTGCAACTAGCGCCCTCACCGTCNATATCCCGCACGTTGATCTCGTANGTCGCCANGACCTCGGGATCCACCTCGAAGCGAACGGACTTNCGTCCGGCNAGCGCCTCGAANACATCGGTGCCNCCTTCGGCGTTGCTNAGGCGGTAATCGCANGTGCCGGTCTCGCATGAGCCCACNAGNGAAACGAANACNCCTGNCGAATCNGAGGCNTCGTCNGACTGACCGNNCGACTNACCGGACAATTCGCCGGATGTGTCNGCNGCCGTGTCGCTGNNGNCCGTTTNGGTGTCAGTNGNGGCANTCGGTTCGTCTGAANNGCNGCAGCCGGTNAGGGCGAGCAGGANCNCCGGAACAGNCAAGATCACCGGCAGCCGACGCATGGCGNCAGGTTAACGGTGTTTCCGACNGACGCTCGGTCGAGCGTCGGTCGGNANCCAATNAGCNGAACAGTGCGTANAGNTCTGAGCCCGCTGTTGCNAGCGCTATCACGACCACGATGCCGCGGTAGAAGGCCCAGGGAGCTTTCTTGAACTCTTGCGCGATNGCGGTCTCGGCATCATCACCGGTGATGTCCTTCGATCCGGCCTGCACATCCTTGATTCCTGCGTCGTTCCAGAGCCATACCAGGAAGTTGGACAGCACGGCGAAGATCGCCAGTGCTACCTGGCCGCTAGAGGAGATATCGCTGGCCAGGATGATGATGGCGAACAGCGCGGAGTTCAATCCAATGAAGATGGCGAGGCCGCCGAGGATGTCGCGTTGGCGCATGGCGGCCCAGAAAATGGAGTTGGCGTTGGTCATGTGTGTCTCCTCGTGATGAGCAAAGCGGTAGGTGGTCACGACAATCATGGCGCTCATCGCCGGCGCAGGGGCACGAAACACGTGAATTCTCGGTTACATCTGCTCGGTTACTTCTGCTGGGTAACGGCGCGGCGAGCGGTGGACGTTGGTGACGGCGATGAATGTGGTTTTTCGGCTGACGTGCGGGGCCGTGGTGCCGTAACGTCGCCGGCAGCGCTGCCCCCACCGAACTCGCGACACGAGTCCCGTCCGGCGCACGACCTCACACCAGCGAAAGGATTCTCAGATGGACAACAAGGAAATACTGGGGTGGTTCAACCACCGCGTGTATCCCACGATGGCGGTTTTCATCGGCTACTTCATATTCTTCGCCCCGGTGTTGGCCTTCATCGGCTTGCAGCAGTCGGACTACGCGACGGCGCTCATGATCGTCTCCGTCGTCGTGGGCCTGTTCACGCTGCTGATGACGTGGGGGCTGATCGGCGACATGAAGACACTGGCATCGTGCATGTCTCCTGAGCTGGCCGAGTCGCCATGGGGCAAGTCGTTCAAGGGGTTCGCCGCCTTCGGCATCATCTTCACGTTGTTCATCGTGGGCGTCGTCATCGCTCACGCGATGATCTTGTTCGGCTAAAGACGAAGGATTGTCAAAGAAGGGTGGATCACATGGCTCGGACACGAGGAGTAGTGGCGGCGGGAGCAGCGGCGATCATGGTCGCCGTGGGACTGGCAGCCGCACCGGCGATAGCCGATTCACCGCCGCAACCCGATCCGGTTCCCATCAGCGCAGTCACGCAAACCCGCGTCACCCTCACCTTCACCGGCAACGGGTGCAAGGGGTGCGTGATCACCCCGCAGCAACTGATCCTCGCCTCCGATAACGGCGGACAAGAAGTCAGCTGGAACGACGACTTCTCAACAAAGCGGAAGGTCCGTGGGGACTCGGTGACTTTCGTTGTTCCCACGGAAAACACGCGCGGGATGAGCTTCATGATCCAGCCACCCGAGGAAGGGTCTGGCCCTGGAATCAACGCGAACCCCGTCATCGTTTTCCAGTACGCCGGGTACGAGCCGGGGGAGTGGGTAGAGCGCTCCCAGGCGGTGAAGGCGTCGAGTGGCTCTCCGTGTTGGGCGGGCACGACCGAGGCCTCGGTCTCACTGTCGGTGAACGTGCGCGCAGTGAAACTGCGAGCGGTGGACGACTCCCGTGTTCGCGTACCCCTCGCGTGGGTGGCTCCCACGGAAGCAGCCGTAGGGGGCTTCACCTCAACCGATCGTGGAGTCGTGGCTGCGCAAGACGTCTACCCCTGCGGAGGGACGTCGTAGATTTCTCGCGCCCTAAATCGCTGCTATTTCGACGAAACTGTTCCGACGAAACTGTTCTGACGACGGACCTGATCGGAGTGATCAGGTGCTGATGAGTTCCGCAGCTCCGAAGGAGACGCTGAATCGCGCGCACCAGATGGTCACACTGGTCAGGTCGGAGATGTCCGCGTCGTCAGGAATCGGATAGTTCTGGTTTCCCTTGTTGCCCTTGAGCGCCCCGAGACTGAGGTACTCGTCATCGTCGAAAACGAACCAGCCGTCTCGCCCTTCGATGACGGGGGCTGCTGCGAGCCAGACCTTGAGGTCGGGGCCGTTGTCGGTGTCCAGGCCCACCAGCCGAAGGACGCGGCTGCCATCTTCGAGGGTGATGATGCGCGCCTTGCCCGCCGTCGGGTGTTCGTGGGAGATGAACGTGCCTTCAGCCGTCACGGTCCGCTTCGGGGTTTCCTCTGCGCTCGGCTCAGCGCCGGCATCAGCATTCGAGTCGGCGGCGGATCCCGCGCCCGAGTTAGCGGCGGAATCGGCGCCCTCTGTGGACTCGGTAGCCGATTGCTCCTCAGCGTTTTGGTCCGCAGACGCGTCATGACTCGCGTCACCCGCGGCCTCCTGCGCGGTGGCGTCGGAAACCGGTTCGACGGTCTCCTCGACAGCCACGGTGGGCAGCGCCTCATCCACGGTCACGTCGATAAACAGTCGCCACGGCTGGAATGCCGCCAGCGCGAGGGTCAGTGCGGTCACCGCGACGATCGCCGTCGGGACGATGACGACGGGTCGGCGCCACAAGCGCTTCGATGCCATGTCAGCTCCTTTGCTCGTCCCTAGGACGGTCCTATGGGTTATTGGGTTCCCAGGAATTGCTCGGCGCGGTGGCTTCCCAGGGACCATGCGACAAATATGGCCGCAATGTGTCAG
>NZLD01000024.1 GCA_002694095.1 Micrococcales bacterium | reverse complement strand
ACTACTACCCGCGGCGCCTTCAAGAACAGTCGAGCCAGGGCCAGACGTTGCTTTTCCCCGCCTGAGAGTCGGTACCCCCGATCGCCCACCACGGTGTTGAGTCCGTCGGGGAGCTGGTCTATCAAGTTCATGATCTGCGCGTCCTCGCACGCCTGCATCACCTCGTCCGTCGAAGCGTCCGGTTGCGCGTACCGCAGGTTGGCGTCGATCGTCTCGTGGAACAGGTGCGCCTCCTGGCTCACGACTCCGATGGCCGAACGCAGGTCGTCTCGGGCCACTTCCCTGACATCCACACCGCCAAGGCGCACCGTTCCGTCGCTTGGGTCATACAGGCGGGTGACCAAGGATGTGATCGTGCTCTTTCCGGCGCCCGAGGGACCCACCAGGGCCGTCAACGAGCCGGCTGCCACGGTGAAGGACACGTCGTGCAGTACTGGCCCGCTGGAGTCCACGGATTCTTCGCGTGCCACCGATTCCAGTGACGCCAGAGAAACTTCCGCGGCAGTCGGGTAGGCAAAACTAACCGCATCGAACTCGACGTCGAGGGCCTCGGACGGCAAGGCACGAGGCTTGGCCGGCTCTCGCACCAGCGGATCGAGATCCAGAACCTCGAACACCCGCTCGAAGGACACCAGCGCCGTCATGACGTCCACTCGCACATTGCTCAGCGCGGTCAGTGGTCCATACAACTGAGCCAGCAGAGCTACGAGCGCCAGCAGGGTCCCCAACGTGATAGCGCCGTCGATGACCAGGTTCCCGCCGAGACCGTAAGTCACGGCGGTGGCCAGCGCCGCGACAAGGGTGAGCGCGGTGAAGAACCATCGATTTGCCATGGCGATCCGGATTCCGATGTCCCGGACCCGACGGGCACGACCGGCGAAAAGCGAGGACTCATCTTCCGGCCGTCCGAACAGCTTGACGAGCAATGCCCCCGAAACGTTGAACCGCTCGGTCATCTGCGAACTCATCTCCGCATTCAGTCCCATTTGCTCTCGCGTCAACGCCTGAAGACGTCGTCCCATGTATCGGGCAGGGAGCAAAAACAGCGGAACGAGGATCAACGAAGCCAAAGTGATCTGCCAGGACAGGGCGAACATCGCGACCAGGACGACGCTGACGGAAATCAGATTCCCGAGGACTCCTCCCAGTGTGGACGTGAAGGCCTGCTGCGCGCCGATCACATCACTGTTCAGTCGTGAGATCAACGCACCTGTTTGCGCCCGGGTGAAGAAGGCGATCGACTGATGCTGAACATGGTCATACACCTGGGTGCGGAGATCGAAAATCAATCCCTCTCCGATGCGTGCCGAATACCAGCGACTGACGATGCCAAAGGCTGCGTCCGCGATAGCAAGCCCGGCGATAGCCAGTGCCGTCCAGGTCACCAGCCAGGCGTTTCCGACGCTAATCCCGTCGTCAACGATTCTCTTGAAGAGCAGGGGTTGTGCCACGCTGAGCAGCGATGTGACAACCAACGTGCCAAGAAAGATGGCAATGATCACCCGATACGGACGCGCATAGCCAAGGATGCGTCGGACCGTTCTCGTCGACACTCTCTGTCCGGCGACCGATCGATCCCGTGTCATCGACTGATATGTCTGCCAGACCGTACTCATGCTCATGTCGGCGCAGAACCGAACAGCGCCGCTAGGCGACGCAGTTGCACATCACGCTCGGCATCCCATGACTGTTGATCCCGGGCGACAGTCCGCAAGAGCGCCTTGAGATCTCCCAACGCGCCGGCATCCACACCTCGCAGCTGGTCAAGGAGTGCCGTCACCGCAGCGGATGCGTCGTCGGCCACCTGGTGCACCACTCCCCATTGATGGGCCTGGTCGGCGCTGAGGAAGTCACCGGTGGCGCATAAGGCGAAGGTTCGTCGGTACCCGATCGCGTCGACGAGCGCTCCGGTGCCGCCGAGATCGGGAACCAAACCAAGCGAGGTCTCTCGCATGGCGAAACGAGCATTGGACGCCGCGATGATGACGTCGCTGGCCAGCGCCAACTGAAATCCGGCGCCGATCGCATTGCCCTGAACCTCGGCAATGACCGTCTGCGGAATGTGGCTCCACACGGCGAACCCCGCCTGCGCGGCCGCGATGAACGGTTGCGGGTTGTCTCGCAGCTGGTCGATCATGGGTCCGGCGAGTGCCTGACGATCCAAGCCCGCAGAGAAGTCCTCGCCTTCCCCACGAAGAACGACAAACCGGACGTCATCGGACATCGATCGCCCAATCTCGGCGAGTTGATTCCACATCTCGGGGGTCTGTGCGTTGCGCACGTGGGGACGAGTGAGGTTGACGGTCGCGCAATCACCCTCAACGGTGACGACGATGTCCGCGGACTGTTCCGAACGTGCGTCCATGGGAACCTCCTTCAGGCCAATTCGACCAAATCGATGTAATCATCACTCCACAGGTCTTCGTCACCATCCGGCAACAAGACCACTCGCTCCGGTTCGAGTGCCTCCACGGCGCCCGGATCGTGACTGACCAGGACAACCGCTCCCCCGTACTGGCGTATCGCGTGCAGCACCTCGGACCGTGATGCGGGGTCTAGGTTATTCGTCGGCTCGTCCAGCAGCAGCACGTTGGCGCCCGACACCACCAAGCAGGCGAGAGACAACCGTGTCTTCTCACCACCGGACAAAACGCCGGTTGGTTTACGGACGCTCTCACCGGAGAACAGAAAGGAGCCGAGGATCGTCCGGCGACGAGAATCATCGAGTTCGGGTGCCGCGTGGGCGAGTGTCTGCTCCACCGTGGCCGTGGGGTCGAGTGTTTCGTGTTCCTGGGCGTAGTAACCGATGACCGCCCCGTGNCCGGTGTCCACCGACCCGGTGTCNGGTGCATCCACCCCCGCGAGNATCCGAAGCANNGTCGTNTTGCCCGCACCNTTGAGNCCCAAGATCATGACCCGNGANCCCTTGTCNATAGCCAGATCGACATCNGTGAAGACCTCGAGGCTTCCGTAGGANCGTGAGAGACCCTGNCCGGCCAGGGGGACCNTCCCGCACGGCGCCGGGTCGGGGAANCGAAGCGACGCNACTCGGTCNTGTCGGCGGTCTCCTTCGGTCNCCGCCAGGAGNTTNTCTGCACGNCGGAACATGCTCTGGGCTGCGCGCGCTTTGGTNGCCTTGGCTCGCATGCGCTCGGCTTGATCGCGCAANGCCGCNGCCTGNTGNTCGGCATTTCTCCGNTCGCGACGCCGNCGCCGCTCNTCGACCTCTCGTGCCTCGAGGTACTTGGCCCACCCCATCGCNTACTGNTCGATNTCCTGACGCTGNGCGTCGAGNTGCCAAATCTTGTTGACGGTGTCCGCCANCAATTCCGCNTCATGNCTGATCACNATGAANCCGCCCGCATAGGACCGCAGGAATTCACGCAGCCANCGAATNGANTCNGCGTCGAGATGGTTGGTGGGCTCATCCAGCANGAGNACATCNGCACCACTNAANAAAATCCGTGCCAANTCCACNCGTCGACGNTGNCCNCCNGACAGGGTTCCGAGGGTNGCATCCAANATGCGGGAGGGAAGGCCGACNGATGCGGCNATCGTTGCNGCTTCCGATTCGGCGGCGTANCCACCGAGTGCCAAAAACTCCGCTTCNGCGCGCTCGTATCGCCTCGCCGCCTTGTCCCAGGCGTCNGTTCCTTCGGGNACGTCCGCCATCGCTTCGGTCACTCGGCGAAGACGNGCNGCAATANCGGTCANGCCACGGGCATCCAGGATCCGATCACGNGCCAATTCNTCGGTATTGGCCGCCCGGGGATCCTGCGGCANGTANCCNACNGTTCCGGANGCTCGAACGTCGCCTGACGTCGGNGCGCGTTCACCCGACANNGCTTTCATGAGGGTNGTCTTGCCGGCACCGTTCCGCCCGACGAGNCCGATGNGATCCCCGGGCNCNACACGNAGNTGANNAACCGTGAGNAGTAGTTCNGGGCCAGCCCGNANTTCGATNTCGGAGGCNGCGATCACGGNGTNNCAGCCNCTCGCTGCGATTTACACGTTGAAACCGAGACTCCTCAGCATCTCCCGGCCGTCATCGGTGATNTTGTCCGGGCCCCACGGNGGCATCCANACCCAATTGATCCGAAAGTCGTCGACGACCTCNAGCAGGGCCGCNCNNGTCTGGTCCTCNATGACGTCNGTCAANGGGCAGGCCGCCGATGTNAGGGTCATATCGATGGTGGCGATATTNCCTTCCTCGACNCTGACCCCGTAGACNAGCCCGAGATCNACNACATTGATGCCCANCTCAGGATCCACAACGTCCTTCATNGCCTCGAAGACGTCATCTTCTTGCGCAACCATCGCGTCCATCATGCTCCTTNGATCAGGCGTCCGGCGTCGTGGATTGGTCAATCTCGATTCCAGCCTTNAGGCGCGCATCNTGCAGCGCGACCCACGGTAGGAGGGCACATTTTATCCTCGCNGGGTATTTCGANACACCCGCGAATGCGATGCCATCTCCCAGCGCGTCCTCGTTNGGCTCTCCCGCACCTTTGGAGTGCATCAACTCGTGGAAGGCNCGCTCCGCGTCCGCNACTCGATCGAGTGTGGCGTCCTCGAGCAGCTCGGTCATCACGCTNGCNCTCGCCTGCGAGATGGAGCAACCCTGACCTTCATATCCAACGTGCATGTGATCGTTTTCGTCGAGGCGAACCCCTACGGTGACTTCATCGCCGCAAGTCGGGTTGACCTGAAAACTCTCCCCCGCCGCGTTGTCAAGCAAGCCCGCGCCACGCGGGTGCTTGTAGTGGTCNAGGATAATCTCTTGATANAAGGCTTCGACGTTGTCGCTCATGCCACTCCAAAGAATTCCTGGGCCGCACGAATGCCNGCTGCCGCCGCATCGATGTCATCGGTGTCGTTGTAGAGGTACGTGGACAGCCGTGTCGTCGCGGGAACCCCGTAACGCCGACACGTCGGCCACGCGCAGTGGTGGCCCACCCGCACCGCCACACCCCGGTCGTCCAACANCTGGCCGACATCGTGGGGGTGCAGTCCGTCGACGACGAACGAGATGGCGCTTCCACGATCCACCNTCGATTCNGGNCCGATGATCCGCACGCCCGGCATGTGAGACAACGTCGTCAATGCGTACACGGTCAGGTCGTGCTCGTGTTGTTCGATCGACTCGATGCCCACGCTGTCGAGATACCGCACGGCAGCCTCCAAGCCCACCGCTTGAGCCACCATGGGCACACCNGCCTCGAATCGCTGCGGTGGTGGGGCGAAGGTGCTGCCCTCCATGGTCACAGACTTCGATCATCGATCCNCCGGTGAGAAACGGAGGNAGGCTGTTGAGAACCTCGCTCCGCCCCCACAGCAACCCGATCCCGGTGGGCCCCAGCATTTTGTGGCCACTCCAGGTCACGAGATCGGCACCCAGGTCGTCCACGTTCACGCGCATATGGGGAATGGACTGACAAGCGTCAACGACTCCAAGGGCTCCCACGTCACGCGCCCGGTCCATGATCGAACGCACGGGATTGATCGTTCCCAGGATGTTCGATTGGTGCACGATCGAGACGACCGCCGTCGTCTCGTCGATGACGGACACCTGCTCCATGTCCAAACGACCGTCCTCGGTCAGGCCAATCCAGCGCAGTTGCGCCCCTGTCTTGGCGCACAGCTCCTGCCACGGAATCAGATTCGCGTGGTGCTCCATCTCGGTCACCACCACCGAGCTCTCCGGTGTCAGCACCAAACGCGGATCGACTACCCCTCCTTGCGCGGCTTTGGCCGTAGCGTTACTGAAGGCGTACGCCGCGAGATTGAGGCTTTCCGTCGCGTTCTTGGTGAAGACGATGTCTTCCGCGCGCGCACCGACAAAGCCTGCGATGGCTGCCCGCGCGCTTTCGTACGCATCTGTTGCTTCTTCTGCCAGTTGGTGAGCGCCCCGGTGAACCGCCGCGTTGGACGTCTCGTAAAAGGCCCGCTCTGCGTCGAGTACGGCAGAGGGCTTCTGGCTGGTCGCGGCGCTATCGAGATAGACCAACGGCCGATCCCCACGCACGGTCCTTTCCAGGATGGGAAAGTCCTTACGGAGCCGGGAGACGTCCAGCACGGTTGACACCATCAGGCCTTCGCAAGATCGGCAAAACGTTCGTAGCCCTCGGACTCGAGAACCTCGGCAAGTTCGGGGCCACCGGTTTCTACGATCCGACCGCCGGCGAACACGTTCACCACGTCGGGGGTGATGTAACGAAGAATCCGGGTGTAGTGGGTAATCAGCAAAACACCCGCGCCAGAGTCCTCTTGGAATCGGTTGACACCCTCGGACACAACGCGGAGCGCATCGACGTCGAGGCCGGAGTCGGTTTCGTCAAGGATCGCAATTTTCGGCTTCAGTAGTGACATCTGCAAGATCTCGTGCCGCTTTTTCTCGCCGCCGGAGAACCCCTCGTTGACATTGCGCTCAGCGAAGGCCCCGTCCATCTGCAAGCCGGCCATTGCTTCCTTCACTTCGCCAATCCAGGTGCGAAGTTTCGGCGCCTCGCCTCGGATCGAGGTGGCCGACGTGCGCAGGAAGTTCGATACCGATACGCCCGGCACCTCGACGGGGTATTGCATGGCCAGAAACAGGCCGGCACGCGCCCGCTCGTCGACGCTCATGTCCAGAACATCCTCACCATCGAGGGTGATGGATCCTTGCGTCACGGTGTACTTCGGGTGTCCGGCGATGACGTACGCCAGCGTCGACTTCCCCGAACCGTTCGGGCCCATCACCGCTTGGGTGCGACCGGACTCCACGGTCAAGTCGACGCCCTTGAGGATGGGGGTTTCTCCCGCATCGGTGACGACGCTCGCGTGCAGGTCGGTGATCTGGAGTGTGCTCATGTCTTGTCCTTAGGGCTGGGTTGTTGCTATTCGTGTGCGGCGGTCGGTTGGGGGGTTGGATCGATCAGGATGCGTGCATCGTCGCCGCCGCCGACGATCTCGACGCGATATGTGGGAACCGGCTCCAGAGCGGGAAGCGACAGCGGCTGTCCGGTCCGCAGGTCGAATTGGGATCCGTGTAACCAGCATTCGAGCGCACACCCGTCCACTTCCCCTTCGGAGAGGTCGACATCGGCGTGCGAACAGCGATTGCCAATCGCAAAGACACCGTCATCACATCGGACGAGGGCAATATCGTGACCCTCGACCTCGACCTTTAGCGCGCTGTTCGGAGCGAGGTCGCCCGCCCGAGCCACGTCCACCATGTTGTCCGTGCTCATGCATCCACTTCCGTCAACTTTTGCTCGATCGCATCCATCCCGATGCGCTCTTCGATTCTCCGGATGACGTCGCTGCGCAGATCGGTATCGGTGACCTTGTCGAGAACGTCGACGAAGAATCCCCGGACCACCAGTTGCCGGGCCAACTCCTCGGTGATCCCCCGTGACTGCAGGTAAAACAACTGCTCGTCATCGAACCGCCCCGTGGCGCTCGCGTGTCCGGCGCTGACAACGTCCCCCGTTTCCAACTCCAGGTTCGGCACCGAGTCGGCTCGCGGACCGTCATTGAGAAGTAGATTTCGGTTCAGTTCGTACGTCTCGATCCCTACCGCCTCTCGCCGAACAAGAACATCGCCGATCCAGACCGTGTGGGCCTGCGCGCCCGAGAGTGCACCTTTGAAGACGACGTTGCTGACGCAGTGGGGCTCGTTATGGTCGACGAAGATGCGAAACTCTTGGAATTGCTCATCCGATGCGAGGAACGCCCCGAGCAACTCTGCTGAGCCGCCGGGACCGGCGTAGCGAACATTTTGCTGAAGTCGGATGATGGAACCACCGAGCGCGATGGACAGCCCGAGGAAGGATGCGTCCCGGCCCACTGTTGTTGCCCATTGCCACACATGGCGGCTAGTCCGTGGTCCGTCGTAGAGGGCCAGCACGGTGAGATCGGCCTGGTCTGCCACGTCGGTGACCACAATGCCACTCACGTCGGTGGTCATGTCGAGCCTGAGGACGACCGTGGCTTTGGAGAATGCTCCGGCGGAGATTTCGATCCGTCCGTAGTTGAACTCTTCACTTCCGGCGAGATCCACCACGACGATGTCGTCGACCTCCTGCTCGGCGGGAATCGCAACCGATACGACGGAGGTGGCGTGGGTCCGCGCGAGCGCCGATGGCAGATCTGACGCCACCCAGTGGGCGGCCTTTTCGACAGTCGACGACTCCATTTCCGCAGGGATCATCGTGACGAATCCAGATGGGGCAGCCGTCACCGACCCGCGTTGCCCAGCGTCGAAAAAGTCACCAAGCTTCGCGACCGGTGCAAACCGCCACTCCTCCTCGCGCCCGTGGGGCGTTTCGTGATCGCCGGGAACGTTCGAGAGAACGCGGGGCGCGAGGTCTGACGGGGGTGCCTCCACAGTGCTCACCCGACAGCCCCTTCCATCTGCAACTCGATCAGTCGGTTCAGCTCAAGTGCGTACTCCATGGGCAGCTCGCGAGCGATGGGCTCCACAAAGCCCCGAACGATCATCGCCATCGCCTCGTCCTCGTCCAGACCCCGCGACATCAGATAGAAGAGTTGGTCCTCGCTGACCTTCGACACGGTGGCTTCATGCCCCATGGCGACGTCGTCTTCGCGCACATCGACGTACGGATAGGTGTCGGATCGGGAGATGTCGTCCACGAGCAGCGCGTCGCACTTCACCGTGCTCTTGGAGTGGTGCGCGCCTTCGTGCACTTGCACCAGGCCGCGGTACGACGTGCGACCACCTCCGCGTGCGACCGACTTCGAAATGATCGACGACGATGTGTGCGGCGCCGCGTGCACCATCTTGGCCCCGGCGTCCTGATGCTGCTTCTCTCCCGCGAAAGCGATCGACAACGTCTCACCCCTGGCGTGCGGACCCGTCATCCACACGGCGGGGTATTTCATGGTCACCTTGGAGCCGAGGTTGCCATCGACCCACTCCATGGTGGCGCCTTCGTGGGCTATCGCGCGCTTGGTGACGAGGTTGTACACGTTGGTCGACCAGTTCTGGATGGTGGTGTAGCGGCAGCGCGCGCCCTTCTTCACAACGATCTCCACCACCGCGGAGTGCAGAGAATCCGAGGAGTAGATGGGCGCGGTGCATCCCTCGACATAGTGCACGTAGGCGTCCTCGTCCACGATGATCAAGGTGCGCTCAAATTGGCCCATGTTCTCGGTGTTGATGCGGAAGTAGGCCTGTAGGGGAATTTCTACGTGCACACCCTTGGGGACGTAAATAAAGGAGCCACCGGACCAGACGGCCGTGTTGAGCGCCGCGAACTTGTTGTCACCCACCGGAATGACCGATCCGAAGTACTCGCGGAACATGTCTTCGTATTCGCGCAAACCGGTATCGGTGTCCAGGAAGACCACTCCCTGCTCCTCGAGATCTTCGCGGATCTTGTGATACACAACCTCCGACTCATACTGCGCGGCGACACCGGCGACCAGCCGCTGCTTCTCAGCTTCGGGAATACCGAGCTTGTCGTATGTGTTCTTGATGTCCTCAGGAAGCTCTTCCCAGCTGGTCGCTTGCTTCTCTGTCGAGCGGACGAAGTACTTGATGTTGTCGAAGTCGATCCCGGTGAGGTCCGATCCCCACGCCGGCATCGGCTTCTTGTCGAACAGACGCAGCCCCTTCAAGCGCAGGTCCAACATCCACTCAGGCTCGCCCTTCTTTGCCGAGATGTCGCGCACCACATCCTCATTGAGGCCACGTCGCGCGCTCTGGCCGGCGGAATCGGTGTCCCTCCAGCCGTACTCGTAATTGCTGAGTTCAGCGATCGTTGCGGCTTGCTCGTCGGCCGTGGGGCTCATGGCGCCACCCTTTCCCTGTGTTGGTGCTTACCTGGTGTATCTGCTGGTGTATCTGCTGGGATGTCTGCTGGTGTTCCGGTCTGCGGAGTGCTGGGGGTCCCGTTGTCGGCGTGCGAGTTCCCGAACTGCGGCGCGGCGCACTGTGCCGGGATAAGTGTTGTGCAGACTCCGTCTCCCTGCGCCAGCGTTGCCAAGCGTGTCACGTGACGACCCAGCAGACGCCCGAGAGCGTGCGTCTCCGCATCGCAAAGTTCGGGGAACTCTCCCGCCGCGTCCACCACAGGACAGTGGTGCTGACATAGCTGCGCACCGTCTCGCGCAAGTGGTTCAACAGAGGCCGCAAATCCCTGCTCGGTCAGCCGTTCCGCGACTTCGTGAACCGTGGCAACAGCAGTTGTGGACGAACCCACGCCGGCCAAGAGACGATCGGCTCGGTCAGCAGCAAACTCCGCTACCGCTGCGCGTCCATCGCGCTTAGCCAGAAAACGCAGAGCCTCCAACGCGAGTGCGTCGTACGCCTGCTCGCATGCAGCACGACCCGCACCCGTGAGGGAGAAGACCCGGCTCGGGCGTCCGCGCCGCGGTCCCGGATCGGGGCCGTACGGGGCTCTCTCCGATGCCTCGACAAGGCCCGCCTCGTGCAGTGCGGCCAGGGGTCGACGGACCGCTGTTGTGGACGTTCCCAACTCGTCAGCGAGGGCCGAGGCTGTGCTCGGGCCGTTCTCAGCCAGGATGCGGGCGACACGCTCCGCGGCCTCGGTCGGGAATTTCATAACAATATTGTGTCGTAATTCGCTGGGCCCGCAACATCGGGGTCGTTGCCAAAGATCCGCCGAGTCGTGCCCCTGCCCTGTCCTGATTACGCTCCCAGGGTGACCAGCACGCTCGACTCCTCACCCAGCCCTGCTCAGAACCCGGATCCTGCCGGCGCCGGGAACACTCGCCATCCGGGCAAGGCACCGCGCTGGATCCGTGGCGTGTACATCGCCAACCTCGTCGCGCAGTCGGGAATCATCCTGACCGGCGCCATCGTGCGCATCACCGGTAGCGGTCTCGGCTGCCCCACATGGCCCGAATGCGTGGAGGGTTCCTACGTACCCACGAATCGGCAGGCGGAGTCGTGGCACAAGTACGTGGAGTTCGGCAACCGCCTCCTGACGTTCGTATTAGCCGCGGCGGCCATTGCCGCCATCGTTGCAGCACTCGTTGACCGCCATCGCCGACGCACCATCGGACTGGAACGACGCACCGCCCTCACTGTCTTGGCCTGCGTCCCCCTCGCCGGCACCGTCGTGCAGGCGGTTCTCGGGGGAATCACCGTTCTCACGGGTTTGAACCCCGCCACCGTCGCCGCGCACTTCTTGGTCTCGATGGCTCTCGTTGCAGTGTGCGTCCTGCTCGTAGTGCGTTCGGGAGAGGTCGGCGACACACCTGTCGTGTCGACCGTTCACTCCGCTGTCCGACTCCTGACTTGGGGTCTGGTGGCCGCGACGGCCGTTGTGGTTTTTCTTGGTGTCGTCACCACCGGCAGTGGGCCTCACTCCGGTGACGCGGAGGTAGAGGCGCGGTTCTTCTTCGATCCGCGCACCGTTGCCTGGCTGCACGCCGACAGTGTTTTTCTTTTCTTGGGACTGACCGTCGGCCTTCTCGTAGCCGCCTCGGTCAGCCGTGCACCATCCGTCCTCGTCCGGCGCACCTGGCTTGTTCTAGGTATTGCTCTGGTGCAGGGCGTCATCGGGTACACGCAGTACTTCACGGGTCTTCCCGAACTACTGGTCGCCCTTCATGTTCTCGGCGCCATCGCCGTGTGGATCACGGTGTGGTTTCTTCCGCCCACGCTGCGCACTCGCGGCTCCACCGATGCTCGTAACGCTGATCTCGTCAGCCGTGACCATCGAATATCCGAGTAGGCGTGAGTGGGCGAACGAGCGAAGAAGCCTCTACTACACCACGAAGGGGTCGAGCCCGACCAGTAAGAAGATTACAGCCAGGTAGGAAATGGATCCGTGGAACAGCTGCATGGCGCGTTTGAGACTTGCCTCTGAGTAATCGTCGTCGGCGACGTTCGGATCCCGGCGGTCGGACCGAATGCCCGCCCAGAGCCGGTACGCCTGGACGGCAAACGCCACCCCGAGCACAACAGCGCCGATGGAGTAGATCCACCCCATGGGCACGATGACGATCAAGGCCAACGTCGCGGCGACCATGAGCCAGGTGTAGGCGACGATGTGTCGGGCGACGCTGAGCGGCCCGCGCACGGCGGGCAGCATGGGGATACCCGCCGCTTGGTAGTCCTGCCGGTACTTGATGGCCAACGGCCAGTAGTGCGGTGGGGTCCAGAAGAAGATCACCGCGAACAGCACTACCGGCGTCCAGGTGAGGGATCCGGTGATCGCGCTCCAGGCAATCAACACCGGCATGCAGCCGGCGGCACCACCCCACACGATGTTCTGGTCCGTTCGACGCTTCAAGACCATCGTGTAGCCGACGGCATAGCCGACGATCGCCAGAAGCGCGAGGAGCCCGGACAAAGCATTGGCCAAGACCGTCAGCACCGTGATGCTCAGCGCCGACAGAATCAACCCCTGAATGAAGCCTGCTCGGACGGAGACTCGGCCCGTGGCTGCTGGGCGGCTCGTGGTGCGGTGCATGACTGCGTCGATGTCTCGGTCGTAGACGCTGTTGAAGGTGTTCGCGGCGCCGGCGGCCAGAGCTCCGCCCGCCAGAACCGCGATGGTTGCTCGGACGGTGGGAAGGCCCTGCGCGGCAAGAAACATTGTGGGGAGGGCCGTGACGAGAAGAAGTTCGATGATGCGGGGTTTCGTGAGAGCAACGTGCGCGCGCACTGTCTCACCGATGCCGCGGCGAGCCGCGATCGTGGTGGCCATGCACGGCTCCCGTCTGAAGTGTCGTGCTCCAGTGAATGCTGCTGATATAGATCGTGACCTCGTGCGCCTCGACCGCGTCGCGCGCTATTTGATCACCGCTTTGCTCCCGAGTGGTGACAGCGTACAAGCCATAGGCCGCCCAGGCCCTCCCCTAGGGTTATGTCATGACTTCGAGCGCGCCGCCCTCTGACCAATCGACCCCGCTGGCCTGGGGTGTAGACGACCGCCAAGCCGTGACCTACCTGCGCGCTTTGGCGATGGACGCCGTGCAGTCTGTCGGCAATGGCCACCCCGGAACAGCGATGTCGCTGGCGCCGATCGCCTATCTGCTGTATCGAGACTACGTCCGACACGACCCATCCGATCCCTCCTGGCCGGCGCGCGATCGATTCGTCCTGAGCGCCGGACACTCGAGTTTGACGCTCTACAGCCAACTCTTCCTTTCGGGAATCGGCGTGGACATGGACGATCTGCGCTCCTTCCGGCGCTGGGGATCGCTGACTCCCGGGCATCCGGAGTTCGGGCACACCCCCGGCGTCGAAACAACCACCGGGCCGCTGGGTCAGGGCGTTGCTACTGCCGTCGGTATGGCCATGGCCGCCCGTTTTGAGCGGGGCCTGTTCGACCCGGACTCCCCCGACAGTCCTTTCGACTTCCGGGTCTGGGTGATTGCCTCCGATGGCGACCTGGAAGAAGGCATCTCCGCGGAAGCGAGTTCTCTTGCAGGTCGCCAGCAGTTAGCAAACCTCTGCGTCGTATGGGACGACAATCGGATCTCCATTGAGGGCGACACAGCACTCGCGTTCGACGAGGACGTCGTCGCGCGTTACCGGTCCTACGGCTGGGATGTTCATGAAGTCGACATGCTGGACAACGGTGACGTGGACATCGCTGCCGTTGACGCAGCGCTTCGCGCCTCGGCCGCCTGCACCACGGCCCCGAGCTTCATCCGCGTGCGAACCACCATCGCGTGGCCGGCTCCGCACGCGCGTGGCACGTCGAAATCGCACGGCTCCGCGCTCGGCGACGATGAAGTAGCCGCGACAAAGAGCGAACTGGGACTGGACCCGAGTCAGGATTTCGCCTTCGACGAGTCTCTCCTGGAGCGAATCCGTTCCGATCGAGCAACGCGCGGGGCCGCGCATCGAACGACATGGGCGATGGCCATCGATACGTGGCGCGCCTTGCACCCCGAACGAGCCGCACTGCTCGACCGTCTCACCGCCCACGAATTGCCCGCGGACATGGAAGCCGCCCTGCCGTCGTATGAGTCCGGCACTGCCGTCGCCACGAGGAAAGCGTCCGGAGACACCATCAGTGCGCTGGCGGTTGTTCTCCCTGAACTGTGGGGAGGCTCAGCGGATCT
This sequence comes from Micrococcales bacterium, assembly GCA_002694095.1. Taxonomy (GTDB): domain Bacteria; phylum Actinomycetota; class Actinomycetes; order S36-B12; family S36-B12; genus S36-B12. Next base: position 9,880 of record NZLD01000024.1, on the reverse strand, counting down.
GGCTGAGTCCAACAACACCTCCATTGCGGGTGCGAAGAGTTTTCTGCCGGAGGAAACCGCAACATCCTCGCCCTTCGGTCGGGTTATCCACTTCGGTATTCGCGAGCACGCCATGGGGGCCATCGTCAATGGCATCGCCCTCGATGGCCTCACGCGGCCCTTCTGTGGGACTTTCCTGGTATTCAGCGACTACATGCGCGGCGCCGTTCGACTTGCCGCGTTGATGCAGACACCGAGCACCTTTGTGTGGACGCACGACTCCATTGGCCTGGGGGAGGATGGGCCGACGCACCAACCGATTGAGCATCTGTGGTCCCTTCGCGCCATCCCCGGGTTTGCCGTGTGTCGCCCTGCGGACGCACGCGAGACGTCCGCCGCCTGGCTCGCCATCCTCCGCCGCCGGGAACCGATCGGAATAGTCCTGAGCAGGCAGGGCCTCCCCGTTCTGGACACCGAGCCGACATCGGTTCTTAATGGCGTGCACGCCGGTGGCTACCTCGTTCGACAAGCCTCCGATCCGGTCGCCACCATCATGGCGACCGGATCCGAGGTGCACCTTGCACTTCAGGCCGCCGACACCCTCGCCAGTGAAGGCATCGAGGTAAACGTGGCGAGCCTGCCGTGTCTGGAATGGTTCGACGAGCAAGAGGCGTCCTATCGCGACTCCGTTATTCGCCCTGATGTGCGACCTCGGGTCGCCGTCGAGGCGGGATCGACCATCGGCTGGCATCGGTACGTCGGCGACGACGGAGCCATCGTCGGCGTGGATCATTTCGGTGCAAGTGGCGATGGCTCGCGGTTGTTCTCGGAATTCGGCGTGACGGCGGACGCCGTCGCCGACGCCACTCGACGCGTCGTGGCGGCGCACAACTCATGACCCCCTCGGTGCTGACGGAGCTCACGGCGGCGGGGGTCAGCCTGTGGTTGGACGACTTGAGTCGCGCCCGTTTGGACGGCGACCTGCAACGCCTGGTGCAGGAGCGAGCAATATCTGGTGTCACGACCAATCCGACAATTTTCGAGAAAGCGATTGCCGGCGGCAGCGACGACTACGCCGCGCAGGTGCACGAACTTCGGGCATCAGGCGCAGACATTGACGCTGCGATCCGCACACTTACGACCGACGATGTCCGTTCCGCGTGCGACATCCTTGCCCCCGTCTTCGCCAGTACCGGCGGTCGAGACGGGCGGGTGTCCATCGAAGTAGATCCGCGGCTCGCGCACAACACCGAGGCGACTATCGAGCAGGCCCGTGACCTCTGGACACTGGTTGATCGACCCAACGCCATGATCAAGATTCCGGCCACCACTGCCGGACTGCCGGCCATCACGAGCACCCTCGCCGCAGGTATCAGCGTGAACGTCACCCTTATCTTTTCGATCGATCGATACCGCGAGGTGATGGCCGCGCACACTGCCGGAATACGACACGCACGTGACGCTGGCCTGGATGTGGCAGAAATCGAATCTGTCGCATCGTTTTTCGTCAGCCGTGTGGACACCGCTGTCGATGCTCGGCTTGAGGAGAGTTCTTTACCCCGTGCCGAGTCCCTTCGTGGCCGCGCCGCTATCGCAAACGCCCACCTCGCGTGGCACGCGTACCAAATTCACACCGCCTCGGATGCGTGGCGTCAACTCGCAGCAGCGGGTGCCCGCCCGCAACGCCCGCTGTGGGCCAGTACCGGCGTCAAGAACCCGGACTACGACCCAGCGCGATACGTGGTAGAACTCGCCGCGCCCGGGTGCGTCAATACGGTCCCTGAGTCGACACTCGAGGCGGTGGTGACCGAAGGACAATTCGCCGGCGACACGGTCACCGGTCGTCATGAAGCCGCCCAATCGGTTCTCGAAGACTTGGCCGAAGTCGGAATCGACTTCCAGAAGATATGTGCAGAACTCGAGACCGCTGGGGAGGCTGCCTTCGTTTCGTCGTGGGAGTCACTCCGCACGACGGTCGGGCGCGCACTGGAGGCGTAGAAGGCCAACAGCGATAGAGCGGTTGTCTACTTCCCGTGCAGACGATCCAGCGCTTCTTGCAAGATCGCCGCGCCATCCTTGTCCGAGCGACGCTCCTTTACGTAGGCCAGATGAGTCTTGTAAGGCTCGATCTTGGGTGGCGCCGGAGGGTTGTCCTTATCCGGTCCTGCGGGGAGTCCGCATCGAGCGCAGTCCCATTCCTCGGGAATTTCAGCGTCGGTGGCGAAACTTGGACGGGATTCGTGCCCGTTCGCGCACCAGAAGGAGACATAGATTCGCGGGGCCGCCTCTCCACGCTCGGCTTCGCCCATCGGGCCTGCGCCGACTCGGCTGCCTCGGATCGCACTGCCTCCGGCCATGAATTTCCTCCTGGTGTACGACGCCACGAAATGGCACAGCGTCTGCTTTCCTCGACGAACTAGGTGCTGATGATCAACCCAACGGCCACGATGCTCGCGGCCCATACGAGCCCGATGCCCACCGTGAGCCGGTCAAGATTCTTCTCCGCAACCGACGAGCCCCCGATCGACGAGGTCACGCCACCACCAAAGAGGTCGGACAGTCCCCCGCCCTTGCCGCGGTGCAGCAGGATCAGGACGACGAGCAGCGAACTGGTGATGGCCAGAAGCACTGCAAGAACGATGGTGAGAACAGTGATCATCGGGGTGAACGATACCTCCGGGGTTTAGGCCAATATCTCGGGGTGTAGCCGGTACCGGACTATGCCAATGAATTCGTCTGCGTCCAGGCTTGCTCCACCCACCAGGCAGCCATCGACATCCGGCTGGCTCATGATTCCCGCGACGTTGGCCGCCTTCACCGAGCCGCCGTACAAAATCCGCACCGACTGCGCACACGAGGCACCGAGGCGCTGCTCGATATCGAGTCGAATCGCCCCGCACACCTCCTGGGCGTCGTCACCGGTGGCCACTTCGCCGGTGCCGATCGCCCAGACCGGCTCATACGCGATGACGAGCCCTCCGACCTGTTCCGCGCCCAGACCATCGAGCGACCCCCGAACCTGGTTCAACACGAAATCGACATGGTCACCCGATTGACGGACCGACAGGCCTTCGCCGACACACACGATGGGAATCAGGTCGTGCGCCTGAGCCGTCTTTGCCTTTGCATTTACGATCTCGTCATCCTCGCTGTGATGCTCGCGTCGCTCGCTATGCCCGACGACAACAAACGTGCATCCAAGTTTCGCCAACATCGCGCCCGAGACCTCACCGGTGTAGGCGCCGGATTCATGAACGGACAAATCCTGAGCGCCGTAGGCGATGTCGTAGTGGTCGCCCTCGATAAGCGTCTGCACGCTTCGAATATCGGTAAACGGCGGCAGCACCGCGACCTCGACAGCCTCAAGATCCTTCTCGTTCAACCCGAAGGCGAGCTTCTGCACGAGGGCGATTGCCTCAAAGTGGTTAATGTTCATCTTCCAGTTGCCAGCCATCAAGGGCTTGCGCTCGGTCATTCGTTCTCCTTGGTGTCATCCATGTCGGTGCTCGCCGCTGCCAATACCGCCAACCCGGGCAATTCCTTGCCTTCGAGGAACTCCAGGCTCGCTCCCCCACCGGTGCTGATGTGATCGAAGCGCTTTTCGTCGACTCCCAGGATTCGGATAGCGGCTGCAGAGTCGCCACCGCCGACCACCGTCATCCCGGACGCCTGGGCCATGGCCTCCGCCACTGCTCTCGTCCCGGCCGCGAACGGCTCCATCTCGAACACACCCATCGGCCCGTTCCACACGATCGTGCCCGCGTCGGTGATGTGCCGGGCGAACGCCTCTGCGGTTCTCGGGCCGATATCCACACCCATCCAGCCATCCGGGATCTCGTCCGCGGCCACCACGTGGACGTTCGCATCCGCAGCGAAACGGTCGGCGACAACAACATCGACGGGAAGAACCACGTCGACGCCACGCCGATTGGCCTGTTCCAGGTACGCCTCGACCGTCGCTATTTGATCGGCTTCCAGGAGAGAATCGCCCACCGAGAACCCTTGGGCCGCCAAGAACGTGAAGGCCATTCCGCCGCCGATCAGGAGTCGATCGACGTGGGGAATCAGATTGCCGATGACTCCGAGTTTGTCGCTGACCTTGGACCCGCCGAGGATGACCACATACGGCCGCTGGGGCTGTCCCAGCAACTGCGAGAAGACTGCCGACTCCCGCTCCACCAGCCGACCAGCGGCGTGCGGCAGGAGCGCCGCCAGCTCGGTCACCGATGCCTGCTCTCGGTGCACGACGCCGAAACCATCGGAGACGAANAGNTCCCCNAGNTCGGCCAACTCGCGGGCNAGCNCGGCNCGCTCNGCNGGNTCCTTNCTNGTTTCACGAGCATCGAATCGGATGTTNTCGAACANCACGACTCCGCCGTCGGCCGCTCGACTCAGCTCGTCTCGCNCCTGCGCCACATCNGCNGCGATCGGCACATCGATNGANAACAGGCGAGACAACTCNTGAGCNACCGGGGCCAGGCTGGCCTCCGGAGTCACGACTCCCTNGGGTCGCCCGAGGTGGGCCAGCAGCANGANGCGCGCCCCGTGGTCGCGTAGGTACTCNATGGTGGGCAGNGNCGCCTNGATGCGACCCGTNTCGGTAATNACCCGGCCGCCAGCACCGTCGTCGGCAAGGGGGACGTTGAAGTCCACTCGAACGATCACGACATGGCCGGCGACCTGGAGGTCATCCAGGCTCGGCATGCTCACGGTGTGGCGCCGACCAACCNNACGAGATCNACCAGGCGGTTGCTGTAGCCCCACTCGTTGTCATACCAGCCGAGNACCTTNGCCATATTGCCGTTGGCGTTCGTCATCCCTGCNTCGAAGATGCACGATGNNGGGTCNGTCACGATNTCNGTCGACACGATCGGATCTTCCGTGTACTGAAGGATCCCCTTCATCGGACCGTCGGCTGCTTGCTTNACGACGGCGTTGATCTCCTCTTTNGTGGCCGCTNTCTTCAGTTCNACGGTCAGATCGGTGGCCGATCCGGTNGGAACGGGAACGCGCATNGCGTANCCGTCNAGCTTNCCCTTCAAGTGGGGCAGAACNAGAGCGATCGCCTTNGCGGCTCCGGTGCTGGTCGGAATCATGTTGACCGCNGCAGCNCGNGCNCGACGNAGGTCNCTGTGCGGGAAGTCCAGGATGCGCTGGTCGTTGGTGTACGCGTGAATGGTGGTCATTAGCCCGCGCTCGATGCCGAATGCATCATCGATGGCCTTAGCCATCGGGGCCAGACAGTTGGTGGTGCAGGACGCGTTCGAAATGATCACATCCGAGGCTGGGTTGTAGTCCCCGTCATTCACCCCCATGACGATCGTGATGTCCTCACCCTTGGCGGGTGCGGAGATGATGACCTTCGACGCTCCNGCGTCGACGTGCTTGCGAGCATCGTCGGCCGACGTGAATATTCCGGTGGACTCCACGACAACGGTGGCACCCACCGATGCCCAGGGCAGATTCGCCGGATCCCGCTCTGCGNAAACAGGGATTGATGTGCCGTCCACCACGATCGCGTTCTCTGCAGCCTCCACCGGTACATCGATGCGGCCGAGGACCGAGTCGTACTTCAATAGGTGCGCAAGCGTGGTTGTGTCCGTGAGGTCGTTGATGCCCACAATCTCGACGTCCGCTCCGCTGCTGAGCAGGGCGCGGAAGAAGTTGCGGCCAATTCGACCNAATCCATTGATACCGACCTTGATGGTCACNCAGTCTCCTCGTATTGCCGTGATGGTCGTGCCGGCTGGTGAGCGCCACGAGANCCGATGTNNGCCATCGGCCCTCNNGCGAGCGCGNCCTTGGGCGANATAACGCTTACATCTTAGTGACGCAGGTTACGTTTNTGTGANGCCGGGACCGNCNGAGTNCGNNACGGAATCGGATNCTTTCGCCGGGCTAGTCGTCCCCAAGATCNGNGTCGGCCAAGGCGGCNTCGGTATCGGGGATTNCNAACTCGGCGGCGCGCTTGTCCGCCAGGGCCAGCAGCCGACGGATTCGNCCGGCGATGGCATCTTTNGTCATCGGAGGGTCNGCNAGNGCNCCNAGTTCCTCCAGGCTCGCCTGCTGGTTNTCNATCCGCAGNCNACCNGCCACCACGAGNTGGTCGGGGACATCGTCACCCAGGATTTCCANCGCCCGNCNCACGCGNGCACTCGCGGCNACNGCTGCTCGAGCCGANCNCCGCAGNTTGGCGTCGTCGAANTTGGCCAAGCGGTTGGCCGTTGCGCGCACCTCCCGCCGCATCCGGCGTTCCTCCCATGCAAGCACAGATTCATGGGCACCCATCCGCGTCAGCAGGGCCCCGATGGCGTCACCGTCACGGATCACCACTCGATCGACGCCGCGGACCTCCCGGGACTTCGCACCTATCCCGAGTCGGCGGGCGAGACCTACCAAGGCGAGCGCGGCTTCGGGGCCGGGAGCGGTGATCTCCAGCGAACTCGACCTGCCNGGTTCGGTGAGCGANCCGTGCGCNAGAAATGCACCCCGCCACGCTGCTTCGCAATCGCTGAGTTCACCGCCAACGACAGCGGGTGGCAAGCCGCGCACTGGACGCCCACTGCCATCCACGATCCCGGTCTGTTTCGCTAGNGCCTCGCCGCCCTGCGATACCCGGACCACATATCGGGTTCCCTTACGAATGCCGCTTGCNTGAACCATCNACACTTCGCTGTCGTGACCGTAGATATCGAAAATGTCCTTGCGGAGGCGCCGAGCCGTTGCGCCGGCATCCACCTCGACTTCNACGACGATCGCNCCACTGACGATNTGCAGNGCACCACCGAAACGCANCAGNGACGANACTTCCGCNTTGCGGCAAGACGCCTTGGTCACCTCGACACGACTNAGCTCATCCTTGACCGCCGCCGTCATCGCCATGGTCGCGNTTCCTCCCNTCATCGGACCAGAACCGTATCGAAAACGCGTGCCAACTTCCCCGGGTCATGCCGATCTCCGGTTGCCGAGACATCGGCGAACGTGACTTCGCTCCCCCACGACGCACACGCAGACACGACATCGTCTCTGCCGGCACCCTCCCGAATGTGGGTTGCATCGGCGATCACNTGATCGAAGGCCACCTGCGGGGCATGACGCTTCAGCGCCTCGATGTGCTCCGCCGGAGTGAATCCACCGGTCTCGCCCTCTTGTTCCACAAGATTCAAGACGAGCACCCGAGTGGCCGACGAGGATGCGACGGCATCGGCAATTTCTGGTATCACTAGGTGCGGCATCACGGAGGTGAACCACGAGCCCGGCCCCACGGTGATGACNTCAGCNGCTTCGATCGCCGCAACAGCCTGTGGGCACGCTGTGGCCTCCGGNGGCTCCACCCAGACCTGNAACACNCGCCCCTGAGTTGTCGCCACCTCNACTTGCCCNCGCACNTNGCTCACGTCCTTGGGNTGCTGCCCATCGTGACCTCGGATNGACGCGACGATCTCNAANGGNTCGACGCAACANGGCANAACCCGACCGCNACATCCCAGCANGCCGACCAATTCATCGAGTCCNGCCACTGGATCNGANGTCNNCTCCCACAACGCGGACAGCAACAGATTTCCGAGGGNATGNCCNGATAGCTCANCNCCATNNGAGAATCGAAATTGCAGNACATCGACCCAGGGTCGNGTNCGGNCATCCNCGTCACACAAGGCGGCNAGNGCCATCCGGAGGTCTCCCGGAGGCAGGATCCCCCGCTCTCGACGCAGCCGTCCGCTCGANCCACCGTCATCGGCGACTCCCACGATCGCNGTCACGNGATCNGTCACGCGTNGAAGTGCNCGCAGACTAACCGCTAACCCATGTCCCCCACCGAGGGCCGCAACCAACGGCTGGCCAGAGTNGGGGGTGTTCGCCTCACCCATGCNCTACTCCTTGCCGAGATCTCGGTGCTCNACCCCGACGACGGCNTGCGGTGACTCCAACATGGTGGACAANGCCTCGGCGAGTGCCACGCTGCGATGCTTGCCGCCCGTGCACCCCACAGCCACAGNGACGAATCGTTTCCCCTCCCGCAGATAGCCGTCTCTCGTGGTTCGAACGAGCGCAGCCAGATGTTCCAGAAATGCATCCGCACCGTCTCCGGCGAGAACCGCATCAGCGACCGTGGCGTCACGGCCTGTCAGGTCCCGCAACGACTCATCCCAGAATGGATTCGGCAGGAAACGGGCATCNGCAACCATGTCGGCATCCACCGGTATGCCGTGCTTGAAGCCAAAGGACATGATCGTGANTCGCAGNCGCTCGTCNGGCTCAGCGAAGGCGGCATCNATGGCTCGCCGCAGTTCATGCACGTTCAAGTGCGTCGTGTCGATNACCAGATCNGCGGTCGACCGAAGATCACCGAGCACGAGCCGCTCCCGCCTCAGGCCGTCGAGGATGCGGTTTCCCTCCTGCAGCGGGTGCGGCCTACGCGACGATTCGAATCGTCGGACGAGGGATTCCTCGGAGGCNTCGAGNAAGAGAACCTGAAGGTCGACTCCGTCGCGACGAAGATTGGCCATCGCCTCGGTCAACTGCGGGAAGAAGGATCCACCGCGGGCATCGACGACCACGGCGACCCGATGCACGTCGGGGTTCTCNACGGCGACGTCNATNGCCGCCCCNATCAACATNGGTGGAATNTTGTCGATGACGAACCATCCGGCGTCCTCGAGNGCGCGNGCCGCGGTNGATCGACCNGCNCCGGACATACCCGTCACGAGGAGAACGTCGAAAGCCTCCGTCGTCATCGTGACCTCGTCATGATGACGACGCTANCGCCTCGTGCACGGTGGTGGCGACCGTAGGGCCAATTCCGGGAACCTTNTGAAGTTCGTCNGTCGAGGCCGCACGGATNGANCGAACNGATCCNAAATGGGCGAGCAGNGCCGCNGCCTTCTTGGGTCCGAGACCNGGAATGTCATCNAGTGCGCTGCGCCGCTGCCGTGCCGTCCGGCGCTTACGGTGCAGAGCAATCGCCGTTCGGTGNGCCTCNTCCCGAATCCGTTGCAGGAGATACANCGCTTCGCTGGTCCGAGGGAGNATGACNGGATCTGCNGANTCTGGCGTCCACACCTCTTCNAGCCTCTTGGCCAACCCAACAACGGGGATATCGCCAACACCGCTNTCCGTCAAGGCNTCCTGGGCAGCNGCGACCTGTGGTGCNCCGCCGTCAATNACGAGCAGNCCCGGCGGATACGCAAAGGACTGCGNGCCGCCCTTCTCACGCCCGGCCTCGCNNTNGCCCTGCACATCCGCNGCATCGTCGGCCTNCAACTCNNCTTGCTTCACTCGTGCGAAGCGACGCTCNACCNCTTCGCGAACCGATGCNAGATCGTCTGCTCCCTCNGTCCGAATGATGAANGTTCGGTAGTCGCGCTTGCGCGGAAGACCGTCTTCGAACACNACGAGTGATGCGACCGTGTCCGTTCCTTGCANCGTNGACACATCNATACATTCGATGCGCAACGGTGCTTCGGCGAGATCCAGATACGTCTGTAGTTCCGCNATNGCCTCGCTNCGTGATGTCAAATCGCTCGAGCGTCGCATTCGGTGTCGCNTCANNGCCTCGGCTGCATTNGTCGTTGCCGTTTCCATCAAGGCACGCTTGTCCCCACGCTGGGGNACCCTGATNTCTACCGTGGATNCTCGGCGTGAGCTCAGCCANTGCGCNAGCGCATCNATGTCCGCNGGGGCGTGAGACACGAGGATCTCTCGCGGTGGCACCGCGCTGTCAATCTCTACGCCTTCACGCGCGGCATACAACCGTTGGAGAACGCGTTCCCCATAGCCACCAACCGAAAGATCTTCTGCCTTCTCGACGATAAAACTTCGTTCGCCGATCAGTCGACCCGCGCGGACGTGAAAGACCTGGACGCCTACTTCCAAGGAATCGTCATGAAGGCCAACAACGTCG
>NZLD01000023.1 GCA_002694095.1 Micrococcales bacterium | reverse complement strand
GATGCCGAAGACGATGAAGAAGAAGCCGCCCGCCTTCGCCATGTAAATGGGAAGTAGTGGGTATCCGACAACGTTGTTGTTGGTGCGGCCCGGTCCGGGGAACTGCGTGTGCTTTTGGGTCCACACCATGATCAAGTGGACGGTGATCAGAGCCAAGATCAGGCCGGGGACCAACAGGATGTGCGCGGAATACAACCGAGAGATGATTTCGCCGCCGGGGTACTCACCCCCGAAGACAAAGAACGCGAGCCAGGTGCCGATCAACGGTATCGACTGCAAGATGCCGCGAATGATCTGCAGACCGGTCCCCGAGAGCAGGTCATCAGGCAGGGAGTAGCCGGTGAAGCCAGCGGCGAGGGCGAGAGTGGTGAGAGCGACTCCGACGATCCAGTTCAACTCACGGGGTTTGCGGAACGCCCCGGTGAAGAAGACGCGGAACATGTGCACGGCAACGGCAGCCACGAAGATGAGTGCGGACCAGTGGTGCATCTGCCGGATGAGCAGGCCACCGCGAATGTCGAAACTGATGTTCAGCGTGGACGCGTACGCCTCGGACATGTAGATGCCGTTGAGAGGAACGTAGGAGCCCTCGTAGATGACCTCGGCCATGCTGGGCTTGTAGAAGAGGGTGAGGTAAGTGCCGGTGAGGAGGACCACGATGAAGGAGTAGAGGGCGATCTCGCCAAGCATGAAGGACCAGTGCTCGGGGAAAACCTTGGACAGGTTGCGTGAGAGGAACTTATTGCTGCCCAGGCGCTGATCAACAAACGTGGCGCCCGCGGCGCCGACCTTTTCCACGGGGTGGGCCGTGGGGTTGGTGGTACTCATCCTCGCTCCCAGAAGCTAGGTCCGACAGGTTCTTGGAAATCCGATCGCGCTACCAGAAATCCTTCCTCATCCAAGCGAATCGGCAACTGCGGCATGCGCCGGGCGGCCGGGCCGAAGATCACGTCGCCGGAATCAGCAAGATCGAAGGTCGACTGGTGGCAGGGGCACAGCAGGTGGTGCGTGCGGTGCTCGTACAGGGCGATGGGACAGCCCACATGGGTGCAGATCTTGGAATAGGCCAGGATTCCCTGGTAATCCCACCCTTCCCCCTGCTGGGAGCGGATCTCCTCAGGATCCATGCGCACCAGGATGATGGCTGCCTTACCCCGGTCACGCATGTTCGCGACGGGGTCTTTTTTGAGGTCCTTGATCGACAGTGGCAGAGCCGATACCAGGCCACCCACAGGAATTTCCTCCGGCCGGATGCCCTGGACGTTCTCGCCAGTGTCATGGCCGATGTCGGGGACGATCCGCATGCCGTCGTTCCACGACGTGGAGGACAGGATCTCGACGGGGTTCTCACCGTCCGACTGCCACAGGTCGCGGAGCATGACGATAAGGGGAATGGGGAACAGTGCCATGGCTCCGAGCAGGGAGCGACGGATGATCTTGTAGCGCGCGAAGCCGGACTCTTCTTTGCCGCGCTCGTAATTTCCGGCCGCCTCGGTTTCCTCGCTCGTGGACGACTCCATGCTGTGCCGCTCTTGGACGACCTCGACGTCGGGCATCAGTTTCTTGGCCCACTGGATCGCCCCGGCACCGATGAAGAAGATGGCTCCACCGAAGGTGAGCCCGAGAACCAGGTTGCTGGCGCCGATCTCACCGAGCACCGGCACGTACACGACGGCGGTGACGTCGATGGTGACGTACGCGATGACGAACACGACCACAAGGATCATCGACAGGGCGAACATGCTCGCGACCTGTCGCTCCGCTCGGCGGGCGGCCTTGGGGTCGGTGTCCGTCACGCGCGGCTTGTGCTCGACGGGGGCCACTGGCAGGTAGCCGGGCTTGACTGTCCCATCGGAGTTGTGCTCGGGTTGCGAGGGAAGCTTCGCGTCGATGTTGTCGCTCATCGTGCCTTGATTCCAATCCATACGGCCGCGGCGATCAGGGCTGCGAACACGGCGGTCCACATGAACAAACCTTCGACGACGGGACCGAGGCGGCCCAGGGACATGCCTCCGGGGCTGGGCGCCTCTTGGAGTGAGTCGATGTAGGCGAGGATCTGCTGCTTCTCTTCGACTGGGAGGGTTTCGTCCGAGAAGACGGGCATGCTTTGCGGGCCCGTCAACATGGCCTCGTAGATCTCCTGCGGGGTCGCATCCATCAGGCTCGGTGCGTACTTGCCCTGCGTCAGGGCGCCACCGCCACCAGCGGCCTGGTGGCATTGAGCGCAGTTGATGCGGAACAAGACGCCACCCTCGGCTACGTCGGCGTCGGCGAAGTCGAGTTGCTCAGCACTGGGGATAGCGGGGCCGGGAGCCAGGGACGCCACCCACGCAGACATAGCAGCGATCTGCTCGTCGGTGTAGATGACTTCCTTGCTCGGCGCCTGTGCACCCGGTGCAGCCATGGGCATGCGGCCCGTAGCGACCTGGAAGTGAACCGATGCTGCACCGACTCCGATCAATGACGGGCCGTTGGCAGACCCTTGAGCGTCAATGCCATGGCAGGAGGAGCAACCCTCGAGGAACAGACGCTTGCCTTCCTCGACCTGCGTCTGCGAACCCATGGCCGCCTCCGCGGGAGCCGTGGTGCTGACTGCGGCGTACCCACCTCCGACGATGAGCAATGCGAAGCCGAGTAGTGCCGCGACTACCCAGGGCTTGCGCCGACGACTTGACAGGAACTTCACGAGTGCTGGTCTCTCCTTCGCGATGGGTCGATTCGGTTACTGCAGGACGTAGATCATGAAGAACAGGGCAATCCACACCACATCGACGAAGTGCCAGTAGTAGGACGTGACGATGGCGCGCGTCGCTTGATCGTGGGTGAAGCGCTTCGCCACATAGGTGGTGGCGAGAACGAACAGGAACGCGATAAGGCCACCGGTGACATGCAAGCCGTGGAAGCCGGTGGTGAGGTAGAACGCGGATCCGTAGGCATTCGAGGACAGGGTTAGTCCTTCGTGCACCAACTCGGCGTATTCCCATACCTGGCCGCCGATGAACACCGAGCCCATCAAGAACGTGATGATGAACCAGCGCCGCAGGCCCTTGACGTCGCCGCGCTCGGCGGCGAACACGCCGAGCTGGCAGGTGACGCTGGACAGAACCAGGATTGTGGTGTTGATGCTGGCGAACGGAATATTGAGCAGTTGCGTTTCTGCGGCCCACACCTCAGGGTTAACTGCTCGGAGCGTGAAATACATGGCGAACAGGGCCGCGAAGAACATGAGCTCGCTCGAGAGCCACACGATCGTTCCGATCGACACCAGGTTCGGCCGGTTGGCCGGAGCATGGCTGTATGCCGAGGGAATCGAAGTTGCGTTCGCCACGGTCAAATTCTGTCATGTCCCCTTGGATTGGGCCTGCCGGTAGGCATGATTTTCGAGCGATCTTCGCCACACTCACCCCCGGTCTAGAGTGAGCCCGTGGCAACGGAAAATCCCTTGAATGTGGCCGATGGCGGCCCCGACTCCAGCGAGGCCTCACCACCCCCTTCTCACGCCCCGGAAGACGAGCTCAAGCCCCTGAAAGTTCTGGTCTACAGCGATGACCGGGGAGTCCGCCAGCAGGTGCTGTCCAGCCTCGGCCGTCGGCCGGATCAGGACCTACCGCCGGTGGCCTACGTGGAATGTGCCACCGAGCCGATGGTGATCACCCAGGTGGATGCGCAGCGATTCGACCTTGTGATTCTTGACGGCGAGGCCACCCCTGCCGGCGGCATGGGGATTGCACGGCAGCTCAAGGACGAGATCTACCAATGCCCGCCGATCCTGGTGCTGATCGGGCGGCCCCAGGACGGATGGCTGGCCACCTGGTCCCGAGCAGACGCGGTGGTGTCCCACCCGCTCGACCCCCGAACGCTAGCCAGGGCGGCAGCCGACTTGCTCAAGCGACGTATCGCCCTGCCCTCCTAGGGATCCGGTCGCGACCGCCAAGCCTTCTGTGACGATGACCGATTCTTCGTGGACGTGGCCGACCGTGCTTGCCGCGGCGATGTCCGAGACTTCCGTGCCCCCCAACGGTGTGGCGTGGGCGATCGATCGCATCCTCGACGATCAGGCGACCTCGGCTCAGATCGCAGCCTTTGTGACGGCGCTGCGCGTGCGCGGTGAATCGCCCGAGCAGGTACGCGCCCTGGTCGACTCGATGATGGAGCGGGCGGTGCTCATCGACCCCGAGCAGCGTCCGAGTGTGGTCGTCGATGTTGTCGGCACCGGCGGGGATGGATCGAACTCGGTGAACATCTCGACGATGACGGCCCTGGTGGTGGCAGCGGCAGGAGCGCCGGTCATCAAGCACGGCAACCGGGCTGCGTCTAGCGCGACCGGATCGGCTGATGCGCTCGAGGCTCTCGGGGTGCGCATCGAATTGAGTGCGGCTGCGGTTGCCACCTGCACTCGGGAGGTCGGGATCGGGTTCTGCTTCGCTCCGGCTTTTCACCCGGCCTTGAGATTCGCCGGGCCCACCCGTCGAGAGCTCGGAGTGCCCACGGTGTTCAACATCGCCGGACCGCTGGCCAACCCGGCGCGCCCCGAAGCAATGCTCGTGGGGTGCGCGAGAGTCGAGTCGGCTCCGGTGATGGCGCAGGTCCTGGCTGATCGGGGCGTGTCGGTGATCGTCGTTCGAGGCGATGACGGTCTCGACGAAATCTCCACGACGACGACGACGCGGGCTTGGGATGCGACGGGCGCCGAACTGCAGGAGGTTGTCCTCGACCCACGCGAGTGGGGTATCGCGCGCGTTGACCCGTCGCTCTTGGTAGGTGGGACGGCGGAGAGAAACGTGGAACTTCTCGAAGCCTGCTTGCGCCCGGATGATGTGAGCGGCGGCGGGCACGACGCTCCTCGGGTGGCGGCGATTCGAGACGCGGTGGCGGTGAACGCTGCGGCCGCCCTGGTGGCCTTCGACGCCGCGGTGAATCACGGCGCCGGCATCAGCACTGGCAACGACACCGGGTCGCTGAGCGAGCGCATCAAAGCGGCGATACCGCGGGCCCGAACGGTGTTGGAATCCGGAGATGCTTGGGCGTTGGTCTCTCGATGGGCCGATGCCAGCAATCGCGTAGCCGACGCCGCAGAGAACTAGTCCGCGTCCGGGGGAAGTAGCCGACTCACGGTCGTCACTCCCGGTGCGGGACCTACGGGGCGTCCTTGATGACTCCCCGAGGTGCGCGAGGACGTCGAACGGTCCGCGCGTGCTTCCTCAGTGGAGAACATGCGTGATCCGGCGGAGGACGGCCAGGCCATGGGTGTCTCGACGCTGATCAATCGCACGTCGGGAGATTCCAGCNACCGAGCGAGCAGCGACATTTCCTCGACNGTNGTCGANGCNGATCCCACGGCTCGGTCTTCCGCGGTCGTGACCGCGGCACGGGCGCACGCACGCGCATCGTCCGAGNTGGACGCGTGAGTCGCGGCCACCAGTCGGCCCCGNTCGATGACGTGAATATCCCAACCTGCCCGGCCNTCNGGCGCTGCGGCCACGATCGTTCCGGCGTCGCGCAGAGCACGCAGTCGGTGGAAGCGTTCGCTGACACCGACCACCGCTGACATGTGATCGCGAAGAGTGGCTGCTTCTTCNAATTGTTCTGCGTGCGCGTANGAGGTCATGCGGGTATGTCCAGTTTCGATGAGCTTGGCCAGATCCCCGGCCAGGATCTGCNGCACCNGCNGAACGGNANCGGCGTAGGCGTNCCGGTNCCCGTNNCGNGTGCACGGGGCCGCACACGATCCAAGGTGACCGCGCAAACATTGGGGTGATGTGGCCGCAGGAGTGCGGGCAAGTCGCGGCGTACACGTGCGCAGTCCCGTTTCGCTGGACAGGAATTCGGCGGCGGCGNGAGCGGCGCCCCGCGAGGGGAAGGGACCCCAACCGGAGTCGGGGAAAGCTTCCGCCGTTGCCCGAACGGAGACCAAGCGCGGTGCCGGTTCGTCGCTGAGCNGCAACCACCAGGTGGTCGAGGCCCGACGNGACTTTCGGTTATACCGCGGCTGGTGCACGCAAATCGCGCGCAGTTCGCGGATCCGTGCTTCCAGCGGCGTCGAACACGNGATGGCCTCCACGCGTTGGGCGATGCCGATCATCTCCGTCATGCGGGCGCGTTGTTCGGCNGCCGAGAAGTAGCTGCGAACACGTGAACGAACATTGCGCGACGTTCCGATATACAGCGGTGCGCCTTGGGCGTCGACGAAGGTATAGACGCCCGGCCCGGTCGGAAGACCGTCCGCGAGATGGCGTTTCGTGCGCTGCTCGGTCGATACCCGCGAGACGAACGCCCGCAGGTCCGACCAGGTGACCACACCGAAAGACCCGACGCGTTCGAACAAGCGGTGCAGCACGTGCGTGGTGGCGCGNGCATCGGCGAGTGCCCGATGAACGGGTGTGACGGGCGAGTGAAAGTACTGNGCGAGCGTGGCCAATTTGCAGTTGCGCACTTCGCCTGGGTGCAGTGCCACGCGGGCGAGCCGCGCGGTATCTAACGACCGTCCGGGAAACCACGACAGATGGTGGCGAGCGCATGCGGCTTTGAGGAACCCAAGATCGTAGGGAGCATTGTGGGCAACGAGGATCGCGTCACCGGCGAACTCGCCGAAAGACGCCACGGCCCCGGCCACCGATGGTGCATCGCGCAGCATGCCCGGCGTTATGCCCGTCATCGCCTGAATGTGGGCGGGGATGTTTCGGTCGGGGTCGANCAGGGTGGCGAACTCTCCCAGGGTTTGGCCCCCGCGGACTTTGACCGCTCCGATCTCTGTGATGCCGGCTTCGGTCGCTGGGCCACCGGTCGTCTCGAGATCGACGATGACGAAGACCGCGGACGCCAAGGGCTCCTCCGCGGCCAACTCGTCCAAGGTCAGCTGGCCGGGAGTCGTCGTTCCCTCGGTGATCGACATCTCGACGNACGCTAGGCCGCCGGTCTGACATCGCCCGGTAGGTTCGTCNCTATGGCTGTTTCCTTACCCGATGAGTCCTCGCGTCTTCGCTGTGGGCATTGCGGCAATCTGACGCGCTTCGACATCACCAGGACGGTCCGATCCCGCGAGTACTGGCACGCGTCCTTGTCGGGTGAGGTGGCCGTGGAAGAGCACGAGGTGCTGGCGGAGCACGTCGAGACGGTGACNTGCCGTTGGTGCTCGGCGAGCGATCACGTCGAGGTTGTGCCCCGGCCCGAGTTCGGTGGGCCGAGCCAAGAGGCCCCCGGAGATGGCGGCGTCTGAACCTCGGCGACCACAGCCNATCAGCAGGGCAGTGTCAGACCCCGCGTTTAGCGTGCGGGCATGGTCATTGATTGCGACTCCTGCCAGGTAGCGGGCCCCGCCTGCGACGATTGCGTCGTCACCGTTCTGCTCGGCACCCCGGATCCCCGCCAAAGCCCCGTGCCACTGGCCGGTGATCACGCCCGNGCCATCGGTGTTCTGGCCGATTCCGGCCTTGTGCCGCCACTACGCCTCGTCCCAGGGGAGCGCCAGGCCGGGTGAGATGTTTCTAGGATATTTCTAGGATACTTATCGAGCACGTCGTCACCATTCTGTTACTTTGAGGGAACTGGGGTTCTACCAGGCCCGTCCGAGGGTGGAGAGCCGCTCGCCGGTACCGAGCCGCGTCTCCGGGGACGACCAGATAGGACGCTCACGAGGAGGCCACACGTGCGGATGAGGCGCAGTGCCCGTTCGGTGNGTGTCCTNCTNGCCCTCGGTGCTCTGGTGGCGTCGGGAGTACTGGTAACTCCGGCCCACGCTGCACCTGATCTTCAGCAGGTCCGCATGAAGGTGATGGACCTGGAANCCAAGGCNGAATCTGCGACCGAGCGATTCAACGAATCTCGCAACGAACTCCANGACGTGCGTCGGCAGCTCGATGCGTTAAAGGCCAAGGTCAAGCGGGANCGTCGTGAGATGCGCGAGATCNTGGGTGCGGTCGACGACCTCGCCCGGGCGGCNTACACCTCCGGAGGCCTCGACACCTCGCTGCAGGTGCTCCTGAGCGAGGACCCGAANGAATTCCTCGCNCAGGCGGCGGCTCTGGATGCGGTGCAGCGTGGCCAGGCGTCCGCCCTGCGCAAGACCGCCACCGCGCGACTTCGGCTCGCCCAGTCGGAGGCCGCTGTCTTGGACAAGGAGGCACGGGCCAAGGACCTTCGCGGTCGCATGAAGGAAGCAAAGGAGGAGGCGAACGATCGTCTGGCCGAAGCCGAGCGCGTCCTGGCGAACTTGGAGGAGAAGGAACGCCGACGCCTCGCGCGATTGGCGCGTGAGGAGCGTGAAGCTGCCCGCGCCGCAGCACTNGCAGCACAGGCTGAACTCAACAGNTCCTCGAGCGCNGGCGGTGGATTCACCGGAAGCGGTCGAGCAGCGAAAGCAGTGATGTACGCGCTCTCACAAGTTGGCGACCGGTACGTGGCTGCGGCCGCCGGACCTAACTCCTTCGACTGCTCGGGATTGACGATGACGGCATGGCGGCAGGCCGGTGTTTCGCTGCCGCACTACAGCCGCTCGCAGTACTCGGTCACGCGTCGAGTGCCTTTGAGCCANGCGCAAGCCGGCGACCTGGTGTTCTATTTCAAGCGCGGAACTCACCACGTGGGGCTGTACATCGGGAACGGCAAGATGGTGCACGCCGCGAACCCGCGCTCGGGAGTCGTCGTCTCGAACATCCTCGGACCGTGGTACTCGTCCCGGTTCAGCGGTATCGGACGGGTCGTCCGGTAGTTCCCGGGACGTACTCCAGCGCCGCCCATCGGGCGCCGGNTCGGCTCAGGCGAAAATCTCCTCGATCTGCGCCTCGTACTCCTTCTGGACAACGCCCCGCTTCAGTTTCATCGAGGGTGTCATCTGGCCCGCCTCTTCGGTCCACTCATCGGGGACAAGGACCCACTTCTTGATCGCTTCGGCGTTGGACACGGCCTTGTTGGCCTCATCGACAGCGCCCTGAATCTCGGCGAGAACCTCTGCGTCTTCCATGAGGTCCGCCGGGGTCAGGCTCTCGTCCTTCCCCGNCACCTTCAGCCACATGGGAAGCGCCTCGGGGTCNAGCGTCACGATGGCTGCCACGAAGGGCTTNTGATCACCGACCACCATGCACTGGCTCACCAGAGCGTGGCTGCGNAGACGGTCCTCNAGAACNGCCGGAGCGACGTTCTTGCCGNCGGCCGTCACGATCAGCTCCTTCTTGCGGCCGGTGATGCGAACNAAGCCACGATCATCGATNTCGCCGATGTCGCCGGAGTGGAACCAGCCGTCCGGCTCGAGCACCTCGGCCGTGGCGGTCGGGTTGTTCCAGTAGCCGACGAAGATCTGCCCNCCGGCCAACAGCAATTCGCCGTCCTCGGCCACTTTGACGCTGGCACCGGGGAACGGNTGNCCAACCGCACCGACCTCGATCGAGCCCGGTCGCGAGATCGTNGTCGCTGCCGATGTCTCGGTCANGCCGTAGCCCTCGAGCACGGTGATNCCGATACCGCGGAAGAAGTGACCGAGTCGAGCTCCCAGGGGNGCACCACCGGAGACCGCCCACTCCACCTGGCCGCCCATCGCTGCCCGCAACTTCTTGTAGACGAGCTTGTCGAAGAGCCCGTGCTTGAGCTTGAGTCCGAAACCGGCGCCGCCNTCGTCGAGAGCCTCGCTGTACTCGATCGCCGTGTGTGCNGCCTTATCGAAGATGTTGCCCTTGCCTTCCGCGGCGGCCTTCTGCTGCGCGGAGTTGTAGATCTTCTCGAACACGCGGGGCACGGCCAGCACGAACGTCGGCTGNAAACTCTGCAGAAGTGGGAGCAACTGCTTGACGTCGGGCGCGTGGCCGAGACGTGTTTGNGCGCGGACCGCCCCGAGCTGNATCAGTCGACCGAAGACGTGGGCGACCGGCAGGAAGAGCAGAGTGGATGATCCGGGACCCATGAACACGTCCTTGAGCCCGGCGATGACGTTCTCCACCTCGAACATGAGGTTCTTGTGGGTGAGCATGCAGCCCTTGGGNCGCCCTGTCGTTCCCGAGGTGTAGATGATGGTCGCCAGNGTGTCCGGCTGCACNGTGGCGCGGCGAGCTTCGAGNTCGTCGTCACTGACGCCNACNCCGGAAGCCTTCANGGGCTCAAGGTCGTCGTTGTCGAACACCCACACCCGCGTCACNTCGGGCAGGTCGGGGGCGACTTGATCGAAGACNGCNTTGTTCTTGCCGCTCTCGGCGAACAGCGCNACGGCCCCGGAGTCGGTCAGGTTCCANGCGACCTGNTCGGCCGAGGACGTCTCGTAGACGGGTACCGAGATGCCGCCGGCGTACCAGATGGCGTAGTCGACGAGGGTCCANTCGTACCGCGTNCGNGACATGACGCCGACGCGTTCCCCAGCCTGCACCCCGCTNGCCACGATGCCCTTGGCGATGGCCTTNACCTCATCGAGGAACTGTGCGGCTGTNACGCCCACCCACGCGTCNCCGCGTTGCAGGGAGAAGACCACCTTGGACGGGTTTGTCTGCGCGTTCTCCACGATGTGGTCGGTGAGATTCCCCGTGGTGGGGGCAGGAACCATGGCCGGAACGCTGAACTCCTTGAGCACGTGCCGTCTCCCTCGCTCTGGCCGCCGCAGCGGCGAAAATGATGTGATGTACGTTACGCGATGACCGTGGCTCGGGTGACCAAAAGCCCAGAACCCGTGATGAAGCGCTCGGGTATACCTGCGGCGCCGTCGGCAGCGATATCGACAGCGATATCGGCAGCGATGCCGCCGTCCCCNTCCCATGGCACGCTACCGNTATGCCTTCNACCCACAAGGCGNNNGATGAGGCTCCGATCGGCGAANGTGCNCCGATTCTGGACATCGTCGATGAGACCTTTATTCGCGCCAGACGGCCNGACGTGGCGATGGCTGTGCGNGAACGATGGGCGACGTGGTGGCCGAGNCTGACCCTCGAGGTCTACATGGACCGAGGATGGGATGGCATGCGGTGGACNGTCACNGGTGACGTCGTCGGATCNGCCGAGATCTGGCTAGANGAACACACCCCCGGCGTGCTGCTGCATCACTACCTGCGCGCAGATCCGACNCGGCCGGGGTCGGCGTACGAGCCACNCGCTNTGGGCAGNNGGCCNTCGNGCCCAGCGGCAGATCGNTCGGCTGCGNCGNCGGNANGTCCATGCGTGGAAGAAAATCGCGTGGTCGTTGAAAGACGAGTTGGAGCGCGATGCGCGTCAACATCGTTAGCGACGTNCATGGGGCNGATGGCGCCCTCGCGAAGGCCGCNGAAGGCTCGGATGTCTTTGTGTGNTTGGGCGACCTCATCCTCTTNCTCGACTACGACGATCCAGAGGCTGGCATTTTCGCCGAACTCTTCGGAGTNGAGCANGCGCGCGCGTATATCGAGGCGCGNACCGCTAACCGGTTCGATGAGGCTCGAGCGATGTCGGANGCGGCATGGGCGGAGATTGGTGTCACGGATCGTCACGAGCGATGGCCGATCNTGGAATCCATGGTGCGGCGGCAGTACGAGTCGTTGTTCGCTGCGATGCCCTCACCGGCACTCATGACCTTCGGNAACGTCGATGTTCCGGNCCTGTGGCCGGAGTATGCGCGCGAAGGNCATCNCATCATCGACGGTGACGTGATNGACGTCGACGGTCAACGATGGGGATTNGTCGGCGGAGGGTTGATCAGTCCGATGCGCACTCCCTATGAGATCGATCCGGCGGAGTATGCAGCAAAGCTCGACACCCTCGGCCCCGTCGATGTGCTGTTNACGCANATTCCGCCGCACCACCCGCTGTCGAACTACGACGTGGTCGCTCGACGATTCGAGGTGGGATCGCACGCGATCGTGGAGTNCATCGAACGTCACCAACCTCGGTTTCATTTCTACGGTCACGTCCACCAGCCGCTGGCGGCTCGAACCAGAATCGGNCGCACCGAGTCCGTCAACGTCGGGCATTTCCACGGACGAGAACGCCCATTCACCATTGACCTCTAGAGGCAGCAGGTAGCCTCCCCCCATGGCGGACCAAACCGAATCGAGCNTCGAGATCAACGCGACGCCCGCGCAGATCATGGACGTGATCGCGGATCTTCCGGCGTACCCGCAGTGGAGTGAGGGCATCACCTCCGTTGAGGTGCTGAGCATCTACGAAGACGATGGACGTCCAGCAGANGCACGTTTCCACATCGATTCGGGGCCGATTCGCGATGACTACGAGCTCGAATACGACTGGAACGGCGACNCCGANGTCACNTGGAAGTTGACCAAAGGCGACATGGTGACCGCGATGGACGGNATGTATCGACTNACNGCGTCGGGTGANNCGACGACCGTCNTGTATCGCCTCGCCGTCGACGTGAAGATTCCGATGCTCGGCATGATCAAGCGCAAAGCNGAGAANGTCATCNTCGACACCGCTCTCAAAGGCCTGAAGGANCGAGTGGAATCCGGTGCTGCTCGCTAGTTCGATCACGCCCAGCGGTNCAGTGTGGGCCGAGAGCGCTGCCCGGAANGCGATNTCGACCGCCCACGTCGTCGACCTGGGGGANTTCAGCGATCACCCTNNTGTGGCGGAGTTNTCCGAATCGTTCTGTGTCACCGGNGCGTCGAGAGTAAGCGGNGATNTTGCTGGCGCGATTGGCATCGGTGCGACGGACGGCNNTGCTGCTCGCCGCCTTCGACGTTGCGAACNCNNGNGTNGATCCGACCGTTGTNGTCNTCGACGGNNCGGTACCNGAGTTGGTGTCNGATGCCTGTTCNTTCTCGGCGCTGNTGCAGGTGTCAGCCGCCGAGACCCCNNTNGCCCNGCGCGCGAAGACCATGTCCGANGCGTTGGCCGGTGGTGANGTCGANTGGATTGTCGTCACGCCGCCCGAACGTGCCGCCATGGATAGCGTCACGGTCCAGGTGGCGCAGGGTTGCGCCTTGGGTTTACGCGTGACCGGAGTGGTCGTCGCCCCGATGCCGCGCAAGCGCGATGGATGGCCGAACAAGATTCGCCGATCCGCGCGAGGTCTGGTGGAACAGTTGCAGGATCGCTTGTTCGACATTCCTGTGCAGCGGAGTCGCGCGGGCAAGGTTCCGGTGTTGCCATCCCACGCAGCACGCGGGATCGAGCCACGTGGTGCAGGGCCGCTGTCTTTGACGATCTCGCCGGAATCTGCGTCTTTATCCGGATCCGAATCCGACGGTGGGCACGTCCTGTCGGTCACCATCCCGGGCCTTGAGTACTGCGATGTCGAAGTCGGAGTGTGGTCACAAGATCCGTCGTACCCGTCGACTCACATCGTTGTTCGTCTCGACGGTGTGATCGCTCGCATCGAACTCGACTCGACGCTGCGTCGATGTGTCGCGGTGGAGGCTGTCGTGGCGGGAGACAGCATCGCGGTGTCTTTCCGCGCCGACCCTGCGCAGTGGCCCGAACCCCGTGCGTCGAGCGGCGCGAGCGATCAGGCCAATGAGCAGCCCGATGAGCAGGTCGATGAGAGGGAAAGGGAAGCGTGATGGACGATAGCGACGAGCGCCCCTGGTGGTTGTCCCGCGACGGAGAGGCGGGTGGCCCTGGCGAGACCGGCGACGCCGCAGACCACGAGTCGAATGCGCAGGATGGCTCCGCAGGATCAACCCCAGGATCAACCCAAGGATGGGACCTGACGTCCATGCTCGGAATGCTCGGCTCGCTTGCCGGGCAATGGTGGGAATCATCCGGAGCCGGCGCACATGCGGGTCATGATGATCCAGCAGACCAGCCCGACTGCGTGATCTGCATGGGCCTTTCTCGTCTTTCTGCGTCAACGGCGTCGGAGCCGGTTGTTCTTCCGGCTGTCCGCTGGCTTCCCATCCGTCGGCCCTAGCCTTGGCGCGTGCACGAGAAATCCGACACCGGTATGTTCACCGATGCGTCTACCGGCTCCGCCGGCAAGGCTGACTCCGTGTCGGGAGTGAGCATCGGTGTCGACGTCGGCGGCACGAAGATCGCCGCCGGGGTCGTGGACAGACACGGCACCATCCTTCGCACGGCCCGTCGCCCCACACCGCGACACGACTCCAGCGCCGTACTGGCAGAGGTGGCGGACGTCGTCAACGAGCTGCAAGCAGGTGTCGACGGAACGGTCATCGGCGTCGGTGTCGGCGTTGCCGGCGGCGTCGATCAATCCCGCTCTTTGGTCTATTTCGCACCCAACTTGGCATGGACCCACGTTCCGGTACGCACGGTTCTCGAGGCCGCCACGGGCCTAGCCTGCGTGGTGGAGAACGACGGTGCGGCGGCGGCGTGGGCGGAGACGCGATTCGGTGCGGGCGTTGGGCTCCAGCACGTGGTCATGGTGACCGTTGGCACGGGCATCGGCGGTGGGATCGTGGTCGATGGTCGCGTCTTGCGCGGCGCCTACGGTGTTGCTGCGGAGATCGGTCATCTCAATGCCGTACCGAATGGCCGGCTGTGTGGGTGTGGCCGCACCGGGTGTTGGGAGCAGTACGCGAGCGGCAATGCGCTCGTGCGCGAGGCCCGGGAATTAGCGGCCGAAAGGCGACCGGAAGCGACGGTGCTGCTCGAACTCGGGGATGGAACACCCGAGGGCGTTCAGGGTGCACACATCACCGATGCGGCTCGACGCGGAGACCCGATTGCCATCGAGGCGTTCGCCAACGTCGGTGCTTGGCTCGGCAGGGGGCTGGCAAACCTCACGGCCATCGTTGACCCGGACGCCTTCGTGATCGGTGGGGGAGTCTCTGACGCAGGCGATCTGATCCTGGCGAGTGCGCAGCAAACGCTCAGCCAATCGATTTTCGGTGGAACGAAGCGGCCACATCCGGCGCTTTTGCTGGCCAAACTCGGTAATGATGCCGGCATCGTGGGGGCTGCCGACCTTGCGCGCGTGTCACGGTAACCGATACCCCCGCAATCGATATTTCGGTAACCGAAACCCGTTGCGACCGAACGTGACTTAGACGACGGCCCCGTCGCCGTGGTCCTCGCCCGGTGGGATGTGTCGGTCCCGGCGGGCGATCAAGATTACGAAACCGACGATGGTCGCCCCGATACCGATACCGCCGAGGAAACTGCTGATTGCGAAGACGTAGCCGATCATGGCCAAGGCCGGTCCGATGATCACCGCCAGCCAGGCGGCACGCGCAATGGCATCCGGGGGCGCCGAGATCGGTGGCGGTTCGGGCGGCACGAAGACATCGTCGGGCTCGGGCGGCGTCTGTGGAGGTTCGCTCGGCGGGTTGGATGATGCCGAATCGTCCCCGCGGTTGCCTTGAGCACGGTTGAGGGAATCCTCGAAGCGGCGCCAAAATTCGTCGTCATCGTCGAACGGCGGCTGCCAATCCCGCGGATTGTCGGTCACGTTGCTCCTCGTACGCTCGATCGCCGAGAGGTCATTGACTTTGCGAAAGGCGTTCGATGAAGGCAACGCTGGTGTCCACGATGATCTGTGCGTCGTAGTCCAATGTCGCGACGTGGTAGGAGTTATCGAGCACGACTTCCTCGACGTCGCTGGAGTGAATGTGGGAGAGAATCCACTCGGCGTTCGACGGTTCCACGACATGATCCTGCGCACTTCGAACAGCAGCAACGGCTGATGCACGGAGGCGATGTCACGTTTGATTACCGACCACATCTCCATCAGGGAGGCAGCAGCCTTGAGCGGCGTGCGGTTGTAGGGAATCTCGTCAACGCCTGGCTTGGCGATGTCGTTGCTGATTCCGGGGAAGGATCCGACGAGGTGTTTGACCACCGGAAGCAAGTGACGGTCGAGGCGTTCGGTATGGACGGACGGGTTCACCAAGACCAAACCGGAGATTGCTTGCGGATGCTCCTGAGCAAGACGAAGAGCCAAGGACCCACCCATCGAGAGCCCGCCAACGAAGACGCGATCACAGCGGGAGGACAGTTCGCGGAGATTGCGGTCCGCCTCGGAATACCAGTCCTGCCAGCGGGTGATGTTCATGTCCTGCCAGCGGGTGCCGTGTCCCGGCAATCGTGGGACG
The DNA here is from genome assembly GCA_002694095.1 of Micrococcales bacterium. Lineage (GTDB taxonomy): Bacteria > Actinomycetota > Actinomycetes > S36-B12 > S36-B12 > S36-B12. The sequence goes on along the minus strand of NZLD01000023.1, from coordinate 33,403 downwards.
CGGACCGTCCACGACCGCTGGGCGAGCAGCTCGCCCCAAGGCCGCATGGAGGCGGGGGAGCCGGTGAATCCATGCAGAAGGAGGACTCCGATGCGGTCGTCACCGTCGACCGACCAGGCCTGCGCACCAGGGCGAATGGGCATCAAGACTCCTTCAGGTGGCGTGGCCCACTAGTCTGCCACCCATCATGGCCACGTATTCCGACACGCACGTAGCGGCGCCCGCCCCTACCGGGAGTGACTCCAAGGACGGCCCGGGGGGTGTCTACTGGTTCCTCAAGCACTTCATCATCGGCCCGGTGTTGCGCGTCTTTTTCCGCCCGTGGGTCGAGGGCCTGGAGCACCTGCCGACCGAGGGTCCAGCGATCCTGGCGAGTAATCACCTGTCCTTCTCGGACTCCTTCTTCCTGCCCCTGGTCTCGCCACGACCGATCACCTTTCTGGCCAAGAGCGACTACTTCACCGGCACGGGCATCAAGGGTTTCTTCTCCAAGATCTTCTTCACCAGCGTCGGTCAGGTCTCGGTCGATCGTTCGGGTGGACGTGCCTCTGAAGCGGCGATCCTCACTGGCGAGCGCGTGCTTCGCGGCAAGCATCTACTCGGCATCTACCCCGAAGGCACCCGCTCACCCAACGGCACGATGTATCGGGGCAAGACGGGCTTGGCGCGCATGGCGCTCGAGGCGCGCGTTCCGATCATTCCGGTGGCGATGATCAATACCTATGAGATCCAGCCGCCGGGAACGGTGCGTCCACGACTGCGCAGAGTCGGGGTGCGGTTTGGTGAACCGCTGGACTTCTCCCGGTACGAAGGCTTGGAAGATGACCGATTCATCCTGCGTTCGGTCACCGATGAGGTGATGTACGCGCTCATGTCGCTCTCCGGCCAGGAGTACGTCGATATGTATGCCTCGCGTGCCAAAGAGCTCATCGCCGAAGGGGTCGTGGCGGACGCGACAGCGCTGACGGGCCCTCGGTAGCGCGCCTGCGGGGTCGCGCTAGTCGCTCTCGGCCCAACCTTTGCTGCGCTCGACAGCGCGCCGCCAGCGCTGATAACCGTAGTCGTTGGCAGCACTGACGGCACTGACGGCACTGAAATCGTTGGGTTCGAAAACTCCAGACGATGTTCGCGTGTGTTGCAACTCGGCGATGTCTTTCCACATGCCGACGCCGAGGCCTGCCAGGAACGCTGCNCCTATACCCGTCGTCTGCAGCTCGGCGGAACGNTCCACCGGAATGCGAAGCTGATCGGCTTGCATCTGGCACAGCAGATCGTTCGCTGCGGCTCCTCCGTCGATGGCGAGACGTTCGAGCTCGACGCCCCCNTCCGCGGACATCAGGTCGACGACGTCTCGAACTTCGTACGCGATCGCCTCGAGGGTGGCCCGCGCGATGTGGGCTCGGGTTGTCCCTCGGGTGATTCCCACGATGAGTCCGCGNGCCCGTGGATCCCANTCGGGTGCGCCGAGGCCGGTGAGAGCGGGAACGAAAACCACGCCGGCTGAATCCGGCACGCTGCGGGCGAGGTCTTCGACCTCGGGCGCGTTGTCGATGATCTGCAGGCCGTCGCGCAGCCATTGCACGGCAGACCCAGTGACGAAGATTGCACCCTCNAGNGCNTAGTCGAGTCGTCCATCGGGGTGCTTCAGCGCCACCGTCGTCAACAGTCCATTGCTGCTGGGCTTGGGTGTGGATCCGGTATGCACGAGAAGGAAGGAGCCGGTTCCGTAGGTGCACTTCGCGGCGCCCTCGCTGAAACCGGCCTGCCCCGCGAGGGCAGCCTGTTGATCTCCAGCAATGCCGGCGATCGGAACCTCAAGCCCGCAGAAGACGGCTGGATCGGTGACAGCAACCTGACCGTACGACGGAACAACGGTGGGCAAAGCACTCTCGGGCACATCGAAGATNGAGCACAGATCGGCACTCCAGGCACCGGTGTGAATGTCGAACAAGAGTGTCCGCGAGGCGTTGGTTGCGTCGGTCACGTGTTCGAGTCCACGAGTCATCCGNGCGATCAGGTACGAATCGACGGTGCCCATGGCNACTCGACCGTTCGTCACGTGGGCCCAGTGCTGCGGCTCGTTCTCGGCGATCCACAGCGCCTTCGTTCCACTGAAATACGGATCGAGGCGAAGACCCGTGCGGTCGGCAATGAGTGCTTCGTGCCCCTCGCTGCGAAGGCGGTCACACAACGGGGCGGTACGTCGGTCCTGCCACACGATCGCTTTGCGGGGTGAGCCCATCGTCTCNCGATCCCACAGGCACCACGTCTCGCGCTGGTTGGTGATCCCNACCGCGACGACAGCCGCACGGTCGATGCTCTCGAGCGCTTCACNGGTGGCAGCGATCGTGGCCGACCACACCTCACCTAAATCGTGNTCNACTCGATCNCNTGCAGGGAAGTGTTGTTCGAACTCNCGGTAACCCGATGCAACCACCTGAGCGGNTGCGTCCACCACGAGNGCGGTGACGCCCGTGGTGCCGGCNTCGATGGACAGGATGAGGTCGGAAGTCACTGTGCTGCCCCTNCCTGCGCTNNTACCTGCGCGNTNGTTCTCGTGCACATCTCGACANCGGAAGCGTAGCCACCCGCGCCAGGGCGCNTGCTGCTCCGTGTGCTGNNCGGAGTGCTNCTNNGANTGCGCCGCTCATCCACTAGATTGGGAATGACAGCGTTTACAANCAACCAAGGGATGGGGACATGCGCGTTGGGGTTCTGACCGGAGGNGGCGATTGCCCGGGTTTGAACGCGGTAATCCGNGCCGTTGTTCGTCGAGGAGTGACGGACTACGGGTACGAGTTTGTTGGCTTCCGCGATGGCTGGAAGGGCCCACTGGAGGGGCTCACCATGGAACTCGGCATCCCGCAGGTGCGCGGGATTCTTCCGCGCGGCGGCACCATCTTGGGTTCGTCGCGCACCAACCCCATCAAGGTCGACGGCGGTATCGACACCATCAAGGACAACATGANGTCGCTNGGCGTNGATGCNCTNGTTGCCATCGGTGGTGANGACACCCTCGGGGTGGCNACGGCTCTGACCGACGCCGGGCTTCCCGCGGTNGGNGTCCCCAAGACCATCGACAACGATCTCAGCGCAACNGACTTCACCTTCGGCTTCGACACCGCGGTAACGATCGCGACGGAAGCCATCGATCGACTNCACACCACCGCAGAGTCTCATCACCGGATNNTGATCTGCGAGGTCATGGGTCGGCANGCCGGATGGATCGCGCTCCACTCCGGCATGGCTGGCGGGGCGAATGTGATCTTGATCCCCGAGGTGCCGTTCGACCTCGANCANGTCGTCGAATGGGTCGAGTCNCGATTCCGGTCGCATTACGCGCCGATCGTGTGTGTAGCGGAGGGCGCCCTCCCTCGCGACGGAGATCTCGTCACCAAGGACGCGACCCTGGATGCGTTCGGACACGTGAAGCTCTCGGGTATCGGGGAGTGGNTGGCGTCGCAGATCGAGGAGCGCACCGGNAAGGAAGCCCGCACGACGGTCCTCGGACACGTGCAGCGGGGAGGAACCCCGACGGCCTTCGATCGCGTGCTCGCCACTCGATTCGGACTNAATGCCATTGCNGCCGTCAAGGACGAGGNNTGGGGAACCATGGTGGCTCTGCAAGGNACNGACATCGTTCGCGTGCCTCTNCAGGCNGCGACAGGAACNTTGAAAACCGTTCCTGCGGAGCGGTACGAGGAGGCAATGGCCTTCTTCGGCTGAGCGCGGCCTACCCTTTGCTCGTGGACTCCATGACCTGGCCGGACCTTGCCGCCGTCCAGCAACCCCCGTGGCCCGACGCCGCGGAGGTCGAGCGTGCCGTGGCGCNATTGCNNGCCCTGCCGCCNCTGGTGTTNGCCGGTGAATGCGACCTNCTCACNGAGCGTCTGGCNCAGGCGTCGCGGGGNGAGGCNTTTGTTCTGACCGGCGGTGACTGCGCGGANACATTCGAGGCCAACACNGCGGANTCGATCCGAGCCCGGCTCAAGACGGTGCTGCAGATGTCGGTCGTGCTCACGTANGCGGCATCCCTTCCCGTGGTCAAGATGGGCCGGTTGGCTGGCCAGTACTTCAAGCCCCGCAGCAAGACGGTGGAAATTCGCGACGGCGTCGAGTTGACCAGTTACCTCGGCGACGCGGTNAACGCNCTCGCCTTCGATCCGGACTCCCGGCGNCCNGACCCGCAGCGNCTGGTGCAGGCNTACCACGCGTCGGGAAGCGCACTGAATCTNGTGCGCGCNTTCACCCAGGGTGGCTACGCCGACCTACGTCAGGTGCACGCATGGAATCAAGACTTCGTGCGGGACTCNGCCGCCGGCGAGCGATACGAGGAACTCGCCCAACACATCAACCGAGCNCTNTCCTTCATGCAGGCATGCGGAACGGATCCCGTCGAGTTCGAGCGAGTGGAGTTCTACGCCGCTCANGAGGCGCTGTCGATGGATTACGAGCGGGCGCTCACCCGGATCGACTCACGCACCGGAAAGCCGTACGACGTGTCNGGNCACTTCCTGTGGATCGGGGAGCGNACGCGTCAACTCGACGGCGCCCACATGCATTTCGCGTCGACCATCAGCAACCCCATCGGCATGAAAGTGGGGCCGACGGCATCACCGGATGAGATCGTCGAAGCCGCCCAGGTGCTCAACCCCGATCGGATACCCGGTCGACTTTCCCTGATCACCCGNATGGGCGCGGGCCAGGTGCGCGACGTGCTNCCGGGAATCGTCCAGAAGGTTGACGCCAGTGGAATTCCCGTGGTGTGGGTNTGCGATCCGATGCACGGAAANACNCGGGAGGCGGCGAGCGGCCACAAGACNCGACTCTTCGATGACGTCATCNNTGAGGTNGANGGGTACTTCGAGGTGCACCGCCAATTGGGGACGTTCCCGGGCGGAATCCACGTGGAGCTCACCGGCGACGACGTCACCGAATGCATCGGCGGCACAGCCGGAGTCGCCGAAACCGACCTGCATCAGCGCTACGAAACGGCCTGTGATCCTCGGTTNAATCGTGAGCAGAGNTTGGAACTCGCGTTTCTCGTCGCGGACATGCTGCTCAAGCGCTGATCANCACACGGGTCGACGTGGCCATGGACCGCCGAGCACGGCTGAGCGNCATCATGNAGCGAGANGGGTCGATGTGCGTGTGGTGNCGCCGGGACATCGACACGGACCTCGTCGCGGCGACGACTGAGCACCTTGTGCCCCGCATCAAGGGNGGACCNAGTTGGTTGGAAAACGAAGTGGCTGCCTGTCGGCGGTGCAACGGTGAGCGCGGCCACCGAACGCCNGCCGAGTGGATCGAGGAGTGTCAACGCCGNGGNTGGGAACCGGCGATNGCCACGGTGATNGCTGTGTTCGAGGAGTTCCAGGCNAAGGTCGCCCGCGAGGGAGGTGCACGNCGAGCCCGGCCGTACGTGGANAGTCAGTTGCGGCGACTGCGCAACATGCGNGTGGGATGACGCTGGTGGTGAGCTCGAATCAGATGATGCGCAAGATCACTGTGGTTCCGCGGGGAACGAGCTCTCCCGGTGACGGCGACTGATCGAAGACGCGATTCAAGCGCGTGACCTCGCCATCGTCGATTTCTGCCACGAGTCCCAGACGTTCGAGTTCGGCGACGGCGTTGTCCTGACGCATGTCGATTAAGTCCGGCACTTCCACCGGAGGCGGACCCTTGGACACCACGATCTCCACCGTGCTGCCCGAGTCGACCACGGTGGCCGCCTTCGGAGACATGGACACAACCCGACCTTGGGCAACGGAGTCGGAAAACTCTTTCACGGCCGAGACTTGGACCCCGGCCTCTTCGAGACGCTTGATGGCGACGCCTTGCTTTTTGCCGGTGATGTCTGGAAGTTCGACCGGCTCAGGGCCCTTGGAAACGATCAGATCCACCGGCGTATCCGGAGGTACCGGATCGCCGATGGGGGGATCGGTCCGGGCGACTTGTCCGGCGGGGATTTGATCGTCGAAGGCTTCCACCCGACCCCCGGACGCCAGACCAGCGGAGACGATGGCCTCGGTGGCCTCCTTCGGTGTGGAGCCGCGAACATCCGGGACGGCGTAGCGTTCCGGCCCGAGCGAGACGACGACGCCGACGGTTCCGGAGGCAGCGATGCCCTCTCCCGGGCCCGGGTCTGTTGTCAGCACCGAGCCGGCGGGGACGGGTTCGCTGTATTGCTCAGCCGTTGCCTCGATCGCCAAGCCCTCCGCCGCGAGAGTCGCCGTTGCCTCGTCGAAGGTTTGGCCGACCACATCGGGCGTGGGGGAGTAGGTACCGGGGCCAACGGCTAACCACCAGCCGGCCACACCGGCTCCGGCGATCGCGACGATGACAGCGATCGCGACGAATAGGCGCACGCCCCGCCGTGGCCGCTGGTCCTCGTACTCGCCGAAGTCGTCGTCATCGAACTCGTCGGAGTCCCCGTAATCGGCGTGATCCCCATAATCCGTGTACCCGTCGTCGACCTCGTCCGCAACGTCGCTTCCGGCGCCCGGCTCGTACCCCAGTCCGCTACCTGCCGCGGCAGGGTTGTCCAAGCCGACGACCAACGTGTCGTTCATCGCGGGGGCGTCCATGAACGGTGTCGGAGCCGGAAGAGAAGCTCGGGCTCGCCGGACGTCGGCAAGGAAATCCTGACTGTTTCGGTAACGCTGCCCGGGGTCACGGCGAGTGGCGGTGCGAACAATCGCATCGGCTTCCGGTGGAATCCCACTGCGCACACTCGATGGAGCGGGAACGTCGGAATTCACGTGCTGGTACGCAACCGACAAGGGACTGTCGCCACCGTGCGGAACCTGTCCGGTGACCATCTCGAACAAGCAGATGCCGGCGGCGTAGAAATCCGTGCGCTCATCCGCCTCGCCGCGTTCCACCTGTTCGGGCGCTAGGTACGCCACCGTGCCGATCAGGACGCCGGCGGTTGCGTTGGTTTCGGATGTGGCGACTGCTCGGGCGAGGCCGAAGTCGGCCACCTTGACTCGACCATCGTGAGAGATCAGTACGTTCTCGGGCTTAATGTCCCGATGCACGAGTCCCGCTGCGTGCGCCGCAGCAAGCGCCTCCACGACGGGCTCGAGGAATACCAGGGCCTGCTCGGTTGTGAGGGGACCGTAGTTGCGAATAACGTCGCGCAGTGTTCGACCGGGAATGAGCTCCATGGCCAGGTACACCAGCCCGTCGGCCTCGCCCTGGTCGTAGACAGCGACCACGTGCGGGTGGGAGAGCCGAGCGGCCGACTTGGCCTCACGTTCGAAACGGGCGACGAACCCCGGATCAGCAGCCAAGTGCGGATGCATGACCTTCAAGGCCACCAGACGGTCGAGACGAAGATCGACCGCCTCGTACACCGTCGCCATTCCGCCGCGTGCGAGAAGTGCGCGAACCTCGTAGCGAGAGCCAACCACCTTGCCGACGAGTCCCGCGCGCGCACCCGACTCCATTCTTGCGAGTGTAGGTCGGCACGCAGACGCCTCGCAGGAGCCACGCCCTCGTCCGGGGCCTCATCGCGCAAGACAAGACATGACTTAGTCGGTCATCGCATGCTCAGGCCAGAACTTGCAGCCGCAACGCCAAGCATCGAGGGGGTGTCGGCCGGCAACAGGGTGGGACCGAGTTCCCGATGTGCTGTCCTATCCCTGGCGCCCCTTGAAGCGAGGATTCTTCTTGTTGATCACGTAGATCCGACCGCGCCGCCGGACTACCTGTGAACCAGACTTGTTCTTCAGCGACTTTAAGGAAGCTCGAACCTTCATGACGACATCCTTTTCGAGTGGTAAGGAAGTAAGGCCATTTCTCGAGCATTCTTGATGGCTCGGGCGACCATCCGCTGCTGACTCACGGTGAGACCGGTGACGGAGCGCGACCGAATCTTGCCCCTGTCGGAAATGAACCTCGCCAGCAACGTTGTGTCCTTGTAGTCAATGAAATCTACGTGCGCGGGCAAGAACGGTGTGCGGCTTACACGCCGAGAGCTGTTGTCTTTCGAGCGGTCTTTGGGGGGCATGGCTGTCGTCACCTATCCCAATTGTCGGGAGAAACGTGACCACGCTTCACGGCGGCGACAAGTCGACGAGGAACCCGGTAGGTGGTCCCTCGCACGATGACGGGAACGAGGGTGGGCGCTTCCGCCTTCCACTGGGATCGTCGGTGTCGTGTCCGGCTTCGAGACGTCCGACGCTTGGGAACTGCCATGTCGTGCTCCTTCTATGCGGCGTAGGGGATGTCTCCGAGCCACGGCTCTAGGCCGTCCTCGGATGTCAGCCATGTTCCTGGTTCGCGTTGCAATTCGGCATTGGAGAGCAGCAGGTTGCCGAAGACGGTGTGAACCCCGTTTGGTGCGCACCCCACTCCCGTCAGAATCAAACGGGTCAGTGGCGTGTCGGGATCCCACTCGGAGTGCTGACCGATACTCACTTGGCCGTCCACTCCTTCCCACGTATTTGCCATCGATGGGCGAGTGGGAACCCAGAAGCATCCGCGAGACCTGAATCGGCCGGAGAGGCCTTGAATCTCATCCACAAGTCGCTCGGGATGAAACGGTCTCGTGGAGGACAGGTCGATACGCCAAGCCCGGCTTTCCCCCAGATTCGGCAGCTTGTACTCAGAGCGAGGATTTCGCCACGCGTGAGCCTCGCGACTGCTGTGGCGACCTGAGGTGAGTGCCTCCACGTCGATGTTTTCAATCCCCGGCACGAATTCGGCCGTCGGACGCATCAGAGCCGAAATGAAATCGCCGTCCACGTCTGAGATCGCCCCCATGGAAACAATCAGATCCGCGTATTCCACCTGTGCACAGGCAGCCTCGCCAACACTGCGTGGATCCCCAGGGCCGGTCTGCAGCCCAGACTCACCAAGCCAGTCAGAATCGAGAAGATGATCTACCGCGCCCTCGCCCGGGACCGTGCTGATGACGCTGGCAAGTCGGACGTAGCGTGAAACCTGGGGGTCGCGCGCGATCGTGGCGCACAAGTGATCGGCTTCCGCGCTCACCGGCAGGCACGCCACGATCGTCTTCCACTCTGGCTCCTGCGCGAGCCTGTGAATCGTCGGAAGTATGTCCTCGCGGACGGCGCAACCCACGCACGCGTGCTGGAGGTCGATGGTGGCGGTGTCCTCTGATCCATGCATGGAACTCACGAAACGTGAGAGTTGTTGGGTGATTGGCTCGATCACATGGCGTATCGCCACAACGTCTGGCAAAGCCCAGACCAACGAGGCCATCGTGGCCTGCATGGCCGTCGGATCGACCCCGGTGACCACGATTAAGGGCTTTCTCATGAAGAGCTCCCATACCGCCGACGGAAGGCCTCGACGCGGCCTTCGGTATCGATGACTCTGGTCTGCCCCGTCCACAGTGGGTGGCTGTCGCTCGAGATCTCCACATCCATGACTGGCATCTCGACACCGTCCACCACCTGACGGGAGAGATCGGAGCGACTCACCAGTGTCGACCGGGTGACGAAGATCCGGCCTGTGGAGATGTCCCGGAAGCCCACAGGTCCGTACTCAGGGTGAATACCCTTTTTCACAATGTCCTCACTCATATTTGCGCTAAGTCGGCCGACCCCGTACTCTAATGAAAATGATTTTCAATTGCAATAGGGGTAGGCCCTCGCGAGAAGGTCGACGAGCCGAGGGAGTGTCATGGCCCGTGTCTGCCAAGTGACGGGAGCTACCCCGGGCTTTGGAAACACCATCTCCCACTCCCACCGTCGATCGAAGCGGCGCTTCAACCTCAATGTTCAGAAGAAGACCTACTGGGTTCCTAGTCTTGGACGGAAGGTGACGCTGACTGTCAGCGCGCGCGGCATCATGACGATCGACAGGCGTGGCATCGACGCGGTGGTCGCGGCGATCATCCAGCGAGATGGGCATCTGTAATGTCCAAGAAGAGCAAGGACCTCCGCCCCATCATCAAGATGCGTTCGACGGCCGGCACCGGGTACACGTACGTAACTCGCAAGAACCGCCGCAACAACCCGGATCGGCTTGTACTTCGCAAGTTCGACCCGGTTGTCCGTCGGCATGTTGAATTCAAGGAGGACCGCTAGTGGCGAAGAAGTCCAAGGTTGAGGCAAACGAGCGTCGAAAGCGAACCGCCGCAAAGTACGCCGCGCGCAGGGCCTTGCTCAAGGAGCAAATTCGGACAGCGCGAAGCGACAGTGAGCGCGCGGAAGCTGTCCGAGCCTTGAGCAAATTGCCTCGGGATGCCAGCCCGACCCGTATCCGAAATCGTGATGCCGCCGACGGTAGGCCTCGTGGCTACCTGCGGAAATTTGGACTTTCTCGAATCAACGTGAGAGCGATGGCTCATCGCGGCGAACTTCCGGGAGTTACGAAGTCCTCCTGGTAGAGGTACTGCTGCTTCGGCACGCAAGGTAATGGTTCGTGCGCGCCGACAGCGACGGTGCACGGCTCATGTGAGTCGAGGCAGCAATTGAGCGACTCGATCCGCGAGGGCCCCGAGCGACACCACGACCGGGAGAGACGCGATTGCGGGTACCACCTGCGTTTCAATCAGTTCGTGGGTGCGAGCCCGAGTCTGAGGTCCCTCGCGCTGGATGCCGTCGGCCTGCCAAGGGATATCAGGCGAGCACCACACGACCAAAGTTCGTGATCTTTCCGCCGCGGACCCCATCCGCGCGAGCGCTGAAGCGACCAACGAATCGTCGTTGAAGTACTGAAGGCTGTAGACCGCAGTCATGATGGGGGCCGGATCACAGATCACCACACCGTCGGTGGGACTCGCTGCGATGGCCTCATCAAGCAGCCTTTGTTGCGTGCGCAGGATTTCTTCTTGTTCATTTTGGGTGGGGAGCCGTTTGGACCTCGCCACGAAATCTCGCACAACTTCAGGGACAATCGTGACCGATCTTTCACACTCACTTCCACGCAGCGCGTGACTCAGGCCATTGGCGAGCGTGGTCTTGCCGGTGCATTCGCCCCCGAGGAGAAGCACGCTGATGGTCATGGGCAAGTATTGGAGCATGCCGGCCTCGCTCGCGTACGTGGGCATCCTCGTTTTCGTGCTCGCAGGATCGTTGTGGCTCGAAGTCGTTCTGCGAACGCACGTCTTTCGCCGGTGGCCGCGACTGTTTCTGGTGATGGTCGTGGTCGTGTGGCCCTTCCTGGCATGGGATGCGTACGCCATCGCCAACGGTCATTGGTATTTCGATACCGACATGATTACCGGGATCTACCTGCCGGGGAATATTCCGCTGGATGAATTGCTGTTCTTCTTGGTGATTCCGCTCGCCTCGATCCTCACTCTCGAAGCTGTGCGCAGTGTCAAGGGTTGGCCCGTGGGTGACGGGAGCGAGCGATGACCTACACCCAGATAGCGATTCTCGCGGTGGCCGCAGCCGTCATCATTGACCTGTTCGTCTTCCGCACTCGTCTTGTGCGGCGTCGGGCTTTCTGGGTCTCTTACGCCATCATCTTCTTCTTCCAACTCATCACCAACGGCATGTTCACGGGATTCGGGATCGTTCAATACGACGGAGCAGCGATCATCGGATCAACGTCACCAACGACCGAGCCGCCACCGTTCCTCGGTGACGGGCGAGTGGCGTTTGCGCCCGTGGAAGATCTGCTCTTCGGTTTCTCGCTGATCCTGCTGTCACTGTCCCTGTGGGTGCTGTTCGGTCGCCGAGGGATCGCCCGGACGCCCACCGCGGGCCCGCCGATGTGGCGTCGGGGCGAGGACGAATAGCGCCCGCGTTTTCGATGACGTGTGCATCTGCGCGCGCTGATTCACACGCGCCGATTCACGCGTACGAGGGGTTGATCCCGTGCACGTGACCGGCTCCGTGTCGCCGGCGAGCGCGCACGGCTCGCCGCCAGGCCGGTAGGGCAACCCACAGGCGCTCGCGCACCGACACCCGGGCCCGCTTCTTGAAGACCTCGTAGTCGATGTTCGCGACTTCGTCGGCGATACCGCAGTACAAGATGCGTGCAGCGTCGATGCAGTCTCGTGATGATGGATGCAGCATGTCGATGCCCGGGCGAGATTCCGCTTCGAGTCGCTTGACGCGATCGATCTGGTGCCGGAGCGCGGCTTTGACCTCCGGTGTTGCTTCGCGCCTTTCCAGAACCGCTCGGTTCACACCGAAACGCTCGAGCTCATCCATCGGAAGATAAATGCGTCCGCGGTCCAGGTCCTCGGACACGTCGCGGATGAAGTTCGCGAGTTGGAACGAGACGCCGAGCTTCATCGCATAGTCGTAGGCCGCAGGATCAGATGGCTCCAGGATCGGCACCATTTGCAACCCGATGACGGCAGCCGAGCCGTAGACGTACTCATACAGGTGCTCGTATGTGGGGTACTCGGTCACGGTGAGATCCATGCGCATGGAGTGCAAGAAAGCCTCGAAGTGTTCGCGGGGGATTTCCCAACGCAGCACCGTGTCCACGACCGCCCGGCACACCGGATCATCCGAACGCCCACGTTCGAGGTCCGCGAGGAATGCATCGCCCCAGGAGCCGAGCCAGTCGGACTTCTCCTGATCAGACAGCGTCGAAGCCAGATCGTCGACGATCTCATCGGCGTACCGCGCGAAGCCGTAGAGCGCGTGGACGTAGGGCCGCTTGCCGGGTGGAAGCAACAACGTGGCGAGGTAGTAGGTCTTGCCGTGGGCCGCATTGAGTTCCCGGCACCGTTCGTAGGAGGCGCGCAACTGCGGATCGGTGATCCCTGCGCGGTCCAGATCCCGAGAACTCATACGTCCGAATCTATCGGCGGGCGCGGGACCGATACGACGGATCGGGGCCGGTGATGCGCTCGGCGGCGAGACGACCGGAGACGAGCACCATGGGAACGCCCACGCCGGGCTGGGTTCCCGAGCCGGTGAAGACGACGTTCTCTCCCCACATGTTGCCCGGGCGGAACGGGCCGGTCTGCAGGAAGGAATGAGCCGAGGCGAAGGGGGCCCCGCGTTCCATTCCCCGGTCAGCCCAGTCCTGCGGGGTGGTGATGTCCTCCACTTCGATGGCATCGCCGAAGCCGACGTAGCCACGCTCCTCCAAGGTGCGAATGACTTCGTCGCGGTATCGGTCCTTGGTCAGCGACCAATCGATGGGGGAGTCGAGATTGGGCGTGGGGAACAGGACGTAGTAGATGTGCTTGCCGTCGGGGGCCAGATCGGGGTCTGAGCGACTCGGGTTGGTCACCAGCAGGCTCGGATCGCTCATGAGTTGCTTGCGGTCGATCAGGTCCTCGAAGACGCCCTTCCATGACTTGCCGAAGTGAATGTTGTGGTGCGCAAGCTTCGAGTATTCGGCCGATGAGCCAGCCAGGAGCAGGTAGCACGAAGGGGAGTAGTCCAGTCGGCGCACGCTCCACGGCTCCCGGCCGAGCAAGTCGCGGTAGGCGATGGGCAGGTCGGGGTTGAGCACGAAGGCGTCTGCCGTGATGCGCTCACCGTCGGAAGTGATGGCCGCCGTGGCGCGACCGCCCGACACCTCGATCGTTTCGACGTTCGTGCCGTAGCGGATAGTGACACCGTGCTTCTCGGCGGCCGCCGCCATCGCCTGGGGTACGGCATGCATTCCGCCCTTGGGGAAGAAAACCCCGGCAACAGAGTCCATGTAGGCGATGACTGCGTAGATCGCGAGCGCGTCGTAAGGCGACAAGCCTGCGTACATCGCCTGAAACGAATAGACGCGTTCGGTGCGGGGATCGGACAGAAACTCGCGCACTTTGGGAGCCAACTTGCGAAAACCACCGATCGCGAACAGACGCGCGAGGTCGGGGGTGATCAAGTCCAACGGTGAGTCGATATTCCGATCGATGAAGTCCTTCATCTCGTATCGGTAGAGGTCGGACACGAAGTCCACGTATCGGCGGTAGCCCGCTGCCTCCTGCGGGCCGATCACGGTGTTGATCTCCTCGGCCATCTCGTCGACATCCGCGTGCACGTCCAAAACGGAACCGTCGGGATAGAACGACCGATACAGCGGCGCCACCGGAGACAACTGCAGCCAGTCCTCCATGTTCTCGCCGAGGCAATCGAAAGCGTCGGCGATGAGATCGGGCATCGTCAGCACGGTGGGGCCGGTATCGATGCGGTACTCACCCGACGGCCCTTGTAACTGCACCTGACCGGCTCGGCCTCCGGGGTGGTCGTCCCGCTCGAGAATCGTGACCGCCCGACCGGCGCCCGCGAGTCGCATCGCCGCCGAGAGGCCCGCAAGGCCGGCACCGACGACAACCACGTCGTCCGTCGGGCCCGCCACGGTTCGCGGACCGGTCCACGGCATGAAGCGCTGGGCCTGGGCGAGAACGGACATCGGGCTCCTTACTAAGCGGGCGTGCCAGTGCCTAAGTGTGCCGTGAATCAGACGCTTCTGCGCGTTGCGGCGTACGCCAGCCCGGTAAGCACCTCTCGTGCGTCGTCGGAAAGCCCCGCACCATCGAGGGACGCCAGTGATTGATCGAGGAGCTCATCGATCATTGTTTCGGTGCTCGCGAGGGCTCCGGTGTCCTCAATGATGGAGCGCAGAGTCTCGACGCCGGAATGGTCGAGGCCGGGATCGCCGAGCAGGGCACGCAGATGGCCGCGTTGCGCATCATCGGCCCGCTGATGCGCGAGAGCGATGAGCACCGTGCGCTTACCTTCGCGCAGATCATCTCCTGCAGGCTTGCCGGTCTGCTCCGGGTCGCCGAAGACCCCGAGAACGTCGTCGCGCAGTTGGAAGGCTTCACCGAGGGGCAGTCCGTATCCGGAGTAGGCGCCGACGATCTCCTCCGGTGCGCCGGCGATGGCCGCCCCGATGTGCAGGGGGCGTTCGATCGTGTACTTCGCTGACTTGTAACGAACCACCTGCATCGCACGATCAACCGAGCCGCCGCCGTTCGCCTGCTCGAGGAGGTCGAGGTACTGCCCGGCCATCAACTCCGAGCGCATCTCGTCATACACGCGCTTCGCGCGAGTCAACGCATCGCGATCAACATCGGAGGTCAACAAGACTTCGTCTGCCCAGGACAAGCACAGGTCGCCGAGCAGAATGGCCGCTCCCACTCCGAAGGACTCGGGTGAGCCCAACCATTGCTCGTTTCGGTGCACTCCGGCGAAACGTCGGTGAGCCGCCGGCAGGCCCCGCCGGGTATCCGACCCATCCATNACNTCGTCGTGAATGAGGGCGCACGCNTGCAGGAATTCCAAACCCGTGACGGCGTGAANGACGGCCGACTCNTCGGCGGATCCCAGGGTGACNTCGGCCGTGGCGCCCCGCCAGCCCCAGTACGCGAACGCTGGNCGCAGTCGCTTTCCGCCGGCAAGGAGATCCCGNAACGCGGAGACNAGCGGTTNCATATCCGGNCTGACGTTCGCCAGCAGNGTGCCCTGTCGGGCGAGAACGTCGTCGATCGTCGCCTGAACGCGTGGTCGAAGGTCCGCNGCGTCCANCGGAGCCCGGANCAGTTCNGACGTGAGATCAGACGTGTCATTCGGCACCGCGCCAGCGTAGCGAGCGNGCGCGAANNAGGGNGCNGCTCGCGCTGNCCGGGTATTCGGGTGTNCGGGTATTCGGCTCCCGNTAGNCCCGTCCGACAAGAGACGCTGNTATNTCCGCACCCATGCCCACCAGCGGAAGCCCGCCNCCGGGGTGCGAACTCCCGCCGACGAGGAAAAGNCCGGGGATNGGTGAGGCGTTCGTTGGTCGGGCGAACGCCGCGCGCGGGCCGTTGCTTGCGGTTCCGTAAATCGATCCGCCCGGAGCNCTCGCNGTGCGCTCGAGATCCGCGGGGCTTCGCCACTCGTGCCACAGAACCCGATCCCGAACGTCNACGCCGCGCTGGGCCAACAGGTCGAGGATCCGTTGGGCGTANCCCTCGGCGAGTCCTGGGCTNGTCCAATCCACACCCCCGGCCGGNTCGTGNCGGGGGGCGTTGATCAGCACGAACCACGATTCGTGATCGGAGTCCGGTCGCATCTNGGGGTCGTCGGGTGAGCACACGTAGATCGCGGGGTCCTCGACCGGTCNNGGNGCGCGGCCGAAGATCGCATCGAATTCTGCGTCGTAGTCCTCGGGAAACCACACGTTGTGATGNTGCAGCCCAGGTGTTCTGCCGCGAAGTGCGAGCAGCAGGACNAAGCCCGCCAGGCTCGGATCGGTTCGGTCGATGGATCGGGCTACCTTGATCGCACGCTCGTCGTNAAGTAGNTCGGAGTACAGNACCCCGGCATCGATNCCCGAGACCACCACGTCGCACTCGTGATGCGCACCGTCCGCGACGACGCCNGTGACNCCGGCCTNATTGGTCGTGACCTCGGTGACGTCGACGCCGGTTCGAACATCGACCCCGCGTTCGATGCATCGCTCGATGNAGAGCGTCGGCAAGNGTNCCCAAGCCGCCNCCGAGATGCCAGACGCCGAACTCCTGCTCGACGTAGGGGACCGTCGCCAAGACNGCCGGNGCCNTGCGCGGATCCGATCCGGTGTAGGTCGCGTACCGGTCCAGCAGCGTCACGGCGCGCGGGTCGGACAGCATCGAGCGTCCTAGTCCGCGCAACGTGGACCAGGGGGCGATCGTTCGCACGTCTGCGGGTTTCGCCAGCGGTAGCAGCGTGCGCCACCCGGCGAGAGGGGATTGCAGGAACGGCCCGCGGGTGAGTCGCCACATCTGGCCAGCGCGATCCATCAGGGCGCGCCATTGACTTCCG
Organism: Micrococcales bacterium; assembly: GCA_002694095.1. Classification (GTDB taxonomy): domain Bacteria; phylum Actinomycetota; class Actinomycetes; order S36-B12; family S36-B12; genus S36-B12. The sequence continues at coordinate 16,730 of NZLD01000023.1, read as the reverse complement.
GTATCCCCACCGAACGCGTCGTGAAGTGCCATGGCGCATCGCGCGGGATCAACACCGGGAACGGTGGCCGTGGTTCCGTCCGCGAAGTGGTAGCCGAAAGCCGGCTCCACTTCCTGGAGATCGACTTCCTCTTCNAANGGTCGGCCGGTCTTCATGAANAGATCGCGGTAGACCGCGGGCANAGTGAACAGACTCGGGCCGGTGTCGAACGCGAANCCGTCGCGTCGATAGGTAGNCAACTTTCCACCGACGTGGGGNGAGGCCTCGAACANCTGAACGGNGTGACCCTTGACGGCCAGTCGTGCCGCTGTCGCTAGGCCGCCGGCGCCGGCGCCGATGACGATGACGCGACTCATCCGGTCAACCTCCGGCCCTTCCAATGCGTTGTGCCACGAAGGTGGCGCCACCACGACACACCATTGATCGCCGTGAAGGCGAAGATGGAGGCCGGGTGAGCAAGCGCGTCGGGGAAGGTTCGCTCCCCGGTTCCTTGCGCAACGACGATGCGGCCACCCACGCCGGCGACGTACCCNGCNANTCCCCAGGCGCGNGTGGATCCTCGACCGAACACCGCGCCGATCACCGGCACGACGTAGATGCCCAGCAGCAGTCCGTTCACTGCGATTGAGCCGGCGATTCCGGAGAAGGCCGCCCAGGCCGACTTGGTGTACCCGTCGATCAGGTCCGTTGCGCAGCAGTACATCCGACACGACGCAATATGCGAGCCGTCGACCGTGAGTGCGCGGTGACCGGCCCGACGCACAATCCGCATCAAGGCGACGTCTTCGATGACGTCACCGCGCACCGCAGCGTGGCCGCCCGATTGTCGGTACGCGACGGCGTCGAAGACGAGGAGTTGACCGTTGGCGACAGACATCGATGCCCACTGCCGACTGTGTGCAACGCCGAGGGGAACGGTGGTCATCCACGACCACGCCAGGAGCGGTTGCACAAGCCTCTCGAGCCAGGTGACCGCGTCCTGCCGCGGATACGGAGCAACCAGGTCGGCGCTCTCGGATCGAAGCTGGTGCACCAACGCGTTAATCGCGTCAGGTTGGAGAACCACATCAGCGTCCATGAACACCAGCACCGACGCATCGGGTGTCGATTCGGCTAGTCGCGCGCACGCGAAGTTCTTTCCGAGCCATCCTGGTGGTGGCGCCTCATCGGGTGCGCGCGTCACGCGCACTCGCGGATCGTCGGCGGCTGCGCGCTCAGCAATCTCGGCCGTACCGTCAGATGAGCCGTCGTCGAGAACGTGGATGGTCGCCTGCGGGATACCCCGTTGCCGCTGAACGCTCGCCAGGGCGTCGCCGAGAGCGTCGGCTTCATTCCGGGCGGGGATGTGCACAGCGATCGACTCAGTGATGTCCGCATCGACCGGTGTCGGGCGACGAAGGACTCGCCTGTTCCACGCGGCGTGGGCGGTGAGTGCGATCGCGCCCACCGCCAATGCAGGCAGAAGGCGCCTCACCATGCGGGCTGGCTCCACAGACGCCACGCCCACGGAATGATCACGATTCCCATGGCGACACCTCCCCAGATCGCGACCGTGGGGCGGTCGAAGAAGACGGCGGCCCCCAGAACGTTGGATGCGTACGTCCACAGCAGCAGTGTGTTCGGTGCCGAGTCGTTCGCGGTCTTTCGGGGAAGTCGGTCGAGCAGGAACATCAACAGCATGCCGGCCAGCCACCACCCGAGGAAGTTCTGCAGTGGAATGCCGGGGATTCCCGGCAGTTGCCAACCAACCGTTGTCCACGTCCAGTAGCCCTCGCCCACCATCTGCGGGTCCAGGAACAAATCCCACGACATCAGCAGCCAGCCGCCGATGATGGCGACTCCAAGGCTCGTCGTCGACAGGCGCTGAACTGCGAGAAGCATGGGATACGCCACCATCGACCACGCCATGGGAATGAGGATCGGCACGGAGAGCACAGAAACCCCAAGGGCGCTCGTGTACTCGTACTCACCGAACGGAAATTGCGTCGTTGTTCCCAGAAACTCGATCAGCCACCCGAAAGCAAGTGTGATGGCGAAAAAGCCGAGGCTCCATGCGAGCCCACGATTCACGAAGGCGTGCGTGACGGAGGCAAGGAAGAAGGCCGTCACCGAGGCGGCGGTCACAGGGACGCGTGCCGAGTCGGGCACCAGAACCCACGCGATCTGCAGGCCGATGGTCAGAGCGACGAACGCCCAGGGGATGAGTCGAAACCACCGGTTTCCGCCCCGACCGGGCTGCGACCGCGGGCCGGTATAGACGCGCTGACTCACGCTTCACAAGCATAGGGTGAGCGCCATGGCGACGGACTCCCCGGATTTGGGCGTCGATCTGAGCCGGACTCTCCCGCTGGTTGTCGAAGCGATCGAACGTTGGCAAGAGTCCTACGGCGGGGTTGAGTCCGCGCCGGTGAATGCTGTCGACGCCGAGGCGTGGCGCAAGACGCTCGATCAATTCTTGGTTCGCCTCACCGATGAGCAGTACCCGTTCTTTCACCCGCACTACGCCGGGCAGATGTTGAAGCCCCCGCACCCGGTGGCGGTGGTGGGATATCTAGCCGCGATGTTGATCAATCCGAACAATCACGCCCTAGACGGGGGGCCATCCACCGCCGCGATGGAGAAAGAGTGTGTGGAGCGCCTGGCCGCCATGTTTGGGATGGATCAACACCTCGGACACCTGACCTCCAGTGGCACGATCGCGAATCTCGAAGCTCTGTGGGTAGGCAGAGAGGAGAAGCCCGGCTCCGTCATCGCCGTCAGCCGAGATGCTCACTACACGCACGCACGCATGGGCAACGTCCTCGGTGTGGAGGCGATCGACGTAGACGTCGACGATGCCGGACGCATGGCGGTGGATGACCTTGCCCGAGTGCTGGAGACCCATAACGTCGGCACCGTCGTTGTCACCTTGGGAACGACGGGGATCGGCGCGATCGATCCCCTCGACGACATCATCCCCGTGGCCCGAGCCNNCGGCGCTCGGGTGCACGTCGANGGTGCCTATGGNGGCTTCTTNGCGTTGGTGGCCGATGACTCGAACGATGGTGTCGCCTCGCGCCANTTCTCTGCAATCGCACGAGCTGATTCGGTAGTCGTCGATCCACACAAGCACGGGCTTCAGCCGTACGGCTGCGGTGCGGTTCTGTTTGCTGATCCCGGTGTCGGCACCCACTATGCGCACGAGTCCCCGTACACCTACTTCTCCAGCGACGAACTTCACCTCGGGGAGATCTCGTTGGAGTGCTCGCGGGCCGGGGCCGCTGCGGCCGCGTTCTGGCTCACCACCGAGGTATTCCCGTTGACCTCCGACGGACTCGGTCCCATTCTTCGGCCCGGGCTGCGCAGCGCCCGCCGCATGCATTCATTGCTGCAAGAGTCGTCAGATATGCAGTCGTTGCAAAAACCCGAACTCGACATCGTCGGATACCTCACCCGGGCTGGTACGGCATCGAAGGTCGACCGTGACTCGGTCCAGATATTCGATCAGTTGGCGCTGCGTCCCCCTGATCAGCAATGGCATCTCGCGACCTACAACATCCGCGTTGATGATCTTGCGCGACGAGGAATCGATGTCGAGCCCGATCAAGCACACGCTCGGATACTGCGCAGCGTTCTCATGAAGCCAGAACACGACGCTGTCGCGAACGGTTTGGTGAAGGTGCTCGAGGAGGCAAGTCGACGTACCGTTGCGCCGTGAGCATGCGTGCCGACGTTGTCGAGACCGGACACAAGTATCGGCGGGCGGGAACGATCGTCATCCACGCTCCGATTCAGAAGATCTTCGACATCATCGCCGACCCTTATCGGCATCATCAGTTCGACGGTTCAGGAACGGTGACGGCGTGCACCTTCGGGCCGCAGCGACTCGAGCAGGGTGCGCAATTCGGGATGGATATGCGCATCGTGGTGCCCTACCGAATCAAGAACACCGTCATGGAGTTCGACGAACCTTCACGCATCGCCTGGCGGCACCTCGGTCATCACCGGTGGCGCTACGAGCTTCGCTCCATCGATGCCACCACCACGGAAGTGACCGAAACCTTCGACGGGTCGACGGCGCGTTTCCCACCGGCGCTTGAGCTCATGAACGCCTACGACAACAACCAGAAGGCGATCGTGAAGACGCTTGCCCGGTTGAAAGAGATCGCTGAATCCAACGAGTAGCAGGAAGTCGTTACTCGCCTACTCGCCGGACTCGCCGGACTCGCCCACTTCGGCGGCTTCGCCGCCGGTGATGCGCAGTAGTTCGTCGTACGTGGTGGGAAATACGTAGTGTGGGTGTCCAGCGGCCGCCCACACCTCATCGAAGCGCGACAAAGCGATGTCGACGATCGTCCTCAGGGNCTCCGGNTGNCCNACGGGTGCCACGCCTCCGATGGCGAATCCGGTGGCTGCTCGGACGTCNTCGGCGNTGGCCTTGGTNATCGTNGCTCCGGACAGCACCNCNGACAGTCGNNANGTGTCCACCCGNTGNCCGCCNGATGCGATCACCANCACCGGCATCNCCNTCGGCGAGGAAGATCAACGAACTCGCNATCTGCCCCACCTCNATNCCGAGCGCCCCGGCGGCCTCGACGGCGGTGCGGGCNCTNTCATCGAGCCGACGTACCTGGCCGCTGACGCCCCGCTGNGCGAGNGCGGTTCGCACCGTNATGACGGATTGCTGCTCGGCGGACTCGGNCATGAGNGGCAGGCTAGCCACCCGGCNCGTGNGAGATCCTCGAAGATTCTGNTCGCNGGGTGCTCGAGGCAGGCNGCTCGNGACAGGCCACCCGTGACAGATGGGGCTCCGGGGGCTACANTTNTNNTGTGGNACGGATTCTCCGTAGTAGTACCCAGGCGCGCCTGACGACGCACCCCGTCGACGGCGCGCTCCCTCCTACCCACCCGGGTGTGGAGGGTTTTTCATTCTCACGACCGGAAAGACTCAGGACAGGAAAGAGCACATGGGCGAGCAAATCACCGGAGCCGAATCCCTNGTGCGGTCCCTCGAGGCCGCCGAGGCGGACGTCGTCTTCGGAATCCCCGGAGGAGCCATTCTTCCCGCGTACGACCCCCTGATGGACTCCACCAAGGTGCGGCACATCCTGGTACGCCACGAACAGGCGGCCGGTCACGCCGCCGAGGGATACGCCGGTGCGACCGGTCGGGTGGGCGTGTGCATGGCGACGAGCGGACCGGGAGCCACCAACCTCGTCACGCCGATCGCNGATGCCCANATGGACTCGATCCCCCTNGTGGCCATCACCGGCCAAGTCCCNAGCGCCGCGATCGGGACCGACGCCTTCCANGAGGCGGACATCCGCGGCATCACNATGCCGATCACCAAGCACAACTACCTNATCACCGATCCCGACGAGATTCCGCNGGCCATCAACGAGGCGTTCCACTTGGCTGCGAGCGGNCGGCCGGGCCCGGTGCTGGTGGACATCTCCAAGGATGCGCTGCAAGCCGAGACCGAGTTCTCCTGGCCGACGGAGATCNACCTTCCCGGATANCACCCNACGACGCGGCCACACTCCAAGCAGATTCGTGAGGCGGCTCGCGCGATCCTGTCCGCNCGGCAACCGGTGCTCTATGTCGGCGGTGGAGTCATCCGCGGTGGTGCCACCGCGGCGCTCTATCAACTCGCCGAACTCACNGNTATCCCCGTGGTCACCACCTTGATGGCTCGGGGCGCGTTCCCCGATTCGCATCCGCAGAACCTGGGNATGCCCGGAATGCACGGCACGGTNGCCGCGGTCGGGGCGCTGCAGCAATCGGACCTTCTGATCACNCTGGGNGCCCGATTTGACGACCGCGTCACCGGCAAGCTGTCNACGTTCGCGCCGAAGGCNTCCGTNATCCACGCCGACATCGANCCCGCGGAAATCGGCAANAACAGNACCGCNGANATCCCGATCGTCGGCGATGTTGCGGAGATCATCCCCGAATTGATCACNGCNATCGAGGCCGAACTCGCCGAAGGTTCCCANCCCGACTACAGCGATTGGTGGAACCAACTNAACCGGCTCCGGGAGACGTATCCACTCGGNTACGACCTGCCCGAGGACGGNTCGCTGTCNCCGCAGTACGTCATCGAGCGGCTCGGCGCNCTGTCNGGNCCGGACAGCATCTACGCGGCGGGCGTGGGGCAGCACCAGATGTGGGCCGCACAGTTCGTCGGNTACGAGCGGCCGGGNACCTGGCTCAATTCCGGCGGGCTCGGCACGATGGGCTTTGCCGTCCCCGCGGCCATGGGAGCCAAGGTCGGACGCCCCGACACGACGGTGTGGGCGGTGGACGGCGACGGATGCTTCCAGATGACCAACCAGGAGTTGGCCACGTGCTCCATCAACGACATNCCGATCAAGGTCGCACTCATCAACAATTCCAGCCTCGGAATGGTGCGCCAGTGGCAGACGNTGTTCTANAACGAGCGCTACTCCAACACCGATCTGCACTCGCACTCGTTCCCNGATTTCGTGAAGTTGGCCGAGGCGTACGGCTGCTACGGNTTGCAGGCGACGAACGCCGACGATGTCGACAGCACGATCGAGAAGGCTCTTNCGATGAACGATGCACCCGTCGTTGTCGANTTCCGAGTGCACAANGACGCCATGGTGTGGCCGATGGTTGCGGCAGGAACCAGCAACGACGACATCATGGTCGCCCGTGCNATGGCNCCCGAGTGGGGNAGTGACGACTGATGTCCCGACACACANTGTCCGTTCTCGTCGAAGACAAGCCCGGTGTGCTCGCGCGAGTGGCGAGCTTGTTCTCACGACGCNGCTTCAATATTGAATCNTTAGCTGTCGGCCCAACCGAGGTGCCTNAGGTCTCGCGTATGACGATCGTCNTCAACGTCGACCGNCTGCCCCTNGAGCAGGTCACCAAGCAGTTGAACAAGCTGATCAACGTGCTCAAGATCGTCGAACTCGAAGAAGAGAGTTCGGTGCAGCGCGAGATCATGCTCGTCAAAGTCAAAGCGACCCTCGATACCCGCTCGCACATCCTCGAAACGGTTCAGTTGTTCCGGGCCAAGGTCGTCGATGTGAGCAACGAGGCCGTGACCATCGAAGCCACTGGCGCGCACGACAAACTCGAAGCNTTGCTGCGCGTCCTCGAGCCCTTCGGNGTNAGCGAACTNGTCAAGTCCGGGCTCGTGGCCGTCGGCCGAGGGTCACGCTCCATCAGCGAGCGCAGCCTTCGCTCGGTCGAGCGCCCCGCCTGACCGAACTGACCGGACTGACCGAACTGACTGCACGGACCGCACGGACTGCACGGACCGGGACCCACCTGGCCCGATAGCCTTCATCCACCCCACCTACCGAGGAGACAGCCACCGTGGCCGAGATGTATTACGACGACGACGCCGACCTTTCCATCATTCAAGGCCGGAAGGTCGCGATTATGGGGTTCGGCAGCCAGGGCCATGCCCACGCGCTGTCCCTGCGGGATTCCGGAGTTGATGTTCGCGTCGGCCTTCAAGAGGGGTCCAAGTCCCGAGCGAAGGCGGAGGAAGACGGACTGCGCGTCGTCGATCCAGCTACCGCTGCCGCTGAGGCGGACGTCATCATGGTTCTGGTGCCCGACCCGGCGCAGAAGAAGTTGTACGCGGAGGCCATCGAACCCAACCTGAATGACGGCGATGCGCTGTTCTTCGCACACGGCTTCAACATCCGTTTCGGATTCGTCCAGCCACCGGCAAACGTCGACGTGTGCATGGTCGCACCGAAAGGCCCGGGCCACCTCGTTCGCCGGGAGTACGTCGCTGGACGAGGCGTTCCCGTGCTCGTCGCCGTCGAACAGGACGCAACCGGTAACGCCTGGGCTCTTGCGCTGTCCTACGCCCGNGCNATCGGTGGACTTCGCGCCGGCGGCATTAAGACNACNTTCACCGAGGAGACCGAAACNGATCTCTTCGGTGAGCAGGCTGTTTTGTGCGGTGGAGCCAGCCAATTGGTGATGTANGGCTTCGAAACNCTTGTCGAGGCCGGCTANCAGCCNGAAGTCGCNTACTTCGAGTGCNTGCACGAACTCAAACTGATCGTCGACCTGATGTACGAGGGNGGCATCGCCAAGCAGCGCTGGAGCGTTTCGGACACCGCCGAATACGGCGACTANGTGTCCGGNCCCCGNGTCATCGACCCTCGGGTGAAAGAAAANATGCAGGCGATCTTGGCGGACATTCAAANCGGAGCNTTNGCCAACAGGTTCATGGCCGATCAAGAAGCNGGTGGCCCGGAGTTCCAAGAGTTGCGTGANAAGGGNGAAAAGCACCCNATCGAGGCGGTTGGTCGCGACCTGCGTCAGTTGATGAGTTGGGTNCAAGGCGACGACGATTACGTTGAAGGCAGCGCAGCGCGGTAATNCCGAATGGCNGGCGCGGCTGGAGACACCAAGGTTTGTGCTTCNTGCGGCCGGGTGATGACCTGGCGNAANNCCTGGGAACGCANNTGGGNTGACGTCANGTACTGCTCGGATGCCTGCCGCAAGCGCAAGGTCGGACCGCAGGACGTAGCGCTGGANGAGTCGATNGTTCGNCTGCTCGATCAGCGAAAAGCGGGNGCGACGATTTGCCCGAGTGAAGCAGCCAGACTCGTCGGTGACGACAACTGGCGCGACTTGATGGAGCCCGCCNGGCGAGCAGCGCGACGTTTGGTCGCCAGGGGCGAAGCNGAGATCACGCAGCAGGGTCGAGTNGTNGATCCGTCGACNGCCAAGGGCCCNATTCGTATTCGAAAGGTTGATCGNCGATGAGCCNCACCCCGCTGCCGGCACNACCGGCGGACACCGATGGCGTCGTCGACTGGGTNANNCGTCATCTCGGCGACCTGGCGAGTGGTGATCCAACNCCGTCACCCACNCGGGGTGGTCAAGCAGCCGCAGATGCNGCTCTCGATGGCTTCGACGTCACCGGATANGCNCGCCGNCGCAACANCGTGCTCCCGCTCTNNGCCAGAGGTGCCTCGCGGCTGTCGCCCTANATCCGCCATGGCCTGCTGACNCTGCCNCGGGTGTATGAGCACGTGAAGTNCGGGCCAGCGTCGGACGTGGANAAGTTCCGTGACGAACTGCTGTGGCAGGAATACGCGCGTCACCTNTACGCGCGCATGGGTTCAGCGACCCGGACGTCGCTNCGTTTCGCNGTCCGNGACGAGTACCCGCCGGGGGANANTCCGTGGGACGTCGAGGCTTCGTGTCTGCAGGAGTCCTGGCGCGAGCTNGTGGACACCGGTTACCTGACCAACCAGGCGCGNATGTGGCTTTCCTCNCATTGGACTGTGCGGCACGGCTGGGGTTGGCGCGACGGCGAAGACCTGTTCTTTCGCCATCTGCTCGATGGTTCGCGAGCCGCCAACAGAGCGGGCTGGCAATGGACCGTGGGCGCGTTGACGGGAAAGCCGTACGGATTCTCGCGATGGCAGGTCGAGAAGCGGGCGCCGGAGTTGTGCCGGCGGTGCCCGGTGAGCGACGCCTGCCCCATTCAGGATTGGCCCGAGGANCAGCGCCCCGAGCCNCGCTCGATGGTGGATCCCCGGATGCGTCGGGANGACGATGTGGAAGCAACGGCNGGACCCGTCGCGCCTNAGGTGGAGGGTCNACCCGAAGCCGTATGGATCACTGCCGAGAGCCTGGGACGCGACGATCCCGCGCTGACGGCGCACGCCGACCTTCCCGTGGTCTTCGTATTCGACGAGGCGCTNTTGCGGCGATTGCGGTTGAGCTTCGCGCGNTTGACGTTTCTCACNGAGGCCCTNGCCGACCTGTCGNGCGAACGGCAGGNGCANACCTATCGCGGGNACGTNNCNGANATACTCGCCGATGTCGGTCCGGTGGCCGCGACGTTCACCCCGGTNCCGGGGTGGCNTCGAATTTCNNCGCGCGTCACCATCGCGGCTACCTACCCGTGGCCNTGGCTGCGGCGACCGCACNGTGGGTCGATCACATCCTTCACAGCGTGGTCNAAGTCACGTGCGTCCCGTCGCTAGGCTTCNCNCGTGTCTGCATCCCGAGTATTGATCGCCGAAGAACTGTCTCCTGCAACCGTCGAGGCCNTGGGCCCGGACTTCGAGGTGGTTCGCTGCGANGGAGCNAATCGCGATGAGTTGATTCCGGCGATCGCGGATGTCGATGCCATCTTGGTCCGNTCGGCGACGAAGGTNGACGCGGAAGCCATCGCNGCNGCGAAGCGCCTNAAGGTCATCGCGCGCGCGGGCGTNGGNNTNGACAACGTCGACGTCAAGGCCGCCACNCANGCGGGNGTCATGGTGGTGAACGCACCCACCTCCAACATCGTNAGNGCCGCGGAATTGGCGGTNGGACTGTTGCTCGCNAGCGCGCGCAACATNGTGCCCGCGAANTCCGCGCTGCACCGTGGTGAGTGGAAGCGNTCNAAGTACACCGGCGTCGANGTNGCGGANAAGACCGTCGGCNTTGTGGGGCTCGGCCGGATCGGNATCCTCGTTGCNCAGCGCCTCGCCGCGTTCGGTGTGAACCTGATCGCGTATGACCCCTACGTTCAGCCGGCGCGAGCGGCCCAGCTGGGTGTGCACATGGTCACCCTCGATGAATTACTGGCCGACGCCGACTTCATCACGGTGCACCTGCCCAAGACGCCGGAGACCGTCGGCCTCATTGGGGAAGAAGCGCTGAGCAAGGTGAAGCCGACTGTTCACATCATCAATGCTGCGCGTGGCGGCATCGTGGATGAAGAAGCGCTGTTCACCGCGATGACCGAAGGCCGGGTCGCCGGAGCCGGTCTCGACGTCTACGCGTCGGAGCCGTGTACGGACTCGCCGCTGTTCACTCTGGAGAACGTCGTGGCGACACCCCACCTGGGTGCCTCCACCGACGAGGCTCAAGAAAAAGCAGGAATCGCGGTCGCCAAGTCGGTTCGCCTGGCGTTGGCAGGGGAGTTGGTTCCCGATGCGGTCAACGTTCAGGGCGGGCAGATCGATGAAGCGGTCAAGGCGGTCCTACCGCTAGCCGAGCAGATCGGCGCGGTTGCCTGCGGATTGGCGACCGCTGCCGTCGAGCGAGTGGATATCGAAGTCCTCGGCGAGATCGTCGACCATGACGTGCGCGTGCTCGAACTGTCCGCTCTCAAGGGAGTTTTCCAAGTTCTCATTCACGATCCGGTGTCGTATGTGAATGCGCCGGTGCTTGCCGAGCAGCGTGGAGTGGACGTTGCCTTGACAACGCAAGCCGCAAGCGGTGATCACCGTTCGCTGGTGCGCGTCAAGTTGACCCTGACCGACGGTTCAACTGTGCGCGTGGGCGGCACGGTGGCGAGCCCGCGACAGATCGGCAAGATCGTGGAGGTGGACGATTTCGATGTCGACGTACCGCTCAGCGATCATCTGGCCTTCTTCCGCTACCACGACAAGCCGGGCGTTGTTGGGATCGTCGGAAATCTCTTGGGGGACGCGGGCATCAACATCGGCGGCATGCAGGTGAGTCGCGACGACAGCGAGCACGCGCTGATTGTTCTCACCGTTGACTCGCCGATCCCCGCCGAATTGTTGGACCAGATCACGGACAACATTGGTGCGCATTCCGGCCGCTTCGTGACGCTGATCTCCTAAAGCCGCTTTCCTGTAGCCGCTATCAGTAACGCCCGTCGCGTATACGCGCGGCGTGAGGGCCGTCCGGCACGAGTGCCGTCCGGCAGCCATGGGGACTCGTTTAGTCGTCTCGCTGTGCTCGATTCACCGCGCTGATGATTCCTTTCAGTGACGCGGTGGTGATCGATGGATCGATGCCGACGCCCCACAGCACGCGACCGGCCACCGCGCACTCGAGATAGGCCGCTGCTCGCGCATCCCCGCCCGCACTCATTGCGTGCTCGGCGTAGTCCAAGACGCGAACGTCCACCCCGTGCGTAGACAACGCTTCGCAGAAGGCGGCGATAGGTCCGTTGCCGACACCGCTGACGGCCACCTCGTTGCCTGCGTCGTTCATGACGACATTGACCGTTGTCTCGCCGTCAACCGCGGAATCCTGCTGAACAGAGACCAGGGAGAAGCGCCCCCAGGGTGCGTCGGGATTGGGAAGGTACTCGTCGGTGAACGCCGACCACATGTCCTCCGGCGACACTTCCCCGCCCTCGGAGTCGGTCAGATGCTGGATCACCTGGGAGAACTCGATCTGGAGCCGGCGCGGTAGATCAAGACTGTTCTCGGTCCTCATGATGTAGGCCACGCCACCCTTGCCGGACTGGGAATTGACGCGGATGACAGCTTCGTACGTTCGGCCGACGTCTTTCGGGTCGATGGGCAGGTAAGGAACCGCCCATGGATAGGAGTCGACATCCACACCGTCGGCGTCCGCGTCGGACTGCATGGCATTGAGGCCCTTGTTGATCGCGTCCTGGTGCGATCCCGAGAAGGCGGTGTAGACGAGATCGCCGCCGTAGGGATGGCGTTCATGAACGGGAATCTGATTGCAGTACTCAACCGTTCGTCGAATGTGGTCAATATCTGAAAAGTCGATTTGCGGATCCATCCCTTGGCTGAACACGTTCAAGCCGAGAGTCACGAGACATACGTTGCCGGTGCGCTCGCCGTTTCCGAAAAGGCAGCCTTCGATGCGGTCGGCCCCTGCCATGTAGCCCAGTTCGGCAGCCGCTACTGCCGTTCCACGATCGTTGTGTGGATGCAGGGACAAGACAATGGAGTCGCGGCGTGCGAGGTTGCGGTGCATCCACTCGATGGAATCGGCATACACGTTCGGGGTCGCCATTTCCACGGTGGCGGGGAGGTTCAAAATCACTTTCCGGTCGGGCGTTGGTTGCCACACGTCGGTCACCGCATTGCAGATCTCAAGGGCGAATTCCAATTCGGTGCCGGTGTAGGACTCGGGGGAGTACTGGAAGTAGACCTCGGTCTCACCCTTCATCTCGTCGGCGAATTTTTGACACAACTGAGCTCCGTGGACCGCAATATCGGTGATGCCGGCCTTATCGAGACCGAAGACCACGCGACGCTGAAGAGTCGACGTCGAGTTGTAGAGGTGAACGATCGCTTGCTTGGCGCCGCGGATCGATTCGAACGTGCGCTCAATCAGCGCCTCCCGGGACTGCGTGAGCACCTGAATGACCACGTCGTCCGGGATGAGGCCCTCTTCGATGATCTGTCGCACGAAATCGAAATCGGTTTGCGACGCTGACGGGAAGCCGACTTCGATCTCCTTATAGCCCATATCGACGAGAAGCTGAAACATTCGCAGCTTCCGCTGCGGCGTCATGGGGTCAATGAGTGCCTGATTGCCGTCCCGAAGGTCGACCGCGCACCAGCGCGGAGCCTCGGTGATCACAGCGTTGGGCCAGGTGCGATCGGGAAGATCGATGGGGGTGAAGGGCTGGTAGCGGGCGAAAGGCATGGCCGACGGCTTTTGAGCGTTGGCCTTCTCGTATTCATTTGCTGATGTCACGACGTGCTCCTCGTTCGACATGGGGGCCGGGGGGCCGGCCACGCACAACCTCCGCGACGAGGAGGCCGGTAACTAGGCCTCGCCGCGGCTGCGAAGGAGCAGGAGCGAACGCATGAGAGGAGATTACCAGCGTGCCCGGGGGACGTCACGAACCGTCGACCTACGAATGCAGCGAGTCAGTAGGTAACTGCTCGGTAGGCACCGACTCAGTAGGCACCGACTCAGTAGGCTCTCCGACCATGGCTCGAGATCTGAACCTTGCTCTGATTCCCGGTGACGGCATCGGCACCGAGGTGGTTGCCGAAGCGATGAAGGTCCTCGACGCCGTCGCCCCGAAGGCGGGGATCAACGTCTCGACCACGCACTATGACTTGGGAGCAACCCGATACAACGCCACTGGAGAGCTGCTCCCGGATGCTGTTATCGAGGAACTGCGAACCAGTGATGCCATCTTGCTCGGGGCCATAGGCGACCCCTCCGTTCCGCCCGGAGTCCTCGAGCGTGGTGTTCTGCTGCCCTTGCGTTTCGTAATGGATCACCACGTGAACCTCAGGCCGGTCAAGTTGTATCCCGGCGTCCAGGGGCCACTTGCGGGTGGGAAGACGATCGACTTCGTCGTGTGCCGTGAGGGCACGGAGGGCCCGTACGTCGGGGCCGGGGGTGTGTTGCGTCGAGACACCCCCCAGGAAGTGGCGACCGAGGAAAGTTTGAACACCGCGTTCGGTGTAGAGCGGATTGTTCGCGATGCCTTCGACCGTGCGACCAAGAGGCGCAAGCACGTGACGCTGGTGCACAAGACCAACGTCTTGACGAACGCCGGATCCTTGTGGAAGCGGACCTTCGATCGCGTTGCGTCAGAATTCGATGACGTGGCCACGGATTACCAGCACGTCGATGCAGCGGCGATGTTCTTCATCACCAACCCCGATCGATTCGACGTTGTCGTGACGGACAACCTGTTCGGCGACATCTTGACCGACATCGGAGCTGCCATCGGTGGAGGAATCGGGCTGGCGGCCAGCGGAAATATCGATCCGTCTCGATCGAACCCGTCGATGTTCGAGCCAGTGCATGGTTCGGCTCCCGACATCGCAGGGCAGGGCAAGGCCGATCCGACGGCGACCGTCATGTCCTTGGCCATGCTGCTCGACCATGTCGGGGAGAGCGAAGCATCCGCGTGGGTGGAGGCTGCGGTGGCTGCTGACCTAGAAGCGCGGGGCGATGGGGCCCGCTCGACGTCGCAGATCGGCGATGCGCTGGCAGCGGGAGCGCTCGCGCAAGCGCGCTAGCGCGTATCCTGAAGGGCATGAGCAGCCACGAGCAGGTAGCGATCGATGCTGAGTCACGTGAGCTGGCGCGATTGATGGGTGAGCGGCTTGAGCAGGGATTTGCCTTGAGTTCCTTCGCATCTGAGTTAGCGGGCAAGGCCCAGCGCGATGAGGTTTGATCCAGCGCGGATATTCCAAATACTCGACGACTATGGCGTCGACTACCTGACAATCGGTGGCTGGGCTGTCGTCGCTCACGGCTATGTGCGGGCAACTGTGGACATTGATTTCGTCGCAGATCAAGAGCGCGGCAATATCGAGCGCCTAGCTCGCGCCTTGGCGTCCATGGGCGCTCGACTTCGGGGAATCGACGCCGACAAACTCGATATCGATCTCACAGACCCAGACGTTCTCGGTAACGGGGCGTCATTCACGATGGAAACGGACTTCGGGCCAGTGGACTTCCTCAATGATGTGCCAGGTGCAGAGCCCTATGCGCAAATGCGAGATCGAAGCATTGAGACCTCAGCTGCCGGAGTTCGCATCCGAGTCGTCGGGTTTGACGATTTGATCGCCATGAAGGAAGCCTCGGGCAGGGATCGTGATCACCTCGATGTTCGAGAGTTGAAACGCCCATCCGATTCCTGAACGGGTGGCTTACCGCTAGCGTTAGCCCTTCGCGGAAGGTGGATCATGACTGCAACGGATGCGGCCACGGGGCTGTGGGACATATCGATGAATCCGTCGACGTCCCCGGTGCCGAGCGCTGAGCGAGACGCGATCTTGGCGAATCCGGGATTTGGCGGACACTTCACCGACAACATGGTCCGAGCCAAGTGGACGGCCGACAAGGGCTGGCATGACGCCGAGCTCGTCGCCTATGGACCCTTGCTTTTGGATCCGGCTACCAACTTCATCCACTACGGCCAGGCGATCTTCGAAGGATTGAAGGCGTACCGGCACGCGGATGGCTCGATCAAGACTTTTCGACCGTTTAAGAATGCTCAGCGGTTCGCAGCGTCTGCTCGCCGCCTCGCGATGGCGGAACTTCCCGAGGAATTATTCGTTGCCAGCATTGAAGCTCTCGTCCGGCAGGACCACGAGTGGGTTCCCCGTGACGCCGAGAAGACGCTCTACCTTCGACCCTTCATGTTCTCGACGGAGATCGGTCTAGGAGTCAAGCCCGCAGACAGCTACGAATACCTGTTGATCGCGTCCCCGGCTGGCGCCTATTGGCCGAAAGGCCTCAAGCCGGTGAGCGTGTGGTTGTCCGATGACTACGTCCGCGCGGCCCCGGGAGGGACAGGAGAAGCCAAGTGCGCGGGAAACTATGCGGCGTCGTTGATCGCGCAGGCAGAGGCTTCCCAGCACGGTTGCGATCAGGTGGTGTGGTTGGACGCTGCCGAACGCCGGTGGATCGAAGAGATGGGCGGGATGAACCTGTATTTCGTGTACGGGTCGGGAGACTCCGCCCGGTTGGTCACCCCGCGCTTAACCGGTTCGCTGCTACCGGGCATCACCCGTGATTCGCTCTTGACCGTTGCTGCGGATCTGGGGATGCGTGCGGATGAGGGTCAGATCAGCGTGGAGGACTGGAAGGCTGGCTGCGAGTCCGGCGAGATCACCGAGGTGTTCGCCTGCGGGACGGCAGCCGTGATCACACCGGTCGGAGAGGTCAAGTCACGGACCAATGGATCGTGGACCGTGGCTGATGGCGGCACCGGGCCGGCGACGTCGCGCCTACGCCAGGAACTGCTTGATATCCAGACCGGGGTGATTCCCGACCGCCACAACTGGCTGCACGCGATCTGCTGATCGGGCCCCGCCGTGGAATGGGACTTCGAGGCCGAGGTGTGGCTGTGGAAGTCCGATGCCGCGTGGCACTTCCTCACGCTTGCACAGGATGTAGCCGATGAGATCGAAGATATGCCGATCAGTCGAGGTGGCTTCGGGTCCCTGCGCGTCGAAGTCACGATCGGCTCGAGCACCTGGGGAACGTCGATCTTTCCCAGCAAGGAGATGGGCAGTTTCCTCCTGCCGCTGAAG
>NZLD01000022.1 GCA_002694095.1 Micrococcales bacterium | reverse complement strand
CGGTTCGAACAGGGGAGTGGCCGGCGGATGATAATCCGTTGGTCCATGCTCCCCACACGGCCGATTGCCTGATTGGCGAATGGCAGCACGCGTACCCGGCTCGGATGGCAGCGTTCCCTGTCAGCGGCATGGAGGCCGGCAAATACTGGCCGCCTGTACGACGCATCGACGGTGCGTACGGTGATCGTAATCTCGTCTGTTCATGTCCCCGCCCGGAGGAACTAGTCGCATCCTGAATCTGGTCGACATAGCCGAAGAACTGTGCACTCATCTGCGCCGAAGGTGCGTTTGCCGATGACGTCGACCGCGAGGTGTTGATGAATCGAAATCGCTCCATCGTTCTCGGCGAGCGGGTCGACGAGAATCGTATGGGCGCTGTGCACGCGAAAACACCGGTCAATGGCGTCCTTCATCATCACGGTGCCGTACCCCTTGCGCAGTTGCGAGACATCGGCAATCCAGATGTCGATCGCACAGGTGCCGGGGGAGACCTCACCCCAATAGCCAGCCGGGTCTGCCGCCGCGTCGAAGTCGCGCTCAGATCGA
This sequence comes from Micrococcales bacterium, assembly GCA_002694095.1. Lineage (GTDB taxonomy): Bacteria > Actinomycetota > Actinomycetes > S36-B12 > S36-B12 > S36-B12. Next base: position 24,769 of record NZLD01000022.1, on the reverse strand, counting down.
CGATCCACACTTCTTGCCAGGACGCCTCAACTTCGCGCGGCCAGTGCCAAGGCTGGTCAGTTCCGAGGTTCGGTAGAACGTGCGGAGCGTTCGACATCACTTCGAGCAGCCGGACGTCATCCCTTGAGGCACGTCGAAACGTCAGATCACTCACGATCGAAACCTTTCACCACAGCCTCACACGATCTCGGAGCAACGCCCTGTTGGTGGCTGTTCCGGACACTATGGCGAGGCAACCCATAGTGGACCTCATCAGGAGGTCATCATCCACAACCCGCTGCCTTTTCCATTCAGGACGGAAATGGACCGACATAATGTGCATTATCGGGGTTAGGCATGGGAATGCCGCCCCGTCGGTACGGGACTTCCCTGAAGCCACGGTGTCCGCCGTCGACTCCGTGGCGGCGGTGTTCCGCAGATGGTGTGAGGGGCGCAGGGTTCTAGGCTGTGCGCTGTGTCCAAGGTCCTTGCGCAACTTCCGGTTGGTGAACGGGTAGGAATTGCGTTCTCCGGCGGTCTTGACACATCGGTCGCGGTTGCATGGATGAGGGAAAAGGGAGCCGTCCCGTTCACCTACACGGCTGACATTGGCCAGTACGACGAGCCGGACATTGCCTCGGTGCCGGGTCGAGCCGGCCAATACGGCGCGGAGGCCGCGCGCCTTGTCGACTGCACAGGACCGCTTGTGGAAGAGGGCTTAGCAGCCATTGCCTGTGGGGCCTTTCACATCCGCTCCGGAGGCAGGCAGTACTTCAACACCACACCGCTGGGCCGGGCGGTGACCGGCACCATGCTGGTGCGGGCGATGGCGGACGACGATGTTTCTATCTGGGGCGACGGGTCCACCTACAAGGGCAACGACATCGAGCGCTTTTATCGCTATGGACTGATGGCCAATCCCGCGCTGCGGATTTACAAGCCTTGGCTGGACGATACCTTCGTTCAGGAACTCGGGGGGCGTGCCGAAATGAGCTCGTGGCTGTCTGCGCGAGACCTGCCGTATCGAGACTCTGCCGAAAAGGCCTACTCGACCGACGCGAATATTTGGGGTGCTACGCACGAGGCTAAGACACTCGAGCATCTCGACGTGTCCTTGGAAACGGTTGAACCGATCATGGGTGTGCGTTTCTGGGATCCATCGGTGACTATCGACGCGGAGGACGTGTCGGTGACCTTCGAGCATGGTCGACCGGTTGCGATCGGGGATCGCACGTTCGACTCCCCCGTCGACCTTGTGCGAGAGGCAAACGCGATCGGTGGCCGGCATGGACTCGGCATGGCGGATCAGATCGAAAATCGGATTATCGAAGCCAAGAGTCGTGGGATTTACGAAGCGCCGGGAATGGCTCTGCTGTTTATCGCGTACGAAAGATTGGTGAGCGCGATTCACAACGAGGACACCATCGCGAATTACCACCTCGAGGGTCGTCGACTCGGGCGGCTGCTGTACGAGGGGCGCTGGCTGGATCCGCAGGCACTGATGCTGCGCGAGTCGCTGCAGAAGTGGGTGTCGAGTGCCATCACCGGCACCGTGACGCTGCGACTTCGCCGCGGTGACGACTACACCATCATCGACACCAGCGGACCCATGTTCAGCTACCACCCGGATCGTTTGAGTATGGAGCGCACCGAGGAGGCGGCGTTCGGGCCGGACGATCGGATCGGCCAGCTGACCTTGCGCAATCTCGACATCTCCGATTCGCGGGCCAAGTTAGAAATGTATGCCGGAAGCGGAACCCTTCGCCAGGTGCACATTCAATTGATGGGTGACATCACTCCCGGTAACGCGGGGCGAATCGCTGACCGCGAATCCACGGCTGACAACGTTGCCACCGAACGCGAGCGAGACGAAGCCATTGACCGTGCGGCCTTCGATGCCGGCGCCGACTGATCGGTGCATGAAATACTGCCGTCATGACCACCTCTCCCCCGGAGCCGAATGGCGATGAGTTCCCCGATGTGCCCGACTTCATTGACGAGGATGAGTTTTTGACGGCGGCCCCAAAGGAGGGCACGGCAGATGAGCGGGCTGCACAGGCAGCTCGAATCGCCCAAGGTAACGACAGGCTGCGACAAGCAGGCGAAATCTCTGACGGTTCCGGTAAGCCCGTGTACCGCCGTTCGGGAAAGGTTGTTCCGTGGATCGGGATCGGCACCGCGATCGCCGTCCTGGTTGTTGTGGTCGTATTACTCGCACGGTAGATCAGCAATCATTGGACGGTGCGATGTGTCGCATCGCCCAGCGCGAGTCCTGGCGAAGGTTCGGTGGCGTGTACCTGACACGCTCACGCAACGAGCGTGACGGCTACGCCGATCGAGGAAGTTCCGCCTCTTCGCGAGACGCCCGAAGTAGCGCCAAACGCTCCTCGAGCAACTCCTCAAGTTCCGCCCGGGTACGTCGTTCCATCAGCATGTCCCAGTGGGTCCGGGCTGGCTTCACCTCTTTGGGCGGCACCGGAGCAATCTCGTCGGCGATTGCTGTCGCTCCACACCTGCAGGTCCATTCGCGCTGAATCTCGTCCGCATCCACAAAATAGGGCACGTTCGATACGTGATCCTCGGGGCAGACATAACGCACGACTCTGCGCTCTGCTGGTTGCACGTGATCGTCTCGCTCAAGGCTCAGAGTCCCCAACCGGGTCCCCTTCATCGACGTCTCGCCCATGGCTACCTCCCCAAGTCTGTCCGTTCACCGGTGTGGTCGGTTGCTGCTTGGACGCTCGAAACGGCCCGCGGGTTCCCCCACTTGAATGCCAGAAATCTGCAGGTAGGCAGGGGCATGACGCCCTGCCAGGCCTCCACCAGGCGTCAACCGCCCCGAAAAGCCCCTGAAGCGCACCCAGGCGGGTTCTATTCCCCCATGGTCGCGGGTGGCTGAGGATCGTCCTTGCGACTGTTGTGGCCTTCTGAGCTGTCCGGAAGGCGAGGAATATCGGGAAAGTCGGAAAAGTTGGAATCCTCAACCGTCACCACTGTTCCCTGAACCACGGCGCCTGAGGACGGGAAACCGGGCATTCGATCCACCCACGCAAAGGAGTCGAAACCGCGGGTCATTCTGCGCATGGCCCACCGACGGATGGACGGCACGAGCAGCACCAGGCCCACAACGTCCGATCCGTAGCCGGGCACCAGGAAGCACAGCCCCGCCAAGAAGAGCCCTGCACTCGAACCCAGCCGCTCTAGCGCACGCTCAGGATCTGACTCTTGCAGCACAACCCGGGCCCCCGCGCTCGCGTTGCGCATCACCGCAACGCCGATGGGAATGCTTAGAAGGATCCCAATGAGGGCCCACCCCCAGCCGATGGCCCTCGCGATCAACCACAGGAGCAGAAACTCCCCCAGCGGGTAACCGAAAACGATCAGACGAGTTCTGAAACGCACGACAACTACGACCCGTCTCCACCGCGCAGCCGTCCGCGAATGCTTTTGACCCGGGACTGCACTCCCCATTCGGTAACCCGCCACAAGGCTTCGATAACAATCGCTCTGCTCATCTTGCTGGTCCCGGCGGCACGCTCCACGAACGTGATGGGAACCTCCTTTACGACGAAGCCACGTTGCACCGCTCGCCAGGCAAGGTCCACCTGGAAGCAGTAGCCCTGCGACGCGACACTTGCCAGATCAATGCCACGGAGTGTGCGCGCGCGGAAGGCCCGGTAACCGCCCGTCGCATCATGCAAAGGAATGCCCAGCATGGCTCGGGCGTAGGTGTTGCCGCCCTTAGACAGAACCTCTCGACCCTTCGACCAATTCTGTGTTCCACCACCGGCTATCCACCGCGAGCCCAATACGAGGTCGGCGTCCACCAACGCGTCCAGAAGACGGTGCAGCTGCTCGGGTTGGTGAGACCCGTCGGCATCCATTTCGACGAGAACATCGAAGTCGCGTTCGAGTCCCCAGGTGAACCCGGCGATGTACGCCGCTCCGAGACCAGCTTTGGCCGCTCGGTGCATGACGTGAATATGATCACTGGCGGCCGCCAGCGAGTCAGCAATCGCGCCGGTCCCGTCGGGCGAATTGTCGTCGACGATCAGGATGTGTGCTGAGGGGACGCTCGCTCGAATGCGTGCCGTGATCTGCGGTAAGGACTCTCGTTCGTTGTACGTCGGGACGATGACGAGAACGCGCCCGAGATCAACCGATGTGTCGGAGGACTCGGGCACTCCGCCAGCGTAACGCGTCCACCGGACACGTAGACATCACCGGAACGCGCTACGCCCCGGCGGAACTGCGCTCCAACGCGGTACGGCGTCGACGCACATAGACACCGAGGCCTACGCCGATGAGAAGTGCGGCACCGGCAGCAATTTCCGGCACGACGCCGAGCATGGATGCGGGCGTCCGACTGGTATTGAGCGGCACTTCGGACACCAGGTACCCGGTCTCACCTTCGCCGAGTTGCCGTTGCACCGTCCCATCGGGCGCAATGAATCCGCTAATGCCGGTGGTGGAGGCGACGACTACGGCTCTTCCGGTATTGAGTGCCCTGAGCCGCTCGATATCCCATTGTTGGACTGGCTGTCCGGTGCCCTGATAGGTGGCGTTGTTGGTTTGCACGGTGATTACTTCGGCGCCCCCAGCGATCACCGAGGTGAAGACATCGTCGTAGGCGACCTCGAAGCAGATGGCGTCGCCCACCACCACTCCCCCGATGGTCAACACTCCCGGCTCGGTGCCCCGCGCAAAGTCCCGCGGCACACGGTCGAAGCGTCCAATCACGGGCGTCAGCTGATCACGGAACGGGAGAAACTCCCCGAAAGGCACGGGGTGCATCTTGACGTAGCGTTCGCCCGGTCCGGATACGGGATCCCACACGATTCCGGCATTCTCGACTTTGGTCGGATCTTCGGTGGAGAGCACCGCACCGACAAGCACCGGTGCGCCAATCGCCTGCACTGCATCGTCAATCAGCGCTGCGGCCGATGGATCGCGAAACGGATCAATATCGGAGCCATTTTCTGGCCAGACGACAAAATCTGGTTGCGGCTCGGTGCCAGCATCGACGGCAGCCGCGAGTGCCAGCGTTTGTTCCACATGGTTTAGCAGGACTACTCGATCTTCCGACATCGCGTCCATGCCCGTACCGGGTGTTCCTCCCTGCACGACGGCCACTGTTGCCGTGGACCCTTCTCCGCCCACAGNCAGNGGGCGCGGNATCNCGATGATCGCGACGATGACCGCCGCCGAGACGAGCGCAACGGGGAGAAATCGGCGACGCCGGATCCCCTCGACGGTCAGTACCGCGAGTGCTACGACCAGAAAGGTCACGCCGGCCATGCCCGCGATCCCGCTAAGCGCACCCATCGGCGAGTTACCTTGCGAGAAGGCGATCTCTCCCCACGGAAAACCACCTATAGGAATACGGCCGCGCAGCGCTTCCATTACGACCCACGCCGACGGGATCCACAGCACCGAACCGCGTAGCCGACTCAGCGGCGCCACCAGCGCACCGAGAGCGGCGTTCCACAAGGCGCAGTAGGCGGNGAGCAAGATCCACGCGTCCATNCCGATGACCGTCATCCACGCCAGCAGAACAAGAAAAAAGGTGAGCCCGTAGACNAAACCAGTCAGCGCNCCGCGNCTGCTTCGTGCTCGCCANTGCACTGCNAGTACACCCAGGANNCCCACGAAAGCCAGCGGCCACCAGCCGATGGGAGCGAANGCNACNGCNGTGACGACGCCGGAGACCGCAGCGATCGCNACNGCGGNGANAACACCGAGTCGCGTGCGGGAATCTGGTTCANCCATGGGATGCNTGAACGAAGTCGTGACCGTAGACCACGTGACCGTCNACCCAGGTGGCNAGGCACTNNGGTANATCNCCTGTCANGACNGGNAGCCCGGGCGTTCCGGAACGNGGATCGGTCGACCAATCCGCAACCCTGCTATCNGGNACGTGCACGTCNCGTTCGTCGACNCGCCATGCGGCCAGGTGTGCAGGCGCTCCCACGGAAATAACTCCCGCCTGGGAATCGCCGACGGCACGCCATCCCCCTCTGGTTGCCGCCGCGAACGCGGNNCGTGCNGTGATGCGNTCGTCCGGCGTCGTGTGGCGTGTTGCTGCGCGCACGATGGACCATGGNTCGATNGGCGTCACCGGACTATCGGANTTCAGGGCGAGGTGCCCACCGGCNCCGACGATCGTTGCGAAGCGNTTCATCGAACCGGCCCGCTCGTCGCCTAGGCGNGNGGCGTACATGCCGTCGGGCACACCCCACAANTCATCGAACANCGGTTGCATGCTCACACANNCTCCCAGGTCGATCACCGTGGCGATGTCAGCATCGGACAACATCTCAGCATGCTCGAGCCGGTGTCGACGCGCCCGCANCATCTGATCGCCGACAATGCTGGCAGCTCGNCGAAAGCCAGCAGCCACGGCNNCGCAGGCTGCGTCACCAATGACATGGAAGCCGGCTTGNATCCCGGCCCGGGTGGCCTCCACCAGGTGATCGGCGATGTCGTCCTCCGACAGATACANAACACCNCGCGTGTCAGCCGCATCGCAGTACGGCTCATGTAGNGCCGCCGTATGCGAGCCGAGCGAACCATCGACAAANANATCTCCNCCGACGCCACGGGCACCGATCTCTCGGGCCAGTTCGATCCCACCNTCNGATGCGAGTTGGCCCCAGTAANCCGTGACCTTGGGCCCGGCGTTGTNGGCCGCNNNCTCGAGNANGGNNCGCAGATCCTCNGCTCCCCCAATCGTCGGCCCACCCATCTCGTGCACNGCCACNACGCCNNNNGACGCNGCCANGGACAGNGTCGCCAGTTGTGCGTCTCGGCGGTCCTGGNCCGATATCTGCTCGAAGGCNTACTCGCGAANGAGGTGGTGCGCCCGCTGNGCGACGGCNCCGTGNGAANAAAACCCCNCNACGCGGTNGATGTCGGGGCATCGATCGACGAGCGATGTGGACACCAGTGCCGAGTGNACATCGATCCGAGACAGGTAGACGTGCNGGCCCTNGGCCGCCNCATCGATNTCNTGNCGGNGAGGCAGACGCGAGTCTGCCCACATCGTTTCGTCCCANCCGTGNCCNTAGATNANNCCCGACGATNNGTCGGTCGCATGNGCGGTGANCGCNTCGAGGACATCNTGGGNATGNCGGGCATCCGATAGGTCGAGTCCCACCAGCCGCAGNCCAGAGCTNGTCGCATGAATNTGCGANTCGACGAAACCGGGAGCNAGAAAAGCACCCTGGAGATCCACCACCTNANCAGCGANATCTGTGTGAACGCGGGCCCCCGCATCGTCACCCACCCAGGTGATCNCTCCNTNGTCGATCATCACAGCGGTCGCGAACGGGTCCGAANACGAGTAGACCTCGGCGTTCACCAGCAGTGTGCGGCTGGAAGAACTCACGCAGGAATCCGNATCAAATCGCGACTGAGGGTGTTCAGATTGCGTGCCCCCTCCTCGGTGCACACCACAATGTCCTCGATCCGAGCGCCGAAGCGTCCCGGGACGTAGAAGCCCGGTTCGATACTGAACGCCATGCCCGGCTGNAGAANGTCGGTATTNCCTTNGACCANNTACGGCTCTTCGTGACTNTCNANCCCGATCCCNTGTCCGATTCGNTGAATGAAGTANTCGTCCAGNGGTCGCCCGTCNAGGTNATGGNCGTGCATCAGNGCGCGCGCGTGAGCGTCGANGGATTCGCATGTCCGCTNGTCNCTGACNAACGCNACGGACGANTNCTGTNCGTTGAGCAGCACCTCGAATGCCGCGCTGTATTCGGCGNCGGGCTCACCCACNACGTAGGTNCGCGTGCANTCACTGCGGTAGCCGCTCGGCATTGTTCCGCCNATGTCGATCACNATCGGATCNCCGATGCCNATGACGCGCTCGGAAACTGAGTGNTGNGGGTTGGCNCCATTGGNGCCACTAGCCACNATGACGAAATCCACNCNTGTGTGCCCGGCGTCGANAATCGCGGNACCGATGTGGTNAGCGACCTCGCNTTCGGTCATGCCNGATCGGACAATCGTNGGCACGAGGCGNTGCACGGATTCAATGGCCGCAGCCGCNTCNTGCAACANNTCGATCTCCCGNGNNGTCTTCTTCTGGCGCAAATCGTTGAGGATCGANCCCGCAAGNACNTGGGGCCGATCGTGNAGNACCTGNCGGAGTCGNANAACTCGTTGTGCCCACATGTGGTCGTCCACGGCGATCGCTCCGNAAACGCCGTCGTCTACNAGGTCGGCGACGATCAGGAATGGATCTTCGNTNTCTGACCACGTGATGACCTCTCCGCCGNTGCGAGCAAAGGTCGATTCGCGNGCCTCGCCGGCTTCCAGAGCCGGTGCTATCAANGCGGGTGAGCCGGTGTGTGGAATGACGAGTGCGGTGAGGCGTTCGAGTGGCTTGGCGTCGTNCCCGGCGATGTATTGGAGATCCGCNCCCGGCGTGATGACCATGGCCGCCACATCATCGTCATGCATGGCCTGNNGCAGNCGGGTCAGAAGNTCNNGTTCCACGGGTNAACCGTAAGGCGTGCCAGACTTCCTGCNTGCCCACCTCNAATGTGGACGTCNTGATCCTCGACACAGCGTCGTTGTANTACCGATCNTTCTATGCCCTGCCCACATCCATGACCGCACCCGATGGGCANCCGCACAACGCAATCCGNGGCGTNCTGCAGACCATTGAGCGTCTGCGAGACANGTANNANCCACGAACACTNCTGTGTGCGTGGGATACCGATTGGCGCCCCGAATGGCGGGTGGATCTCATCCCNAGCTACAAGACCCANCGNGTNGAACANGAGTCCGCTNCGGGNGACGAAGAGGCCGAGCCCGATGAACTNGGCCCGCAGATTGGTGCCATNCGANACATCTTGGAGGCGTGGGGCNTACCCGTGGTGGGCGTTCGGGAATTCGAAGCAGATGACGTCGCCGGAACGNTNGCNCAAGCAGCAAGCNAGGCGGGNCGCTCNACGGTTGTTGTCACCGGTGATCGNGANTTCGTGCAACTGGTCNCAGGAACGGTCCGTGTTCTCATGACCGTNAAGGGCGGNATGGATGCATGGCCGCTGCTGGATGCCGACGCNGTAGTNGANCGTTTCGGTGTGTCNCCNNCGCAGTACCTCGACGTNGCNATCNTGCGAGGTGATCCNTCCGATGGGNTGCCCGGTGTGCCGGGAATTGGGGAGAAGACCGCGGTCGCNCTGATCAGCGCCTTCGGCTCGCTNGACAANGTNCGCCAGGCGAGCGNATCAGAACCNGTCGNGAAGCCACTTACTCCNCGNCTCGCACGGCTTGTTGTGGAGAACGCGGNNTACCTNNANGCCGCCGAACGCGTNGCGGCCATNCGGCGTGACGTACCCATCCCCNGCCTTNANGACGTCATNATGNAACCCATCCCTGCCTCAGCGAGCCACCCGCAGACGTGGGNNAACCTGCTTGCCGAATGGGGAGTNNAGCGNTTCGCTCAGGGNGCGNTTGGCTGAAAGGAGACGACTCCTCGATCNAGGGCATCGANTGCCTCGCGGGCAGCNANNGTNACCTGNGGATCNGCNGCAGCCTNGGAAATCTGTTCCAACACATCGATGACCTGACGGGTCCAACGGACGAAGTCCCCGGCGCTGACGTCATTGCTCGTCAGCACCNTCAGAAGACTCGCNCCACGTGCCCAGCGATACACGGCCCAGACCAGNCCCGCGTCGGGTTCGGGCTCGGGGTTGAGGCGGTGGGCCCGCTCGATNTCGCTNAGNCGNGCCCAAATGCGGTGCACCCCCGCNAGGGCNGCTTCNACCGCGCCACCGGGCACCGCGGGGCCCACNTCNCCTTCCGAACGCCGCGACTCGTAGACGATCGCCGCCACCACCGACGCAANCTCGTNAGGCGCCAATCCGCTCCACACGCCGGCACGAAGGCATTCNGCAATGAGCAANTCNGATTCCGANTACAACACGCNCANCATGCGNCCCTGNTCGGTGACGCGCAGATNGTCCGCNGTTCCNGNNAGGTATCCAAGTTCCGTCAGGGTCTCGCACACCCGATCGAACTGACGAGCGATGCTGTGCGTTCGNGCGGCAATGCGTCGATCCANNTCCCCNATCTGTCNCTCTGCACGGAAATAGCGCTCCGCCCAACGGGCATGGGCTTCGCGNTCTTCACAGCCGTGACAGGGATGAGCNCGNAACCGCGATCGCATGTCCGAGATTTCGTCGCCGGACTCANCGACGANNCCTTGCNTCGCNCGTGNGCNCCCGNCCNCTTCATTNCCTGCCGATTCCGCTANCGCGACAGCCCGCTGAGCTAAGTCGCGTTTCATGCCNGAGTCCTTCGCNGANAAGTGACGGGGAATCTTGACGCGACCNACAACATNNAAAGNACCCGGCACNTCGACGGTGGAAATGCGTCGGATNTGCCGCTCGGCGGTCAAGACTTGCGGCCGAGGATCCGCGGGTCGATCAGCTGCNGTGAGAACAACGGCGGGCCCNGCACGCTTGCCGCGNGGNATNCGAATGACATCACCNGGCCGCAGNGCCATNANGGAATTTTCGGCATTCGTCTTTCGGGCCATCTGGGCTCGACGTCCGGCCGTCTTNTCCGCCTGNGAAAGATCCTCGCGNATCCGNGCGTATTCGGNGAAATCCCCGAGGTNGCANGACATCGCTGTCCGGTAGCCATCTTGAGCCTCTCGCAAACGCTTGGCCTCAGCNCTGAGGCCCACGACGGATTGATCTGCTTGAAATTGCGCGAAACTTGTTTCCAGCACATCGCGCGNGCGTTGGCGCCCCATGGTGCCCACCAGATTTACGGCCATGTTGTACGANGCNCGAAATGACGATTTCAGCGGATACGTTCGGGTGGACGCCAATCCGGCGAGGACCTCCGGATCGAGATCGTCGGACCATAGGACAACCGCNTGGCCCTCAACGTCGATGCCACGGCGTCCGGCCCTCCCGGTGAGTTGGGTGTACTCCCCCGCACTCAAATCTGCATGCGCTTCGCCGTTCCACTTCACNAATCGCTCCAACACCACGCTCTTGGCTGGCATGTTGATGCCCAGAGCCAGAGTTTCGGTTGCGAAGACCACCTTGATNAGCCCTTGCTGGAAAAGGTCCTCGACGACTTCCTTAAATGCNGGAAGCATGCCNGCATGGTGGGCCGCGATGCCCCTCTCAAGGGCNTCTGCCCAATCNACGTAGTCGAGTGCCGCGAGATCGTCGTCCGAGATACCCATTGTTCGCTCGGCGATGGTTGATCGGATGCGTTGTCGCTCCTCGGAGGTCGTGAGGCGNATNGCTGAGCGCANACACTGCTGCACCGCGTCGTCACATCCGGCNCGACTGAACAAGAAGTAGATGCACGGCAGGAGGNCATCACTGCCGAGCTTCTCCACGACATCACTGCGCCACGGAGTGAGCCTTGTCCTCCGATGACGCTGNTGNCGACTTCGCGANGCTCGTCGTGNACCACCGGGTCGGGGNGTTCCTGATCGNACTCCNCGCTCNAGGGCGATGAGTTCAGGGTTGACGTGATGNCCATCCGAGAACAGGTCGTACANGTGNTGTCCNGCCATCACGTGCTGCCACAANGGAACAGGTCGGTGNTCTTCNACGATGACTTCGGTGTCCCCCCGCACGGCGGANAACCACGCNCCGAATTCNTCAGCATTCGACACCGTCGCNCTCAANGCGGNGACGATCACNTCCGACGGCAGGTGGATGATGATTTCNTCCCACACGGCCCCNCGGAATCGNTCCGCCAAATAGTGAACNTCGTCCATNACGACGTGGCTCAGGTTGTCCANGGTGGTNGAACCTGCGTANAGCATGTTGCGAAGAACCTCCGTGGTCATGACGACCACGGGAGCCTCTCCGTTNATGGAGGTATCACCNGTCAAGAGGCCGATGGNGTCGCGTCCGTACCGCTCCACCAACTCCGCGTACTTCTGATTCGACAAAGCCTTGATGGGCGTCGTGTAGAAGCACTTGGTGCCCGACNGAATAGCACAGTGGATGGCAAACTCCCCNACAACGGTTTTGCCNGATCCCGTCGGNGCNGCGACCAGTACGCCGCGGCCGGCTTCGAGAGCGCGGCACCCGGTCAATTGGAATTCATCAAGTGCAAACTCGTATAGCCCGGCAAACTGCTCGGTCTGGGGCGCAGACGACCGTTGCCGAGACGCTGCATAGCGATCGGCGGGCGAAGCACCAGACACAGCGGCCACCTTAGGCGTGGTGGGCGTCCAGCACCTCCAGGGCGCGGTNACGAAGNGNAACGGTNGCTGGNAGGGGCCCGATCCGTTCACCATCGGCATANACAATCGAGTCCGGAGCATCGATCCGGAGTTGTCGAGCTGTCCAGGCCGTGACGGACGGGTGATCAATATGGCGTCCGGAATACACACGGGGCAGAACCGAGACGAAGGTTCGCTTCGGGGCATTCGTCACCAATGTCACGTCCAGGACGCCGTCGGCCATATCGGCACCGGGACACACCAACATGCCGGATCCGTAGGCCGGTCCATTGCCGATGGCCAACACCATGCCCGCCATACTTCGATCTTCGCCATCGCTGTCAATGGAGTACCAGCGGGGGCGAACCGTCGGCAATTCTCTGGCGACGCCCAGCAAGTACCGCGCTTTGCCCACTCGTGCCGGCATGGCATTGGCCCGTTCGTTGACGTCCGAGTCAAAGCCGCACGACAAGACGCCAAGAAAGTAATGGGGCTCAGCGTCCCCACAGTGAACCAAACCCACATCGATGGAGCGAAAGCGCTGATTCGTGACGGCATTGATGAAACTGTCGACAGATGGCGCGGGGGCCTCGGAGTGGGTGGGTGGTTCGCCGCCGCCGGTGGTCGGCTCTGTGGGCGTGCTGTTCTTCGTCAAACGCAGACCGCGATCGATGTCATTACCGGTACCGACTGGCCAGATGGCGATGCGAGGAGAGGCTGCCTCGGCTCGCATCACGCCTTGCAAGCAGTCGTGGACGGTTCCATCGCCGCCACATGCGACGACTAGTCCGCGGGGCGCAGTCTCCGTGGCAGTGCGCACACTGTCGTCGCGATTCGCAGCGACGTGCACATGCACGGACATTCCTGCGTCAGCGCACGCTCGGGCGAGAGTGCTGGCGTGGTCAACCGCACTGCCCCCACCTGCAGTGGGGTTCACGATGATATTGATCACGAGTTCTCATCGATAGGTGAGGCTTGATCGTCGTCCCATTCGCGATAGTCCGGCTCACCGAGGCCTCGGCGCGCTCGACGCCGATCGTTGAGAAGAGCAATACCTACGGCGATGACGACCAGCATGAGAATCGGTCCGGCCAGCAAAACCAGGTTGATGGGATCACCGGTCGGAGTGGCGATCGCTGCGAAGATGAAAACCACGAAAATGATCCACCGCCACCAAGACATCAGGCGCTTGCCTGTCAAAATTCCGGCGAAATTCAACGTGACGATAAACAGTGGTGTCAGGAAGCCGACTCCGAAAACGATGACCGTCCGGATAAAGAACCGGAGATACCGGTCGACCGAGACGATGTTTTCCACATTTTCTGGCGTGAAGCCCAACAGAATCTCGAGGCCAAAGGGCAGTACGAAGTAAGCCAAAGCAGTGCCGGCGAGGAACAACGGAAAGGCGACCGCAACGAACGCGATCCCCCACCGCTTCTCATGTTTGTGCAGCCCGGGGGTCACGAATCGCCACAGCTGATACAGCCACACGGGCGAGGCCAGAACAATTCCCGCAATCGCCGCCACCTGGAGTTGCAGGATGAAGGGGTCGGTCACCCCGGTGAGGGCAAGGGTGACGTCGCGACCCTCTTTCTGGGCCTGCTCCACTGCACCCTCAAAGGGCTGGCTCAGAAGTTCGAAAATTGTCGGGTACGCGATCCAACCAACAACCATGCCGACAACGACGGCGATCCCCGACTTGACGAGGCGTGATCGCAACTCACGCAGATGTTCGGTAAGCGGCATCGCCGCCTGTTGTTCGTTCCCCTGCTCCTGAACTGCCACAGGGGTACTTAGCCGTTGTTCGTTTCCGTGGAACGCTCACCAGAATCGTGTTCGACGGGACCAGAGTTTGCAGGGGGCGCATCGCGCGGGGGTGATTCGATCGCACTCGGAGGCGCAGGCGCCTGGGCGGTAGAACCGGCAGCGGCATCTGCTGAGGTCTCGCCGTCCTCTTCCCCGTCAACAAGTCCCTTGGTCTCCGCCTTGAATATGCGAAGAGACCGCCCCAGACCACGCGCGGCGTCGGGAAGGCGCTTGGCTCCGAAAAGCAAGAGAACCAGGGCGACGATGATGAGCAGTTCTTGCCATCGCAAGTTGGGCATGGTCCGGGCTCCTTCGGTTACGCACGGATGGAACCGTGCACCCCCATGCTAGCCGGATTGCTGCCGGGATACGGCAGCCTGGCGAACCAAGCCCCGTACCTCCTCAGGCTCGACAACCGACACCCCGCCCCCGTGTCCCATCACCCACCGCACGAGCCAATCCACCGAGGCATAGCGAATTTCCGCAAACACACCATCGTTGGGGCCATCACCCGCCCGTTCGGCAGACGCCTCGGGCACCTGCACCACGGGCTCAGAGTCCACAATCCACAGTGCTTCGGGGGCAATGTGAAGCAGCGCGGCACTCATGTTGTCGGGATCGCGTCGCAGGGCCGGTGGGCCTTCACCTGTCGGGGTGCCGGGCGGCGGATGGTCGGGCGTTGGCTCGACGCTCACGATCCGATCCGTCCGGAAGGTTCTGACGTCGTCCGCGCGAAAACACCATGCATGGACGTACACAAATCCATCCACGGAGAAACTCATGCGCGGTTGGATGTGACGCCGTTCGATGAGGTCTGCTTGACCAGATGCGTACTCAATTTGTACGACGCTCCCACCGGCTATTGCATCGTTCAGAGTCGCCATGACAGCCGACTGATCGGGCATGGTGATGCCGAGGGTGAGCGACGGTTCGGCGAGTGCTTCCAACTTCACCATGGCCGACAGGATGGACTCTTGGGGCTGTGCACCGGGAAGGTTGCTGAGAACCCTCAGGCCAAGGTGCAAGGCCGCGACTTCCTCACCGGTCAGGCGCAGAGGCTTTTCTAGAGCAATCGGGTCGAGAACATGGATGCGGTCGTCGTCCCAGAACTGAATATCGACGAGTTGGTCCGGTCCATATCCGGGAATGCCGCACACGATCAACTGCCACAAATCTTTTGAGAGTTGTTCGTTTGAGATCTGAAAATGAGCAGCAGCCTCCGTAATGGTGATCCCGTCATGCGCGCGAAGCCACGGCACAAGGGTCAACAGTCTGGACAATCGCTCAGACGCAGTTTCGCTCATGAGTGATCAGCTGCCAGTTGTTCGAGGCCCTGATGGAAGGCAGAGACCACGTGCTCGGGATAGACCGGATACACCTCCGGTCCCGCACGCCACAGCAGCGCGAGTGCTCGACGGGGTGAATCGTGGATAGTGAACACCGGGGCTTGACGGGAACCGTCCGCTTCACTGCCAGTGCCCGATGGTCGAAGCGTTGGGTGACGACGCAACTCCGCCCCTTGATGTTCCGGCAGAACGAGGCCGATCTCGACGTCCTCCTCGGACTCCTCCGAGCTCGCCGTGGGGGCAGCAGATCTCTCCGTCGTGGTGGATTCGGCCGTGAGGGTGACCGAGCCCTCGATACGTGACACACGGAAGGTGCGTGCACTCGTGCGTTCGTGATCCCACCCGGTGAGGTACCAACGGCCACCCTCGGCGTGTAACGACCACGGATCGACACGTCTGGTCGATTCGTCGGCGCCCGGTTTGCGGTAGGAGAAGCGAACGACCTTGCGATCCCGCACGGCACGCATCAGAGGCAGCAGGGCTGCGTCGCTGGCGCTGACATGGGCGAAGGCCGGTATCGCTTTGGCATCGGGTGCGAGCGACGCGATCGTCCCCGTCGATTCAAGTTTTCGCACAGCCGTGGTCGCGGTGGCACTCAAGATTGCGTCGTCCCACACCAGCGCCGCTAGATTGAGAGCCATCAGTTCGTCCGCGTCGAAGGTGACATCCCGGTGCACATACTCGGACGTATCGATCAGATACCCCAACACTTCACCGTGAGCATCGGTGACCGTCTCAATGGGTATGCCCATGGACCGCAATTCATCCTTGTCACGCTCGAACATGCGCTCAAAGGCAGTAGTCGTCGCCGTGGGGTCGTAGCCGGCGACGCTAGATTGCACCACCTGGCGTGAAACCGGCGTATGAGCAGCCAGAAGAGCGATGACCAGATTCAGGAGACGCTCCGTACGCGTCACCTGCGAACTAGCGGACATCCAAAAGATCGATCACGAAAACCAGTGTGGCGCCGGACAGTCGGTGTCCCGCTCCAGCGGGACCGTAGGCAAGCTCCGGGGGAATGATCAATTGACGACGTCCACCGACCTTCATGCCGGGGATTCCCTCTTGCCATCCCGCAATGAGCCCCGACAACGGAAAGACAATCGACTCTCCCCGGTCCCAGGATGCATCGAACTGCTCACCCGTGCTGAAGTCCACGCCCACATAGTGCACCTCGACTGTGTCCGAGGCAGCCGCAACCGGACCGGTACCTTCGACGATGTCTTCGATCACAAGTTCATTCGGCGTTGGCCCGTCGATGAAATCAATCTCTGGCTTTTCGCTCACGTGGTCTCCTCTACGAAGGGTCGTGTGGTTGGTTATCCGGCACCTACACCCAGCAACTCGACGACGAACAGCAGTGTCTCCCCCGGTTCGATTCCCGGCGGAGGCGAATCTCCGTACGCCAGATCGCTGGGAATGAGCAATACGCGGCGTTCACCCACTTGCATACCGGGTATTCCGTCCACCCACCCCTGAATCAACTGCCCCTGCGACAGTGGAAAGGTTGCCGGCGTTCCGCGCGCCCACGACGCATCGAACAAGGCGCCGGACGCTAGTCCAACGCCGCAATATTCCACGGTGATCAGGTCGTCGAGTGCAGCTACATCACCCGAGCCACCTCGCAACTCGGCTGTGATCAGTTCACTCACTGGTGCGGCACCCTCCGCCACGTACACTACGGGTACATCGTCATCGAGAACCGAGATGTCAGACGTGATCGAAGCTCCTGATGCCGAGTCTGCTGAGACCGGTTCACCCGGATTAACGCAGTCGGTGACCAAATACGACTGGGTGGAGGCCGCAGGTGTGGCGGTAGGGGTATCGGGAGACCCCGATGAGCATGCCGATGTCGTGANAANAANCACGATGGCGGCGCNAANANCAANTTTCACCATTGCAGGTTACGCCACTTTCCNCTACATGCTCGCCAGCAGGCGCTCGACCCGCTCNTCCACATTCGCGAACGGGTCCTTNCACAGAACTGTNCGTTGNGCCTGATCATTCAATTTCAGGTGNACCCAATCAACNGTGAANTCCCGGCGACGNTCTTGGGCGCGNTTGACGAAGTCTCCTCGCAACTTGGCTCGNGTCGTNTGCGGGGGCACCTCTTTCGCCTCGAACACCTCGGCATCGTTGGTGACGCGGGCTGCGAGACCTTTACGCTCCAACAGATAGAACAGTCCTCGTTGGCGACTGATGTCGTGATACGCGAGATCGAGTTGGGCAANGCGGACGTCATCGAGCGCGAGATCNTGCTTTTTCATGTAGCGCTCGAGCANNCGCTGCTTGATCACCCAGTCGATCTCGGTCTCNACACCACTGAAGTCCTGCGCCTCCACNGCCTTCAANGCGCGCTCCCACAGGTCNATAACGCGATCGACCATNGGGTCGGCTCTTAGNTCCCGGCGATCAACGTATTGCGCNACCTTCTCGAAGTACTCCGCCTGCATNTGNAAGGCGGTGACCTCGCGGCCGTTGTTCAGGGTGACGGTGCGGGTACCCGTTGTGTCGTGGCTGATTTCTCGGATCGCCCGAATGGGGTTCTCGAACGACANATCCCTCATCACNGCGCCCGACTCGAGCATGCGCAGCACGAGGTCGGCAGCTCCGACCTTCAACATCGCCGTGGTCTCGCTCATATTGCTATCGCCGACGATGACGTGAAGCCGTCGATACAAGTCGGCATCCGCGTGNGGCTCGTCGCGGGTATTGATGATGGGNCGTGACCGCGTCGTCGCGCTGGANACNCCCTCCCAGATGTGATCGGCNCGCTGGCTCACGCAGTAGCGCGCCCCGCGCGGGGTGCTGAGGACNTTTCCNGCTCCNGTGANGATCTGGCGCGAAATNAGGAAGGGGATGAATCCCTCGGCNAGAGCAAGGAAATCNGTGGACCGGTCAACGAGAAAGTTCTCGTGGCAACCGTAGGAATTNCCCGCGGAGTCGGTGTTGTTCTTGAACAGATAGATGTCGCCNGCGATGCCCTCNTCNCGNAGTCGCTGCTCGGCATCCACACANAGCCCTTCNAGGATCCGCTCCCCCGCACGATCGTGAGTGATCANNTGCTNCACGCTGTCGCATTCNGCGGTCGCNTACTCAGGGTGGCTGCCTACATCGAGGTACAGCCGGGACCCGTTGCGCAGGAAGACATTGCTNCTTCTGCCCCANGCAACAACNCGNCGAAACANATAGCGCGCTACTTCNTCGGGACTGAGCCTGCGCTGTCCCCGGAACGTGCAGGTGACGCCGTATTCGGTTTCGATTCCGAAGATGCGGCGATCCATGTCTCCACTGTAGGAGNTTCAGGCNCACTACGCAGAGCCTTANNCGCTCCGCAGCNGGTCGGCTAGNTCATCGCCTTCCAACCGGTGGAACAGGCGCCTGGGTCGAGNTCTGTCCAAGATGGCCACTTCGAGGTCATCCGGGCTTAACGTCCGGCGTTCGTCCGNTCCGTGTTGNCCAAGCGCATTCACCGCCTGACGTAGGGAGGTCTCGAGGTCCTGATTCGGCTGCCACGCGTCAGACATCGCTCCCTCAATCGCCTCCGCTGAGCCTCCCATGGCGACGAATCCCCGTTCGTCTGCCACCGAACCGTCGAAGGTNAGGCGATACATCTNGTCNGNGGANNCATCTGCACCGACCTCNGCAACCACGATNTCNACTTCATACGGCTTGGCGGTNTCGGTGAANATCGAACCGAGNGTTTGNGCATANGCATTCGCCAGCGANCGCCCCGTCACATCACTGCGGTCATACGAGTAGCCCCGTAGGTCAGCCAGACGAATACCCGCGACCCTGAGGTTCTCGAACTCGTTGTACTTACCGACAGCGGCGAAGCCGATGCGGTCGTAGATCTCGCTGATCTTGTGNAGAGCCTTGGAAGGATTCTCTGCGACAAAGATGACNCCNTGNGCGCATTGGACAACAACAACGCTACGNCCCCGGGCGATCCCTTTCCGCGCGAAGTCCGCCTTGTCTTTCATGATCTGCTCTGGTGACACGTAGAACGGAACACTCATGAGGCACCCCCCGTCACGCTCGCCTGGGGTCCGTCAGGACGACCCAGTCGCGCCGCCATCATCTGCTCCACTTCCTGAGCGAGGCGATCCTCGCTGATGGTTTCTACTCCGGNGGCNGTNACNACNGAGACCATCGGGAAGATNCGTCGGGCGAGATCNGGCCCACTGGTCGCACTGTCGTCGTCTGCGGCGTCATACAACGCTTCNAGCGCCACGCGAACCGCAGCATCAGTATCGGCNTCCGGNCGGAACAACTTCTTNAGNGAGCCGCGAGCNAAGGTGGATCCCGAACCGACTGCGTGAAANTCATGCTCCTCNTACCGCCCACCNGTGACGTCGTANGAGAAGATTCGACCGCGTTCCTCCGCCANGTCNAAGCCCGCAAACAGCGGCACTACTGCCAGGCCCTGCATGGCCATNCCCAGATTCGCNCNCAGNAGCGAGGACAGGCGATTGGCNTTGCCTTCGAGCGACAGNGGGGTGCCCTCNATCTTTTCGTAGTGCTCGAGTTCCACCTGGAANAGGTGCACGAGTTCGACGGCGANGCCGGCGGTGCCAGCGATGCCCACAACAGAAAANGCATCGGTTNCGAANACCTTTTGCACGTCNCGCTGGGCGATGATGTTGCCCATCGTCGCGCGGCGATCACCGGCCATNACGACCCCTGAGCCNCANACGAGGGCGACGATNGTCGTTCCATGGGGTGNCTCAAGGTTGGCGGGACCGCCCGAAGCGGCCCCCGCAGATCGGCTGACCCCGGACTCGTTACCCGAGGCGTTCAGGAATTNCGTGAAAGACGAGGTTCCCACCANGCCGAACGCAGACGGGAAGTCGTGGCTCACTGCCCGCCCTTTTGCACGAANGACTTNACGAAGTCCTCGGCATTGGACTCCAGCACACCGTCNATCTCGTCGAGGATGGCATCGACNTCGCCGTCAAGGGCGCTATCGGNTTCTTTGGCGGCTGGCGCCGCGGATTCCTCTTCATGNTGNTCACGGCGATTCGCTCTGCGGTGNTCGACGTTCTCTTGTCCGGCCATGCGACNAGGTTACCCGTCTAGTCGTCCGTTAGCGCGTCGATCAGCGAGGCAGCGTCAGGGCTGGCATCCAGGATGTGCGAGACGTGTCCGTGCGTGCCACGCGTGGGTTCCAACGTAGGCACGCGCAGGAGAGATTCGCGCTGCGGAATGTCGAACACCACCGAGTCCCAGGAGGCAGCGGCAATGGATTCGGGATAGCGCCGCACACATTCGCCGCGAAAGTACGCGCGGGTGTCGTGAGGCGGTTGCTGGCGTGCCCGCTCGATCTCTTCGTCATCAAACATCCGCACCAGCCGGCCCCGCTGCTCCAATCGAGCCGCGAGGCCTTTGTCNCGNCGAATGTCCGCGTATTGCAGATCGACAAGNTGCAGNCGAGGGTCGTCCCANNNNAGNCCGTCACGNCGGACATACCCTTCGAGNAGNCTCAACTTCGCCACCCAGTCNANGGTGCTGGCAACACTCATNCGNTCGTTNTGCANNCGNTCGAGGTGGTCNCCCCACAGGGTCAAGANTTCCTTGGTCTGTTCGTCAAAANCCGCATCGCTGCGTGATTGGCAGTAGTTCCACGCGTGCTCGAGGNATGCACGCTGCATATCGATGGCTGTCCACTGGCGTCCCCGTGACACANCGATGACNTGNGTCAGCGTGGTGTCGTGAGACACCTGNTGCATCTCTCGAACCGGATCCACCGGCATGGCATCGAANGTGTCGAGGTAGCCGTCTTCGANCATGGCGAGAACGATCGCCGTGGTTCCCATTTTGAGAAATGTTGCCGTGTCACTCATGTTNGCGTCCCCGACNATCACGTGCAACCGTCGGTACTTCTCCGGATCAGCNTGCGGCTCGTCCCGNGTGTTGATGATCGGTCGTTTGAGNGTNGTCTCGAGNCCAACTTCCACTTCGAAGAAGTCGGCCCGCTGACTCAACTGGAAAGCGCTCGTNTNNCCCTCTTGACCNATCCCCANNCGNCCNGCNCCNGTGAAGACCTGNCGNGANATGAAAAAGGGCGTCAAATGGCGNACGACATCGGCAAACGGNGTGGTCCGNCGCATCAGGTAGTTCTCGTGACAGCCGTAGGACGCGCCCTTGTTGTCGGTGTTGTTCTTNTANAGCAAGATCCGCTCGCCACCCGGCGCAGCGGCCGCAGCATCGGCGGCCNCATTCATGACATTCACACCGGCNCGGTCCCACAANACGGCGTCGCGGGGGTTNGTCACCTCNGGCGTTGAGTACTCAGGGTGAGCNTGATCCACGTAGAGCCGAGCTCCGTTCGGCAGAATCACATTGGCGAGGCCAAGNTCNTCGTCGGTCAATTGGGAGGCATCTGCCTCACTGCGAGACATNTCGAAGCCGCGGGCATCTCGTAAGGGCGACTCCTCGTCNTAATCCCATCGAGCTTTCGACGTCGTGCCGTGCGAGATCAGGTANGCNTAGGCATTGACNATCTGTGACGACGTGACCATCGCGTTGAGCATCGGCTGNCCGGGAACGCTGATGCCGNANTCGGTTTCCAAGCCCATGATCCGATGGACGCTCACNGGTGAACCTCCNGATGCTTCCTCGCCACTGCGTGTCGCGCGCGGTTACAGGTACTGGCCGGTGTTGGCGACGTTGTCGATNGAACGTCCNGGACTGCCGCCCTGCTTGCCTTGGATCAAGGTGCGGATGAAGACGATNCGTTCGCCCTTCTTTCCGGAGATGCGCGCCCAGTCGTCCGGGTTNGTCGTGTTGGGNANGTCCTCATTNTCGCGGAATTCGTCGACGCACGCATCNAGCAGNTGCTGCACGCGAATGCCCTTCTCGCCCGTGTCCAGGAATTCCTTGATGGCCGANTTCTTGGCACGCGCCACNATGTTCTCGAGCATCGCCCCNGAGTTNAAGTCCTTGAAGTACANGACCTCCTTNTCGCCACCTTCGTAGGTGACCTCGAGGAATCGATTCTCGTCTGACTCCGCATACATTCGCTCAATCGCNCGGTCAATCATCGACGAGCANGCAAGGTCGGAATCCCCCGAATGTTCCGCNATGTCGTCNGCGTGAATCGGNAGNCCCGGCACCANGTACTTGCTCAANATCTCCCGGGCCGCCTCGGCATCCGGACGNTCGATCTTGATTTTCACGTCCAAACGACCNGGGCGCAGAATCGCCGGATCGATCATGTCTTCNCGGTTCGATGCCCCGATGACGATNACGTTCTCCANGCTCTCCACGCCNTCAATCTCACTCAGNANCTGCGGCACGATNGTGTTCTCGACGTCACTGCTCACGCCGCTCCCCCGNGTTCGGAACAACGAATCCATTTCGTCAAAGAAGACGATGACNGGCATACCTTCGGACGCCTTCTCACGTGCCCGCTGGAAGACGAGACGGATNTGGCGCTCCGTTTCGCCAACGTACTTGTTCAGNAGTTCCGGGCCTTTGATGTTCAGAAAGAAACTCTTCGCTTCNCTGACACCGGTCTTTTCGGCGACCTTCTTGGCCAAGGAGTTGGCCACCGCCTTGGCGATGAGAGTNTTGCCNCATCCGGGCGGGCCGTANAGCAAGATTCCNTTAGGAGCCCTGAGCTCATGCTCTTTGAAGAGCTCGGCATGCACGTAGGGCANTTCCACCGCGTCTCGGATCGATTCGATCTGGCTGAACAACCCACCGATCTGCTCGTATCCGATGTCGGGAACTTCCTCAAGGACCAGTTCTTCGACCTCGGCGCGGGGCACCTGCTCGATGACGTAGCCGCTGCGGACGTCACACAACAGCGCATCCCCTGCGCGCAGTCCGACTCCGGCAATCGACCGCGCGAGACGAACGACCCTCTCTTCATCGGCGTTCGCCACCACGACGCACCGGTCATCTCCGAGCATCTCCTTGAACGTGACGATCTCACCGACGACCTCGTAGTCGCGCTTGCCGACAACGTTCATCGATTCGTTCAGCACGACCTCTTGGCCTGCGACCAAGCCATCGACCCCCACGCCAGGGCTGACAGCGACCCGCATCTTGCGGCCTGAGGCCATGATGTCCACTGATCCGTCCTCGTGCGCTTCCACGAAGGTCGCGTAGCCGCTCGGGGGTTCGCCCAGCCTGTCGACTTCTGCCTTGAGTGCCACGATCTGCTCTCGGGCCTCCCGGAGCGTCGTAATGAGGCGCTGGTTGTGATCCTTTTGCGCAGCGAGTTCACCCCGAACCTCGCCCAGGGTTGTCTCGATGGCGAGCAAACGACTCTCAGGGCTGGGCTCGGTCATCGAATCCTCCATCTGTCGCATCCCCGGGGGGCTGGCTCCCGACTTTAGCCCGATTCGCCCTCTTCTACCTGATCTGCGCCTGGACCCTGGTAATCCTCCCCGTAGGCACCGGGAGCCGGGCGCCGACGACGTGGAGGCGACTGCTGCCCCGGCGCCATATGCCGCGCGGCCACCAAGAACCCGGTATGCCCGGACATTCGATGATCTGGCCGCACCGCGAGCCCGTCGAGGTGCCACGTGCGAACGATGCTCTCCTCGGCTCGCGGCTCAGTCCAGCGACGAGACAGGCGCATCGATTCGACCAAGTGTGACAGCTGTGTTGTCGTGGCGACGTAGCTGACGAGGGAACCTCCGGCTCGCAGCACTCGATCGGCCACATCGAGGCACTCCCACGGGGAGAGCATGTCCAAAATGAGGGTGTCCTGACTGCCGGTCGGGATGTCGCTCTCTGTCACATCGACGAGATCCATTTCGTGCAGCGTCCACGATCGTGGAGTCCCGCCGAACCATCGCGAAACGTTCTCGCGTGCGACCTCAGCAAAGTCCGAACGCCGCTCCACGCTCGTCACCGTGCCGGTGGGCCCGGCCGCCTTGAGTAGGTAACAGGTCAAGGCACCCGAACCAACCCCGGCTTCGAGTACTCGGGATCCGGACCCCACATCGCCCAGCGCCACGATCCGAGCAGCATCTTTCGGATAGATGACCGCCGCTTGACGTGGCATGCCCAGCACATAATCGTCGAGTTGAGGGCGCTGCACGAGGTAATCGATACCCCGCGTGGAGGTAGCAATGGAGCCCTCGTCCAGCCCGATCAGGCAATCGTGCGGGATTTGCCCACGGTGCGTGTGCAGGATGGCACCCGGCTCCGTGGTGATGGTGACCTTGACTCCGCGGGTGTCGGTGAGCTGCACCAGTTCTCCAGGACCGATGTGACCGCGCGCCCGCGTCGCAACATCGACCGGATCCCGCGGAGCGGGTGGGTGCGGGGGTCGTTTGCGCGGCACGTGAGGACAGTAGCGACCGCACACGGTCCGCGTGACTGCTGCCGGATCGTGCGTACCGGATCGTGCGTACCGGATCGTGCGTACCGGATCGTGCGTACCGGATCGTGCGTACCGGATCGTGCG
>NZLD01000021.1 GCA_002694095.1 Micrococcales bacterium | reverse complement strand
CTCGCGACGAGAGCTTCGAGGCGAGGCACGTCGAGCTGCTCCCCCGCGTTTCCGACAACGGTTCCGTCAACCTCCACGTCGCGAGCGAGAACCCGGGTGGCCGCCGCGGTGTCGAGGTTGTCCACGGGTCGCAGGACTCCGTCGACCTTCTCGCCGATGACGATCTCGCTGCCCCGCTCGGTGCCACAGTCCACCTCGCGGACGATGACGTCCTGCGACACGTCGACGAGACGACGAGTCAGGTATCCGGAGTCTGCGGTACGCAAAGCGGTGTCGGCCAGACCCTTGCGGGCGCCGTGCGTGGAGATGAAGTACTCCAGGACGGACAGTCCCTCCCGGAAGTTGGACTTGATCGGGCGGGGAATGATCTCACCCTTCGGGTTGGCCACGAGACCGCGCATTCCGGCGATCTGTCGAACCTGCATGTAGTTGCCACGCGCACCAGAGTCCACCATCATGTGAACGGGGTTCGTCTCGGGGAAGTTCTCCTGCATGGCGCGGGCAATTTCGTCGGTGGCTCGCGTCCAGATCTCGATGAGTTCTTGGCGGCGCTCGGAGTCGGTGATCAAACCGCGCTCGTACTGCTCCTGCACCTTGATTGCCTTTTTCTCCGCCGACTCCAGAAGCTCAGCCTTGGCCGGAGGGGCGACAACATCGGAGAAGGAGATCGTGACGCCAGAACGCGTCGCCCAACGGAACCCGAGCGCCTTGAGCTGATCGAGGGTTTCGGCGACCTCCACTTTGGAATACCGCTCGGCAAGTCGGTTGACCGTGGCACCCAGGAGTTTCTTGTCGACCTGATCGTTCACGAAGGGGTAGTCCGCCGGGAGTGCCTCGTTGAACAAAGCCCGCCCAAGGGTGGTGATGAGGGTGAAAGGTTGTCCGGCTTCCCAGCCTTCGGGGACCGGCCACCCGTGCGGCGGCTCGGTGTTCTCAATCCTAATCTTGACGCGTGCCTGCAGATCCAACGCGCCCGCGTCGAAGGCCATCAGGGCTTCGGCCACACTCGCGTAAGAGGGAAGCTCCTCATCCTTTATCGAGGCGTTCGCTCCGCTTTGAGTCGTCAAGTAGTAGATGCCCAGCACCATGTCCTGGGTCGGTGTGGCAATCGGTCGCCCGTTCGCAGGAGACAGGATGTTGTTCGTGGACAGCATCAGAATGCGAGCCTCGGCCTGAGCTTCTGCCGACAGCGGGAGGTGAACTGCCATCTGGTCACCGTCGAAATCCGCGTTGAACGCGGTACACACCAACGGATGAATCTGGATGGCCTTGCCCTCGATCAGTTGCGGCTCGAACGCCTGGATACCCAAACGGTGCAGGGTCGGTGCACGGTTCAACAGAACCGGGTGCTCGGCGATGACCTCTTCCAACACATCCCACACGATCGACCGCGAGCGTTCGACCATGCGCTTCGCGCTCTTGATGTTCTGCGCGTGGTTGAGGTCGACAAGACGCTTCATGACGAAGGGCTTGAAGAGCTCGAGTGCCATCTGCTTGGGCAGACCGCACTGGTGCAACTTCAACTGCGGCCCGACGACGATGACCGATCGGCCTGAGTAGTCGACGCGCTTTCCGAGCAGATTCTGACGGAATCGACCCTGCTTGCCCTTGAGCATGTCGGACAGTGACTTCAGGGCGCGATTGCCTGGACCCGTGACCGGACGGCCGCGGCGGCCGTTGTCGAACAGCGCGTCCACAGACTCCTGCAACATGCGCTTTTCGTTGTTGACGATGATCTCCGGCGCGCCGAGATCCAACAGCCTCTTCAACCGGTTATTGCGGTTGATCACACGACGGTAGAGGTCGTTGAGGTCCGACGTCGCGAACCGGCCGCCGTCGAGTTGAACCATGGGACGCAAGTCCGGTGGAATGACCGGCACGGCGTCGAGCACCATGCCTCGCGGCGAATTGGTCGTGTTCAAGAACGCGGCAACGACCTTCAGGCGCTTGAGCGCACGGGTCTTCTTTTGACCCTTGCCCGTCGTGACGATCTCCTTCAGCGCGGCCGCCTCACCGGCAAGATCGAAAGACTCCAGGCGCTTTTGAATGGCTTCGGCACCCATGCCGCCGTCGAACCAGCGTCCGTAGCGATCACGCATCTCCCGGAACAACATCTCGTCACCTTCGAGGTCCTGGACCTTGAGAGTGCGGAATCGGTCGAAGATCCGATCGAGACGGTCAATCTCCTGATCGGCTCGCCGGCGGATAGCCGCCATCTCCCGCTCGCCGGATTCACGCACCTTGCGGCGGACGTCCGACTTCGCGCCCTCTGCTTCGAGTTCAGCGAGATCGGCTTCCAGTTTCTGCTGCCGAGCCTCCACGTCGGAATCCCGACGCGAGGCGATCTGCTTCTTTTCGACGCCCAACTGCTTCTCGAGATTCGGAAGAGCTTCGTGACGACCCTCGTCGTCAACCCAGGTGATCATGTAGGCGGCGAAGTAGATGACCTTCTCCAAGTCCTTCGGAGCGAGGTCCAGGAGGTAGCCCAGGCGACTGGGGACACCCTTGAAATACCAGATGTGGGTCACCGGAGCAGCAAGTTCGATGTGCCCCATGCGCTCACGGCGAACTTTGGCGCGCGTCACCTCGACGCCACAACGCTCACAAATGATGCCCTTGAAGCGCACCCGCTTGTACTTCCCGCAGTAGCACTCCCAGTCCCGCGTAGGCCCGAAGATCTTCTCGCAGAACAGGCCGTCCTTTTCCGGCTTCAGCGTCCGGTAGTTGATGGTCTCCGGCTTCTTGACCTCGCCGTGGGACCAGGTGCGGATGTCATCAGCCGTCGCGAGGCCGATACGCAGATCATCGAAGAAGTTGACGTCTAGCACGTGGATTTCCTTCGTTAGTTTCCGGTCGTCAATGTGTTGTCGCGTCTACAGTTCTTCGACGCTGCTGGGCTCGCGGCGGGAGAGATCGATGCCGAGTTCCTCCGCCGCACGGAAGACGTCGTCGTCGCTGTCCTTCATCTCAATGGCGACACCGTCGCTGGAGAGAACCTCGACGTTCAAGCACAAGGACTGCATTTCCTTAACCAGCACCTTGAACGATTCGGGAATGCCGGGCTCGGGAATGTTTTCTCCCTTGACGATCGCCTCGTAGACCTTGACTCGACCCAGGACGTCGTCAGACTTGATGGTGAGCANNTCTTGCAGGGCGTATGCNGCGCCGTANGCCTCGAGCGCCCANACTTCCATCTCACCNAAGCGCTGGCCGCCGAACTGCGCCTTNCCNCCAAGCGGTTGTTGCGTGATCATCGAGTACGGCCCGGTGGAGCGTGCGTGGATCTTGTCGTCCACCAGGTGCAGCAACTTCAAAATGTAGATGTAGCCGACGGAGATCTCGCCCGGAATCGGCTCACCGGATCGACCGTCGAACAAGTTGGCCTTCCCGTCGGCGTTCACCAGGCGCAGGCCATCGGCTGTCGGNCGGGTCGACTCCAAGATCGTGGACAGTTCGTCCTCGCGCGCGCCGTCGAANACCGGGGTGGCGATACGCGACCGTGGTTNGACNGAACGGACTTCCTTCGGCAGATTCGCCACTCGTGGATCGGACGTGTCGACTTCCCAGCCGGCAGCGGCCGCCCANCCNAGGTGCGTCTCNAGAACCTGACCGACGTTCATGCGNCCGGGNACACCGAGCGGGTTGAGCACGATGTCGACCGGTGTTCCGTCGCTCAAGAACGGCATGTCTTCNACGGGCAGGATCTTGGCGATCACACCCTTGTTGCCATGACGGCCGGCGAGCTTGTCGCCNTCGGTGATCTTCCGCTTCTGCGCGATATACACCCGCACGAGGCGATTNACNCCCGGCGGGAGNTCGTCCCCTTCATCGATGTCGAAGACGCGAACNNCNATNATCTTCCCGGACTCACCGTGNGGNACNTTCAGTGACGTGTCGCGAACCTCNCGGGCCTTNTCNCCNAAGATCGCNCGGAGCANNCGNTCCTCCGGCGTCAGTTCGGTNTCNCCCTTCGGNGTCACCTTGCCGACGAGAATGTCNCCGGGGACGACATCGGCACCGATGCGGATGATGCCGCGCTCGTCNAGGTCGGCAAGAACCTCTTCGGACACATTCGGNATGTCCCGAGTGATCTCNTCCGGGCCGAGCTTGGTGTCNCGGGCATCGATNTCATGCTCTTCGATGTGAATGCTGGAGAGCACGTCGTCNTGGACGAGNCGCTGGGANAGGATGATCGCGTCCTCNTAGTTGTGGCCTTCCCACGACATAAAGGCGACCAACAGGTTCTTGCCNAGGGCGAGTTCACCTTGATCNGTGGACGGTCCGTCNGCNAGTACCTGACCCACCTCGATGCGCTGNCCCTCGGTCACGATCGGGCGNTGGTTGATCGANGTTCCCTGGTTGGAGCGCGTGAACTTGTCCAGCGCGTACGTCGTGTANTCGCCGTCGTCTTCCGCGACGGTGATCAGCTCCGAGGAGACCTCGGTNACCGCACCGGCCTTCGTTGCCAGAACCATGTCGCCNGCGTCGTAGGCGGCCCGGAACTCCATGCCGGTGCCGACNAGTGGAGCCTCGGCCCTCAGGAGCGGCACCGCCTGGCGCTGCATGTTNGAGCCCATCAGTGCGCGGTTGGCGTCATCGTGCTCGAGGAACGGAATCATCGCGGTAGCCACGGACCACAANTGGCGCGGNGACACGTCCATGTAGTCGACCTCGTTGGGCTTCACNAANTCNACTTCGCCACCCTTNCGACGAACCAGAACGCGATCNTCNGNNATCGCACCGTTGTCCTTCAGTGGCGTATTNGCCTGTGCGATGACAAATCGGTCTTCCTCATCAGCGGTGAGGTAGTCGACCTGATCGCTCACCTTGCCGTTCACNACCTTGCGGTANGGAGTNTCAACGAAACCGAAGGCATTNATGCGACCGTAGGTGGCCAACGAGCCGATNAGGCCNATGTTCGGNCCNTCNGGNGTCTCAATCGGACACATNCGCCCGTAGTGAGACGGGTGNACGTCGCGAACCTCGAANCCNGCNCGCTCACGTGACAGACCACCNGGCCCCAGCGCGGACAGTCGGCGCTTGTGCGTCAACCCCGCCAACGGGTTGGTCTGGTCCATGAACTGCGAGAGCTGGCTGGTGCCGAAGAACTCNTTGATCGCAGCNACGACAGGGCGNATNTTGATCAACGTCTGCGGTGTGATCGCTTCGACGTCCTGCGTGGTCATNCGNTCGCGNACNACNCGCTCCATNCGCGANAGGCCCGTNCGGATCTGNTTNTGGATNANCTCGCCGACGGTGCGAAGNCGNCGGTTNCCGAANTGNTCGATGTCGTCGGTCTCGACGACGACNTCGCCGCGCGGNCCCTCNANGGTCGGCATGTCTGCGTGCANACGCAGGATGTACTCGATCGTCGCGAGGACGTCNTCGAGGGTCAGGACGCTTTGATCCAGCGGAAGGTCGAGGCCGAGCTTCCGGTTGACCTTGTACCGACCCACCTTCGCGAGGTCGTANCTCTTGGTGTTGAANTAGAAGTTGTCGATCAGATTGCGTGCGTTCTCCAACGTGGGTGGCTCACCCGGCCGCAACTTGCGATAGATGTCCAGCAGCGCATCGTCTTGGCTCTCGATGGTGTCCTTCTCCAGCGTTGCCATGAAGATCTCGTACTGACCGAATCGTTCGCGAATCTCTTCGGTGGTCATGCCNAGGGCCTTGAGNAACACCGACACCGGCTGCTTGCGCTTGCGGTCGACACGAACGGCGACGAGATCCTTCTTGTCGATCTCGAACTCGAGCCATGCGCCGCGGCTAGGAATGATCTTGGCGGTGAAGACGTCCTTATCCGTCGCCTTGTCGATGGAGCGCTCGAAGTACGCCCCGGGGGAACGCACGAGCTGCGACACAACAACGCGCTCNGTTCCGTTGATGACAAACGTTCCCTTATCCGTCATCAGGGGGAAGTCGCCCATGAATACCGTCTGGGATTTGATCTCACCGGTCTCGTTGTTCATGAACTCGGCGGTTACGAAGAGCGGGGCGGAGTAGGTGAAGTCCTTTTCCTTGCACTGCTCGACGGTGTACTTCGACGGCTCAAAACGGTGATCGCGGAAGGACAAGGACATCATTCCGGCAAGATCCTCGATTGGGCTGATCTCTTCGAAGATCTCGGTGAGGCCGGACACCTGGGGGATCTCGGTGTTCCCTGCGGCGATCTCTGACGCGACCTTCGCCTGCCAATCCTCACGACCGAGGAGCCAGTCGAAACTGGCTTTCTGCAAGGCGAGTAGATCGGGAACTGCGAGGGGTTCGCGAATCTTCGCGAACGAGTGACGGGCTAAGCCCGGGGACAAAGGGGTGCTGACCGAAGTCTTTGCTGCCAAGACGTTTCCTTCCGGGGCGCTNCTGCGTCGTCCGCGCCGGCCCNGTGCACGCCTGTCTNGTTCCAGCCTGTCAANTNCGCACACGAATGCGAATGATCNGCCGGAATCCGGGNGTAGAGAGGGCAGCGCGAANCNGCAGCATACCCGCAGGGCACGCCGCTGTCNANCCCGGGGNAACCCCGACGGTCCCTCGATCGGATCGGNCCCTGNTGAGGGGTGACAGCGAACCGCTCCCCTGCGGGCCCCGACTCNATCCTCGTCCCGACGGATCCGCACCGGGTGTGTGCGTGCCTAGATGGTGGCCCGGGATNGACGAAAGGTCAAGCAGGATGGNGTAGGCGCGGAGATTTGTGTCCTGGTCGTGACCGAATTTGCCCGAATCCGGACACACAACNGGGGGCCGAGTTGTCCTCNGCCCCCCGTTGAGGGTTTGGTGCTGGAGAGATCTACGCGAGGGAAACCGTCGCGCCGGCGCCNTCNAGGGCGGCCTTCGCCTCTTCGGCCTTTTCCTTGTTGACCTTCTCCAAGATCGGCTTCGGAGCGCCTTCCACGAGTTCCTTGGCCTCCTTGAGGCCNAGACTGGTGAGTCCACGGACCTCCTTGATGACGGCGATCTTGTTTCCGCCATCGGCTTCGAGGATGACGTCGAACTCGTCCTTGTCNTCGCCGCCCGCAGCTCCAGNGTCCCCTCCGCCGGCCGCGGGGGCCGCGGCTGCAGCGACCGCTACCGGAGCGGCAGCGGTGACCTCGAAGGTCTCTTCGAAGGCCTTCACGAACTCGCTGAGTTCAAGCAGGGACATCTCCTTGAATGCGTCCAACATTTCTTCGGTGCTCATCTTCGCCATGGTGGCGTCCTTTCGGTCATTCCGGCCGAGGGCCGGGNGGGCATCAGCCCTCGGTTGTCTCCTCCGCCTCGGCGGCCGGCTCAGCGTCGGCCTCCGGTGCGTCGGGGGTCGGTGAACTGTCGTGCGGATTCGCGTCTTCTTGGTTCGCGTCTTCTTCCTTGGCGCCTTGCTCGCTATCGGCGTCTTGGTCAGTAGCGGAAACCTCCTCAGGCGCCGGGGCNTCTGCGGCCGCCGCTGAGGCTGACGGATCAGCCTCGACCTTGGCCTGCAATGCACCGAGCGCCCGCGCTGCCTGCGCGAGTGGAGCGGCAAACAGCGACGCAGCCTGGGATTGCTTCGCCTTCATCATTCCGGCCAGTTTGGCCAGGAGCACCTCGCGGGATTCCAAATCCGCGAACTTCGCGAAGTCTTGGGGCGTGAGGATCGCTCCGTCCATGTAGCCGCCCTTGACGACCAAATCCGGGTTGTCCTTGGCAAAATCGCGAATTCCCTTGGCCGCCTCGACCGGATCGCCGTCGACGAACGCGATGGCGCTGGGACCCGCGAGCAAGTCCTCGAAACCCTCGATGCCCGCCTCGGCGNCTGCCCTTCTGGTCAGCGTGTTCTTCACGACCGAGAAGGTCACCGCTGCACCCAGCGAGCGACGAAGCTCCTTCAATTGGGCGACGGACAGTCCTCGGTAGTCGGTGAGCACGGCGGCGGCAGAGGATCGGAATCGATCGGTGATCTCGGCGACGGTGTCGACTTTGTCTNGCCGGGCCATCGGATCTCCCTCCTTGTTCGGACCGAACTCAGGATCCGAGAGGAGGCGCGGCATGCGCATGCGAGCGGCAGCAGACTGCGAACACTCACCTGCGCGGGCCGCCCGCCTAGCGGGGCCTTCGACTCGATCGGGTGATCNAGCGACCAGCGGTCTTCGGCGAGCAGCAGAGTACGGCACGGAGTTGAGGCAGAAGCATGGGGGTCCTTCTGACAAAAACGAAGACGGACCGCCCACCAGCGACTACCNAACTCNTTTATCCAAGAAGGGTTCCACTNGGACACCCGCGCTCCCAAAGNATCAAGGCAAANTCTTGAAGACATCNACTTCTCTCGAGCGCTCATCAGGTCTGAATTGCCATCACCGACGGGAGCAGACCTACCTGAGGAAGGTTTAGGGGAAGCGTGGCGATCCGAGTAGCGCATTCCAATAAATGCGCTGGACCGTTAAAGCATCTTGTCGAGACTGTGCCTCTGCCAACTCAGCACCATCAACTCTGGCGCACGCCTCGCTGAGCATCTCTATGGTTTCTATGCTCCGCGCGACTGCCGCGACCGGATTCTCTCGAAAGGGAAACTGATCCAGAAGCAACGGATCCTGCCATTCGATTGACCTCAGGGCCAAGAGATACTCCATNGTTTCGAAGAGATGCACCGATGCGACTGGAAGATCATCATCCCAATCTCGCCAATTATCGTTCAACTCCGCTGAGACAAGTTTCCCGTAGCGATTAATCATCAGGAGTGATTCGGNAGGTGATTCACCAGCCATTAGTGAATGTCCGAAGTCCATGACAATCCCGAGATTATCTACGCCAGTCTCCTGGATAGCGAGAAGTGTCTTTGGCGCATTCGCCAGGGTCATTCGAACACGAGGTTCTTTGGGNTTGTATTCAATCGCAAATTGAACGTCGCTGTGTTTCTCACAAATTTCTCTCATTGCGTTGACGGTGTAACCCCAAATCTNCTCGTAATCCACCTGGCCCGGNTAGTCATATCCATCTTGTCCCGGCCAAAACTTCACGTAGCCGGCATCGAGCACGGCCGCCGCTTCAACGGCCTCCTCTACACGATTACGTGTGCGCAGGCGAAGNTCGGAGTCCGGATTGGTGAATGCACCCCGCGNGTATTCACGCATATAGATGTGTGGAGTCGTGGCACGGCACTTTAAGCCGCGATCGTCAAGCATTGTCTTGACATCATGTGCATTGAGTGAATCGGTGGCAAAGGGCACNTTGATATCCAGATAGGTCAGGCCCTGCACTTGCGCCGCCGCGTCGAGCATTTCCTCAGTCGAGCGTGATGGTCCATATCCATCACCTGCATAGCGATCGACGAATTGCCCAAAGGCCCAAATNCCTGTTCCGTACTCAAAGGCAGTCATTTTCCTCTCCTGTCGTATCCGTATTCCCGGGATCGTTGCACGGCTGTTTTCCACTTCGCGCGCTTGTCTTGACGTACATCGGCAGATTGCTCAGGTTCAACGCGCCTGTAGGTAGANTGTCGACTNTTCAAATCATTCATCGTCCATAGCCCTACGCTNANGCCAGCGAGATCCGCAGCACCGACNGCAGAAGCATGAGCAGCNTCGGCAACCAAAACACTTGCGCCAGACGCGTTTGCTATAGCNCTCANCAAAGACGTATTTCGCGCCATACCNCCGTCAACGAGAGTCTCTGTCATGNCCACGCCGGCNTCATTGAGAGCCTCAAAGACATCTGCTATTTGCATAGCCACAGAGTCCAGTGCCGCCCGTGCCAGGTCAGCCCGTTCAGTGGAAAGTGAGAGTNNAGAGACGGTTGCAACAGCGGCGTCATCCCAGTAGGGAGCACCGAGGCCGTCAAAGGCGGGAACGAAGACAACGTTGGTCGACGACTTGGCNTCGTCCGCAAGTGCCGCAGGGGTCAAATTCAGAAGACCGGCGAGCCACGACAAGGTGGCACCAGCCGCCAGGATGTTGGCCTCAAGCGCAAGACTCGGTCGGTCGTCCGTCAGTTGCCAGCTGATCGTGCGGCACAACCCGGANTCTCCCACCACNTNGGGGGCCGTNGTCATCACGGAAGATCCNGTGCCCACGGTNACCTTGGTGGTCCCAGGCTTCCAGCCTTTGTGAGAAAAGAGCGCGGCGTGAGAGTCACCAACCAAAGCGCCAAGCGGCCGGCCNGCAAGTTGGCCATTGGTGATCGCNACATCNGATCGCATCGATGGGCCGATGAAAGGTAGGCACTCACGTGGCACATCAAAAATATCTANAAGTTCNGCACTCCANTGTCCAGTCTCAATATCAAGCAGGCTCATNCGTGAAGCGTTGCCGATGTCTGTCGTGCAANNGCCAGTCAGGTTCCAGGCGATCCAAGAGTCAACGGTGCCCATCACAAGTNCACCGNTCCTCGCACGAGCGCGNTTCGGATCATACGTGTTGAGAAGCCACGTAGCTTTCACCGCAGAGAACATCGGATCCAGCGGAAGCCCACTGATTCGTCGGACTGTCTCGCCGTACCCTCGATCTAGCAAGGTCCTGGCAATCGATCGTGTTCGACGATCTTGCCAACTCAACAAAGGTGAGAGTGGTTCACCGCTCTCTCGGTCCCATAAGACAAGTGATTCGCGTTGATTACTGACGCCTAAGGCCACCACGCTCTTGGAAGACACCTGCTCGAGTAAGTCATCAAGTGCGACCGTCGCACTCTTGATTACTTCATGCGGATCGTGCTCTACCCATCCGGGCCGGGGCGTGTANANCGCGAGCGGAGCACTCGACTCCGCGACTACTTTCCCAGCACTGTTAAGTGCAATCGCCTTTGTCGAACTCGTGCCGCAATCCAGCGCGGCAACGAGTNGCTCAGCGGGCAAGAACTTCCCTAACTGAGTCCGCGATCTGCGCCGGTCCNAGCCTGAAATGTTCGTATAAATCTNCGACCGAGGCAGTTGGCGCGAAGGCCTCAGTACCNAGCATTCGCATCGGCACTTGTGTATTCGTGACCACCACTTCAGCCACTGCACCTCCAAGGCCTCCGCGTGGAACTGACTCTTCTACTGTCACGATGGCGGCTGTCTCCTCGGCAGCGCGAATAACCGTATCCGCGTCGATCGGTGCAAGGGAGGCCATATTGATAACGCGCGTCTCNAGCCCCTCATTCGAGAGGATCTTCGCGGCCTCCAGCGCGCGCCATACCACGGTCCCGCAGGCAATNAGGGTGGCGTCGTTTCCAGGACGCAACGTCTGCGCTCGGCCCGGCTCGAAGATCTCAGAAGCATCCGTCACATCTGGGACCGGAGTCCGAGAGATTCNGAGGAAAGCCGGACTNGGTGCATCGGCCGCCCACCGCACGGCTGCCGTGGTCTGGCGGGCGTCCGCGGGAACAACGATCTTCAANCCGTCGATGGCCCGAAGCCANGCAATGTCCTCNATCGANTGGTGTGTGGCACCCAATTCACCGTACGCAAAACCTGGGCTCATGCCGCACAACTTCACGTTTGCAGCGCTGTATGCGACATCTGCCTTGATCTGCTCGAGGGCGCGTCCAGTCAAGAAGGGGGANGCAGCACAGACGAAAGGAATGAGGCCGGCGTTNGCCAACCCCGCACCGACGCCGACCATATTCTGCTCAGCAATACCGACATTAACTAGTCGCTCAGGGAAAAGTTCTTTGAATTCNCCTAGGAAACTTGACCCGACTGAGTCATTGCACACTGCAACAATGCGATCNTNTTTNCCAGCCAATTCNACNAGCGTAGCGGCGAAGGGCTTCCGGCANTCAATCGCATCTTCANTTGTCATCTGGTTGCANTCNNCTCCGCGAGCGCCTGGGCGAATTGATCGGCGCTCGGTACTTTGTGATGCCATNCGGCCAGGTTCTCCATGAAGGAGACGCCCTTGCCCTTCGTTGTTTCAGCGATGACTGCTCGTGGCTTCGAGCCCGCGGCCAAGATTGCTTCGCGCAGCGCGTCGTGATCATGGCCATCGATAACNGTGGCGTCCCAACCAAAAGCTTCAAATTTTGCATCCAGCGGGTCGAGGCTATTTGTTTCTTCGGTCAAAGCGCCTTGTTGCAATCCATTGCGGTCAACGATGCACGTCAAGCCGGTCAANTTTTNGTGTCCGGCAAACATAATTGCTTCCCAATTGCTGCCTTCCTGAAGCTCACCGTCCCCGGTGACAACGTAAGTATTCCAATCGGCATTTACGATTCNCGCTCCAANCGNCATTCCCACAGATACCGGCAAACCATGCCCNAGTGGCCCAGTGCNNGTTTCAATACCGGGAAGTTTGGCGCGGGCAGGGTGACCGTTGAGACGNGAATCACGCTGCGCAAAAGTCATCAGCTCGTCATGCGTCAGGAAGCCATTCAGAGTCATGGTCGAATACAACGCCACCGCCGCGTGACCCTTACTCACGATCAGCCTGTCACGATCGGGCCACTGNGGTCTTTNGGGATCTAGGCGAAGGACGTCGGTGTAAAGCACCGCCAGAATGTCAGNGACTGACAGATCACTNCCAATGTGACCCAGGCCAGCNACAGAGATTGTCTCCAGGATCAACCGCCGAATAGATCGNGCCTGCTCTTCACTATTCACGAAAAACCGTGCGTCCGAAGGTNTTTCATGTTTCAAGGCTTCCAGCACCCAACCTGNACTGCAACCGACCCAGGAAATTCATGCACANAATTATTGANNGCTGCCGCACTTATCCCCCTGGTTTCCNACCTGCCATGCGACACTGCCGCGTCCNGAAAACTANAGGCGTCACTTTTTTTCCGGTGATCGTCGGGCCNGACTCGACGAATCCTGAATGCCGGAAAGACAATNCTNNACNTAGGTCNAATCCANGACANNCGTAANTTNNTTCTTTGACACTCTTCGCGACGACCTGGAACCAACCTTTCGGTTNGCAACGGAGCTCTGTCGCTTTTGGCCNGTGCGTCGGNGGAGCCGGATCGTTGCGGTGCCTGGAGAATCGGGATTGCCCCAGCGGCGCGAGGGGGGCCCGATCCNCGNGGATCGGGCCCCCCTCGGGTGTCGCGCGTTCTANCCGACGGTCGCAGCGGGGTCTTTCGGGGGTAACGGCCTGTATTGCCGGTCCCGATTGATCCCTGGCACCTTGTAGCCGAGGCGCTTGGCTGCAGTCACTCCCTTAGCGGAATCCGCCTTCGCGAGCGCCGCCAGCACCTTCACTGCCGCGACCGTTTGGTCCGTAGTGAACGGACAACTGCCCACACCTGAGCCGCCTAGCTTCAGGGCAGAAAGCGCAGCACTCGGAGACTTCGCCCCGGGTTCGAAGGACGTCCACCCATCTGCCGGTGGCACGGAGTAGTAGGCAACGGCCTTCAGCATGCCCTTCTTGGCCGCCTTCTTGCCCTTCTTCGACTTAGCCATACCCTCGACGAAGTCACCGGTCACGCCTGGAACCCGAAGGTCGTACGTTCCGGCGAGTGCGACTGTCGGCTTGTTGTTGTAAACAGCAGACGCGGAGGGAAGGCCAGCCACGACCTTCGCGGCAACCGGATTGGCTTCGACACGTTCACCGGCTGCCAGGGCAGCCAACATCGCGTCCAAGACACCCGGTCCTGCCGTGGCGAAGGTGTCTGCGAACTCACCCCTCTGCTCAGGTGACAGCAGTTTGCTGTAATTAACGCCGACGTTGCCGACGTAAGCGGCGCCCTCATTGGCCGGGATGGATCCGATGGCTCTCGCCCGTCCCTCGAGGTCGAGCTGCAAGGTTATCCCGGTGCCGATGATTCCACCGACGTTTTGGAGCATGGCCGCTGCCGCAGACTGCCCGGAACTCAGCGGTGAGTAACCACCAGCTATGGCTCCAGCTGTTCCCAGAGTCGCTACCGCCGGGTTCACGGTCACCCCGTCATACGTTGGCGACACCGTCGGCAAACCTGCCATCAGGCCTCCCAACAGGTTCGCAAGCGCGATCGGGTAACCGGCGGAGGAAACCGTGGCCTGTCCAGATGCCACAGCACCGATGGTTGTGAGGATCTTTTGGAGATCTCCCATTGCCTGCGCATATCCAGCTTGTCCGGGGGCGTAGTTGTAGCCCTGGACGGAGGGATCGATGAGTGTTTTCCAGGTGTACAGGGCGGTCATGTAGGTCTCACCGAAAAATTCAGTAGACGCCATGCATGCCGGAAGTGAGCCGGCGATCTTTCCGGGGTTGTTTTGAATGAGTGCCTGGGTGGTTTCCGCTCCCATTGAGTTGCCCCACGCCAGGATCTGCTTGACGCCCTTGATTCCCCCGCCGTTGATGTACTTGATGAGGTTTTCGCCAGCCTCAACTCCCTCGGCAACGGCCCAGCCCTGTCGCGCTAGCCCGGTACCGGCGAGCGCATAGCCCTGATTCAGGAGGGCGCTTTCGAGTTCGGGTGCACCTTCTGGGACAACAGTTGCTACGCCATTCGCTGCGTATCCTGCGCCAAGACCAGGGATAGTCACGGGTGAGTAGTACGCGCTATCGGCGTAGCCGAGTGGGACGGCGAGCCCCGCAGGTATCGGCACGCTTGCGCTGTACTGCTTGGAATTCAACAGCACAGTTCCGTTGAAGTTTTCCGGCATTTTGATCTTGAAGGTGCTGTCGCCTAGCGGTCCGCTCAACACACCATCACAGGTCTCGCCGAGGCCACACGCATTGACGTCAGCGTTGGCTGCCGGAACAGTCGCCGGGACGGCCACTAGCGCCAGGCCAAGGGCCGCTACCACCGCGGTCACGCGGCGGGATAAAGAGATTCTCATGTCAATCCTTTCTTCCGCTACGCGCCGCTTACGGCAGCAGCTTCTTGGTCGGGCCAGCGGGCCGGTATGCGGCCTTCTTGGCTTTGCCGGAGCTGGAGCTCGTCGCAACCATGATGTACTTGGTAAGACGATCAACGTTGCCCGCCGCGTCGTACTGACCCATGTAGAAGCCAGTCAAGCCCTGGTGGGACGACTTGCTGAAGCGCATCGGAACCACGGCCGCCGAGCGGAACGAGCTGGCGTTCTCCTCGAGAGCCTCCACGAAGCCCTTGCGCGTGAGGTTCGGTCCCGCTGACTCGAGAGCCTGAGCAAGGACATACGCGGTGTTGATCCCGTAGTACGTGTAGAAGTTCCACGGAAGCTTCGCGCGGTCAGCTATGACCTTCATCTGCTTTACGTAGGCATTCTTCGTGTTCTGGATCGGCTCGATCCAGCTCGGGACATAAACATCGTTCAAAAGTGCTTTTGAGCCGGCGAGCGCTCCGATGATGTCCGGATCGGAACCGACGGAGGTGACCATCCAGGTTGGCTTGAAGCCAGCCTTCGCCGCGGTGCCCAGGAGGACCGCAGTAGCGGAGGTCACGCCGAAGAAGACCACCAGTTCACACTGCGCTCGGGCGAGCGTGGTCACCTGGGACTGGAAGCCTGCCAACTGCTGTCCGGAGTAGTAGGACGTTTCTTCGGCGAAGTTGATGCCCGCGGCCTTGAAGCCTGTCTTGGCATTCGCACCGAACTCGCCGTCCTGGTACATCAAGCACGCACGCTTGCCCTTGAGGGACGAGGTTTTGTTGATGTAGTACCCCATGGCCTTGGCTTCCACGATGTAGGACGGGAAGTAGGGGAATGTCATCGGGTAGCGGCGGGGGTTGTCGAAGGCCGCTCCACCGGTGTTGACGAACACGTCGGGGATGCCGCGACGGTTGAGGTCCTGGACCACGGCGGAGTGCGTCGGGGT
>NZLD01000020.1 GCA_002694095.1 Micrococcales bacterium | reverse complement strand
AGTACCGGCCGGCGAGATCGCCGTACGCGTCGTACCGCACCACCGCGACGTGCCGCAGAGCACGGGCCAGGTCCGCGCGAGTGACTTTCAACCGCTTATCCAGTTCGTGCAGATCGAACGAGAGTTCACCAAACTCTTCGCGGGTGCGTGCGAGAACGTCAAGGTAGTTCTCCTTGCCCTCGACAGGCGCCAGGAGGGCGTAGGAGCGGCGCATCCGGTGGAGTTGGAACCAGGCGACGGCACCGAGGACGACACCGACCAGACCCACCGCCACCCCTACGAGGGCGAGGATCACTGCTGCTTGGGCGTCCAACGTCACTCCCGAAGGCTAGTGGGGGCACTACCCGTCTAGCGGAGCGTCACCTGGCGATTGGTCAGGCCCGCCCGGGCGCTGCGCTCGGCGTCACTGAGGGGCGAATGGTCGGCGAGCGCGTTGCCGAGGCGCTCCGCGAACACCGTCGCCGCCCCCTCGGTCGCGTCGGCTCCCATGCCCAGCGGAAGATCCCACACTGGGGCGACGACACCGCAGGAACGGAACATACCTACGTAGCGGGTATCTGGGCCGAGGTCGTCGACGCCCGCCGCGTGCAGTCGCGCGAGCGCGTTGAGTAGATCGACTTCCGGAGTCGGCATCACCCAGCGCAGGTGCTCTTTCGCGCCGACCTGCGTCCAGTAGGCCGAATCGACGGATGTGAGTTTGGCAGTTGGGTTCGCGTAGTCCTTGGCCCGCTCGAGAGAGGCCTGAATGTCCGAGCTGAGATCGTCCGCGGATCCTTCGATCCAGTACGAGAAGTCCTCGTGCACCGAAACGTCGAGGGCAACCGACGGGTCGAGGACGTCCTGCAGGAGCGGTGACTCCGCCGTAACCCGTCCCATCCCGACGGGCTCACCGGCTTCGCTGCTGAGGGCGTTGACCAACGCGTCGGCGTAGTCCCGGGAAGCGTCGCCCGATCCAGTCGTTACCTGAAGCCCGAGCATCACGTCGCCGTCCGCACGGACCAGCGCCGGCCACGCCATCGGCAGCACCGTCGCGAGCGTGACCGCCCGGTCGGATGTCGCGTATGCCGAGCTCAGCGTCAGTGGCGCAGTGGCGGAGGGAACGAGTTCGCGCAGAGCCACCAGGTCGCATTCGGAGGCGAATCCTTCGAACGGTCGAGCGTTGGGCTCGACGCCGCGCGCCGACCCTTTGCCGTGACACGCCTTATACCGGCGGCCGGACCCACAGGGACAGGGCTCACGCATCCCCACCACGGGGACATCGCCGTCCGGTGCGGTGGCGGTGGCGGTCGCGTTCGGGGCAGAGCGCGCGGCATTCTTGGACTTCTTACCCATGGGCGCAGAACCTACCGGCCGCTAGTCGTCGAGCCACTGCAGGAGTCGTCCCGGTCTATTGCTGATCACGACGTCCACGCCCTGCTCCCGGCACAGATCGAGGTCGTTCTTCTCATCGACCGTCCACACGTGCACCTGCCCACCGGCGGCGTGCACCCGCTGGACGTAATTCGGGTGCCGACGCAGGACGTTGATAGATGGGCCAGCGGCAGCCACACCCGGCGGCAAGGACCCGTCTCGGTAGGGCCACCAGATCCGGTCCATCAAGAACACCGTCGGCACCTGCGGGGCGAGCCGCTGCATGCGCCGCACCGCGAGCCACGAGAACGACATCATCCGAACTGGCGGCACACCGTCGCGCCCGGGTGTGTCCAGGGAGAACCGAGCGAGCACGTCGGCGAGTTCGCGCTCCACGTACCCGCCGTAGCGCACCGGGTGCTTCGTCTCGATCGCGAAGCGAATATCGGAATTCTCCTCCAAGGCGGTGGTGAGCAGGCGCTCCAGGGTGAGCAGTTCAGCGCGCTCGGGGTTGTCGGGGTCTTCGAAGTCGTGCCAGGAGCGGTGGCTGTAGTCGTGCTCGCTGAGCTCATCGATATCTCGACCAGAGACCGATCCGGAGCCGTGGGAGGTGCGGTTGATGCTGCGGTCGTGAACACACACCAGTGTTCCGTCGGAGGTCAACCGGACGTCACACTCCAGGGCATCAGCGCCGTCATCGATAGCCCGACGGTACGCCGCGAGCGTGTGTTCGGGCTCAAGGTAGGACGAGCCACGGTGCGCGACGACTTCCGGGCGCGAGGTGCTC
The DNA here is from genome assembly GCA_002694095.1 of Micrococcales bacterium. Lineage (GTDB taxonomy): Bacteria > Actinomycetota > Actinomycetes > S36-B12 > S36-B12 > S36-B12. Next base: position 2,282 of record NZLD01000020.1, on the reverse strand, counting down.
ACGCCACCATTGTCCCGGGTTGAAAGAATGTCGGCGTGCATCCTGTCGACATTGTTCTCATCGATCTAGACGGGACCATCAGCGATTCCTCTCCCGGAATGCTCACCGGTTTCCGCAAGGTCTTTGATCGCTTCGACATGGAGCAGCCATCGGACGAGAGCATCCGCCGCCACTTNGGNCCCCCNCTGGCCGTGACGTGGCGCGAGGTCTACGGGATGACNGACGAGCAGATCGTGGTCGGCCTTGAGGTGTATCGGGAGTACTACCACGACGTAGGAATGTTCGAGAACAATCTCTACGACGGCNTCCCCGNTCTCATCAAGGATCTGCACGCCGAGGGAGTGACNNTGTCCACGGCCACGTCTAAGCCGGAGTTCTCCGCGTCACGGATCATCCAGCACTTCGGCTTGCGGGAGTACTTCACCTTCATTGGGGCCGCCGATCTAGCTGGCACCCGGGATGGCAAGTCGGCCGTCATCGCGCACACCCTCGAAAACCTGCAGGCCAGCAGTCAGTCGCACAGCATCGTGATGCTGGGTGATCGCCGACACGACGTCGAAGGTGCGCGGGAGTACGGCATCGACACCATTGGGGTGCTCTGGGGTTATGGGACCGCGGAGGAGTTGTCTACCGCGGGTGCTATCGCCCTCGCCGAGAGGCCACGCGACGCCGGGGACCTGCTGCTGAATCGCTGACCACTTAGCCCCTACGGGGCAGCGTCGCTCGGTCGCTTCTCACCACTCACCGGCAGCAGAACACCAGGGTTCATCAACCCCTGCGGATCCCACGCCTTCTTGATGGCCCGCATGGCCGTGATCTCCTCCGGTCTTCGGGAGAGGTCGAGGTGGTCGACCTTCATGCGACCGATCCCGTGCTCGGCCGAGATGGAGCCGCCGTACCGGGAGATGCATTCCAAGACGGCGGTGTCCACGTCGCTTTCTTCCGCCGGGGGTCCGAGGATTTCGACGTGGATGTTTCCATCGGCAAGGTGTCCAAAAATGCCAAACTCCTCAACTTTCGGAAACTCCGCGATAACCGTCTGTAGTTCTCGAGCGCAGGCCGCGAGCGTTTCCAGTGGCACGGACACGTCTAGTTTGTGCACGATTCCCCACGCGTCGAAGCCTTCCGCCTGGCGCTCGCGGTACTGCCACAGGCGCTCGATACCGCTGGCGTCCAGGGCCACGACTACGTCGCGGGTTTCCAGAACGTCAGCGACGAGTCCATCGCCGCTGCCGCCGTCGGCGACTTCGATCAGCGCGAACAGCGGGTGCTGTAGTTCGAGCGGGTAGGGCAGCCCGGACACGTCTTGCACGAGCCGCATGCCGGTCGCGTCGATCACCTCGGCGGCGACCAGGCGGCCCTGCGTGGCAGAGCCGATCACCGTCAAGGCGTCGTCGTAATCCGAGCAGCCGATGAGCGCAACCGAGGTTCGCCCATGGGGTCGGTGCAAGCGCAGGCGAACCGCCGTGATGATGGCGAGCGCTCCTTCCGATCCGCACAGCAACTGCGCGAGATCAAAACCGGTGTTGTCTTTCGCGAGGCCAGACATGTGGGAGATGACCGATCCGTCGGGCAGCACCGCCTCGATGCCGGTCACCTGCAGGCGCGTCATCCCGTACGCGAGTACACGAATGCCGCCCGCGTTGGTGGCGACGGTTCCGCCGATGGTCGCCGAGTCCCGTGATGCGAGATCAACGCCGTACTCCAACCCTGCTGCGCGAGCGTGTCGTTGAACATCTCCCAAGGTGGTGCCCGCACCAACGCTCACGTGCGCGGACAACTCGTCCACCGGGTCGACCCAAGCGATTCGACGCATCGACACGATGACCGGTAGCTCACCGAGTTGGCCACCGGACGTGTCACGACCAGCAGGGACCGACCCGCCTACCAACCCGGTGTTTCCGCCCTGGGGAAGCATCGGTACTCCAGCGGCCGTACACACCTTCGCGATGGCTGACACCTCTTCGGTGCCCGCCGGCCGAACCACGCACAGTGCCGGTCCGTGGAATCGTCGCGTCCAGTCCACGCAGTAGGGGTCGAGGAGTGCCTCCTCGCTGATGACATGAGACTCCCCCACGATGGCGGCGAGGTCGACCATGAGGCGAGCGTGCATAGCGCGAGCCCTTTCACCTACGTGCGACGCCACGGGGTTATCCTGGCGCAACTCGCTTCCCCGCGGACGGAGTGCCCACGATGCGCCTTAGATCTTTCGTCGCTCGGTCCTCGTGCGTTCTCGCCGCCACGCTTCTGGCCCTCGTCTCAGCAGTTCCGGCCACTGCCGA
>NZLD01000019.1 GCA_002694095.1 Micrococcales bacterium | reverse complement strand
GCATTCACCTGCAAAGTCCCAGCGACCACCTGGAGAGGAAGACCGACAGCCAAACCCCACCGAGCACACGACCGCCATAGTGAGAGGTGATGGGACGGCTGGGAGAGCAATCGAGCTCGTGACGCGCGAAGACCGAGAATGAACGCCGCGAACGCCATCGGCGCTTGCAGGAAGAAGCCTCCGAAAAGAATCGACGGCAGTGCTTCGAGTCGCGCGAGAGCAGCATCGGTGAAGGTCCCGGTTGCTAGTGCCTGGTCCAGCAAGCCACCGGCACTACCACTCGCACTGTCTTCGGGAAATGCTGCAATCAGCAACGCAATGATCAGCAGAAGGACAACGGCGGTGGAGAACACAGCTATGGCCCAGCGCCGGAGTGCTCGATCAGACAATCGTGAGAGGGCGAAGAGAAGGAGTCCGAGAATCGAATAGGCAATCAGAATGTCGCCGAAAAAGAAGAAGACCGCGTGAACAAGACCGAAGAGGAACAAGACCAGCAGGCGACGCAAATAGCGTCGTCGATTCGGCTGGCTGTTGTCTCGAAGAATGAAGGACGCGCTGTAGCCGAACAGGAACGAAAACAACAGGTAGAACTTCCCCTGCGCGAGAACGATGACCAGAAATGCTGTCACTCGATCCGCAGAACCCTGGATTGATTCGGTGGTAAACCCGTCGGCACTGATACCGAGGAAGGCGGCGTTCACCACCACGATGCCAAGCAGGGCGGCACCCCGCAGGCGATCTGGCAGTGCCTGACGGGAGTTCACTGGCGACATGAACCAACTGTAGGTGACGTAGTGAGACAGGTGCCAGCACGTGCGCAGGTGCTCGGTACGCTCATGCGATCTCGCTCGTTGACCAGGAGACCCGTGTGTCCAGTAATCGTTTCATCTTGACCCTGCGCTGCCCCGACGCTCGCGGGATCATTCATGCGATCTCCGGCGCACTCCTCGAACTCGAGGGCAATGTGTTCGAGCAAGCGCAATACACGAACGAGAGCACGGGTGTGTTCGTCATGCGCACACGATTCGAGGCTAATACCACTGACGTTGAGGTGGTACGTGCACGCCTGGAATCGGCGACGGTGCACTTCTCACCGACCATCACCCTGCGTGCGGAGAGCGATCTACCGCGAATCCTCATCATGGTGTCGCAGTACGACCACTGCCTCGTCGACCTTCTCTACCGACAGTCCCACGGGGAAATCGCTATGGATGTCCCCGTCATCGTGTCCAACCACGAAGCATGTCGTGTCATCGCGGAGCAGTACGACATCCCGTTCATGTACGTGCCGGTCGAATCTGGTGTCGACGGCTCAAAGGCGGCAGCTGAGAGCCGACTAAGGGAGATCATCGAGGAGTACCGAATCGACGCGGTGGTTCTCGCTCGCTACATGCAGATTCTCAGCGATGACCTGTGCCGAGATCTCGAAGGGCGAGTGATCAACATTCATCACTCCTTCCTTCCCGGCTTCAAAGGTGCACGGCCCTATCACCAGGCGTACGACCGTGGCGTAAAGCTCATTGGGGCGACGGCTCATTTCGTGACCGCGGATTTGGACGAAGGACCGATCATCGAGCAAGACGTCGAGAGGGTGGAGCATCACCAGACGGCGGAGGATCTTGCCCAGATCGGGCGCGATGTCGAACGCGTTGTGCTGGCCCGTGCGGTCAAACTCTTCGCCGAGGATCGAGTCTTGTTGGATGGGCAACGCACGGTGGTCTTCGCGTAGTTATCGTGAAGGTCCGTCGCGAACAAGCGTCGTGAACATGCCTACGGTCCAGATTGGGTCGAAAGGGGAGACATGGTGCGCACTTTGGTCGTGACCAACGATCTTCCTCCGCGGCGCGGCGGTATTCAGACGTTCGTCCACGAGATCCTCCGAAGCCTGGACCCTGACTCCTTCGCAGTTTTCGGCCCAGCCGAAAGCGGATCGGCCGCCTTTGATGCGTCTGCCGGATACGAGGTCCACCGATACAGCGGGTCCGTCATCCCCACACCTCGTGTGGCGAAGGCTGTTGCCGAGGTCGCAGCCGCCACGGGGGCAGGGCAGATCATGCTCGGTTCGGGCATGCCGAATGCGTACCTCATCCCGCTGCTCCGACGACACGATCTGCCGACCGCCCTGGTGATCACGCACGGAAATGAAGCCGGATGGGCGCAACTGCCGGGTGGAAGAACTCTTGTGCAGCCGTTGAACGGTGCCCGAGCGGTGACGTATCTCGGTGACTTCACGTATCGAATCCTGAGCCGGTACATCCAACCTGCGACCAAGCTGCACCGACTCTCACCCGGTGTCGACACCGATCGATTCAGCCCAGGCAGTGGCGGTGCGGACTTTCGGCGTCGCCATAACTTGAGCGACGCGTTCGTTATCGGCACACTGACGCGACTGGTGCCCCGCAAGGGAGTGGATTTGCTCATTCGTGCGCTGCCGTACGTGCGTCGCGCCGTCCCTGATGCACACGTCCTGGTCGCTGGCGATGGTCCGCACCGTAGAGAACTTGAAAACCTCGCCCGCCAGTTATCCGTCGACGATCGGGTCGTCTTCGCAGGATCAGTGCCCGAGTCGGAACTCCCCGCGGCATACGACGCGATGGATGTTTTCGCTCTGCCCACCCACACCCGCCGATGGGGAGTGGACGTCGAAGGTTTGGGCATCGTCTTCTTGGAAGCTTCGGCAGCGGGGGTGCCGATCCTCGTCGGCGATAGCGGCGGCAGCGTCGATGCTGTGCAGGACGGAGTTACCGGAAATCTCATTGGAACGAATCCGGAGGCAATTGCCGCGGAAATCGTCGAACTCGCGCGCGACGAGGCCCAAAGGCGCGAGATGGGGGCCCGCGGTCGTCAATGGATGGTGGACGAGTGGCAGTGGGCAGACCGAGCGACGAGCGTGTCGGGAATTCTTGGGGGAGACTGACAGAGTGTCAATGCTCGCCACTGCCTCCACCTTGGCTGAATGGATGGAGGGCAAGCGAGTCGTAGCGCTCACCGGAGCGGGATGCTCGACCGCTTCGGGCATTCCGGACTACCGAGGTCCGAACGGAGCCTTCACCCGTGGTCACTCGCCCATGACATACCAGCAGTTCCTCAAAGATCCGCAGGGACGAAAGCGCTACTGGGCCCGTGGTCATGTCGGGTGGACACGCTTTCGCCAAGCTCGACCGAACGCCGCCCACACGGCGCTGTCGGAGCTCGAACGTCGGGGTGTCATCGCGGGTGTCATCACGCAGAATGTCGATGGCTTGCACGAGGCGGCCGGTTCTAGAAATGTGATCGACCTTCACGGGCGACTCGACCGGGTGGTGTGTTTAACCTGCCGGACGTTCGAGGACCGAAACGATGTGCACGAGCGCCTCACGCTCGCGAACCCGTGGCTGACGGTGGCGTCCGATCGAATTAACCCTGATGGTGACACGGATATTCCCGAGGACGCCCTCGCCAATTTCGTGATGGTCTCCTGCACACGGTGCGGAGGAGACCTCAAACCCGATGTTGTGTATTTCGGAGAGAACGTGCCGGTAGAGCGCGTCCGGAACGCCTACGCGATGGTGGATTCCGCGGATGCACTGCTCGTTGCCGGATCGTCGCTGACGGTCTATTCAGGGCGGCGGTTCGCGATGCACGCGCACAAGGACGAAAAACCCATCGCCATCATCAATTCCGGAGAGACAAGGGCTGACGACCTCGCATCTCTTCGCATCGACGGTGATGTAGGTGACACCCTTCAGTCACTGATCTGAGCTAGCGGCACCCGGTACTCGTGGTTCGCGGGCTGCCGGAATGTAGCCGGCGGGCAGCGGCCCACCCGCAGCGACCGCTTTGTCGAGGGCGTCGGCGTCGCAGACAACACAGCAGTCGACGTCCACCCACCCAACGATGGACAACTGCGTTCCCCGAGAAAACTGCGTGAGCGGACGTGGGCGTTTGACCAGGTCCGTNCCACNNCAACTTGCACAGNCCCCGGANGCAGAGGACCAGCGATGACCGCACCCNTCACANANGATGTCTGCCTCGTCGCGACGGAGATCACCGTCTTCGCCGCACTCCGGGCAGGCGATCATCGGCCTACCTCTTCAACAGGACCGGACCAGCGACACGCACCTTGCGGTTCTTGATGGGCGAGCAGGTTCCGAAAAGGTCGCACGCCTGGCTGTACCGCTTGCTGGTTTTGAACGTCTTGCGTCCCTTGGTCGGGTAGACGATCTGGAACAAACCTTCGCTACCGGTGAAGTTGCACCGAACCTTGGTGCCCTTTTTGTTGGTTTTGCAGTTGCGGTAGCGAGTGCCGACGATCCATTCCTGCATCGTTTGCATGGCTGTTGCTCCGGGGCTCCCGTCGTAGTACTGGATTCCCCACAGATCGTTCGGTGGCTCCCACGTGTACATGTACNCCCGGGAGATACCCAGCCGTAGNGCGTCGAGGTAGGCGATCGCGGTCCAGTTGGCTGCCTTCGCACCCTCGATGTCGACATCGGGATTTTGCGGTCCCGGNCCCTTCAGGCCGAAGTTGTTCTCGGTGTCCCATACGGGCTTGACNGGAGCNCCCTTCTGCTTGAGNAGACGGTTGAACTTCTCTCCCAAGATCCCCCGATCNACCGGAGTACCCAAGCTGTGGGGGTAGGTGTGAACGGCGTANGCGTCGATNGGCCAGCCGTAGTTGGCGAGTGAATCGAGGAACGGTCCGTACCACTTGTAGAACTTGTTGTTCTTGGCGCCNAGCCGTGTGCCGACACTCGTCGCGACGACAGCCGCATTCGGGTCGACCGCCTTCACGATGTCGTACGTCCGCTTGGTCAACAGGGCCAACTGCGCGGGAGTTCCCTCGAAGAACGTCAGCAGATTTGCCTCGTTCCAGGGTTGGTACGACGTGATCTGTCCCTTGTAGCGGTTGACGACNGCNGAGACGAAACGGTCGTATGCGCCGAGATCGGTGGGCATGCCGGCGGCACCGTTGGTGGGCAGACAAGCTGGGACAACNCAGGTGCTCGCGCTGTAGAANGCAGGNGTACCGGCGATCACGTACATGATGTCGGTCACGCCNTTNGCNCGNGCGTTGTTGATGGCGTTATCCAGGTTGGTCCAGTTGTAGACCCCGGGGGCGGTCTCGATGTTGGACCANGCGACGTCGTTGTCCCANAANCGAAGAGAGCCGAAAGAAATGGACGGCCACACGCCGTACTGCTCGTTCTTCACGTGAAGNCCNAACATCTCNGAGGGGATGATCTGGCCNTTCAGTGAATCGAAGTTGGTCAAGCCCCGCTTCTTGGCNTGGGCCGGTCCNGCAAGGGAAAGGCTCAGNCCCGCCACCAGGGCGAGGGTNAGTGCGGAGACAAGGGCGCGGTACGTACGTGGATGATTTNGTCGCATNCCGTCATAGTGCCATGAGNGGGTGACCAATGACGACGGCGGTNACGTCGTCNGTGTCCCAANTNCCCGCGTGCTCCCGAATANNGGACACCACNCGGCTTAGGACCTCNGNNGAATCAAGNCGAACCGGCCGCTCGAACCCCNGCACNATGCGNCTCACATCNTCCACGTTCAGATCNCCACCGTCGGGGGCGCGGTTCTCGACNAGGCCATCGGTNTAGGCGATGAGCAGGCTNCCNGGCTCGAAAGGCACCGTCTGCTCCTCCCAGGAGCCACCGAGGGAACTCACCAAGGGGCCCGTCCCCGAGCACACGTGGGTGTCCTTGTTGATCGTGACCACCACGGGCGGGTGATGGCCAGCGTTGGCGTAGGTGATCGTGTGCGATGTCGAATCCACCACAGCAACGAAAGCCGTCACAAAGTTTTCATCGAACGCCATGGCGTCCAACGCGAATGCGAAGGCAGCGCCGGGAGAGCGTCCTTCGATCAGGGCCACACGCAGCAGATCCCTGGTACGTAGGGCTGTCAAGACCGCTCCTGTTCCATGACCGGACGTATCTCCGATCACGAGTGCCAGCCGATCATCGGTCAGGGGAATCGCATCCCACCAATCGCCGGAGAGAACCCCCTCGGCGGTGGCAGAGANTCCGGCCACCTCACACCCNGCTACCGACCCCTGCACAGGAGACCTCATCAGCGATTGCATTGCGGCGACTAGCGGCGCATCCTGCATGAGCCCATCGCGCGCAGCGGTCGCCTCATCGATCTCTGCGACCAAAGTCCTCCGGAGATTCTCCGCATCACCCGCCACCGCTTGAAGTTCCGGCGGTCCGACCGTCTCGACCGGGTGAGTATGGGGAACGCGAACAGAACGGTGCAGGTCACGTCGGATGGAGCGCAAGGGTTTGATGACCCATTGATCCAAAGAAACCGACGAGTAGGCAACGAGGAGGGCGACAACCGCCGCGAGAACGAAGAGCCATACGCCGAGTTGAGTGCCGAACGCCGACACCGTTGCGCGAGCGGCATTGCGCTGGTCTTCCACTTCGTCCCGCAAGTCAACGGTGGCGGCGATCATGGAGTCGTAGGAGCGCCATGCCTTGGGTTTGTTGGTGGCGCGGGCGGCAGCCGCCGTTCGACCTTCGTCCATGGCGTCGAGGGTCGGGGTTGCGTCGTCGTTCAACCACACTTCTTGCGCGGCGCGCACCCCGGCGAGCTGACCGAGTAACGGCGGGTCGCCATCAAAGGTTGCTTCGAGCGCGCGAATGAGTGAGTGTGCCTCCGCAATGGAGGTCTCGTAGGAAACGAGGGCTCGTTCCCGTCCGGTCAGGACGTAGTCGCTGAGGTCACCCGATGCGGANGATTGAGCCAGCAGCAGGTTGTCGGACAGTTCGGCCGCGGGNGACAACTTCGCTTGCAGATTCCGGGCNCCGTTGTANCTGACGAGGTACTGAACGCCGATGACNAGGGCGATGATCANGAGCAGCCCGGNNGACGCCGTGAGGACGAACAGNAGTCTGCGGCGCAGGGACAACGATGTCAGGTCCATAACGCCGTCACGCCCATCGCGCGNNCAGGNCCATGCCGTCAGGCTGCCAGGTAAGCGGCCNNAGGGCGAGCAAGGCGAGGGGGTGCGTCCTCGCCGTAGTCTTGGCCCGTGACCGCTCCACGGCTGCGCCCNGAAATCGACTCGNTGCCCGCCTACAAGGCCGGGCAGATGCCNNCNCCTCGAACNGATATCGAGACGTNCAAGATCTCCAGCAACGAGACACCGTTCGAGCCACCGGANGNGGTNCGTCGCGCCATCGAACNAGCGGCGGCCACGGTGCACCGATACCCCGACCCTTTCAGTAGACGACTCACCGGTGCGCTTGCTCGTCGCTTCGATGTGGCTCANGAGCAGATTNCGCTGGGNACNGGAAGTGTCGCGGTNGTCGGCCAATTGATCTGGGCGGCGGCTGGTCCNGGGGACTCNGTGGTCTACCCNTGGCGGAGNTTCGAGGCNTACCCCATTTGGGTGCAAATGACGGGTGCGCGCAGCNTTCAGGTGCCGTTGCTNGCGGACGANCGGCACGACCTACCGTNGATGCTCNANGCGATCGANGACTCCACGCGGATAGTTTTCGTNTGTAACCCGAATAANCCCACAGGTGANGCGGTGCGTCGNGATGAGCTCACCGAGTTCATCGACGCGGTGCCATCCGATGTGATCGTGGTGCTGGATGAGGCCTACCGCGAGTTCATCAGCGACACCGATGTCCCCGACGGTCTGGATTTCTTCCACGGGCAGAACAATGTTGTGGTGATGCGTACGTTCTCCAAGGCGTACGGACTCGCCGGGCTTCGNGTGGGCTTNGCNATNGCTCCCGAGCCCATCGCCGAAGGTATGCGCAAGACCGCGCNTCCNTTCGGGGTTTCCTCCATCGCCGAAGACGCCGCTCTCGCTGCGCTGGAGTGCGAAGACGANTTGTTCGAACGNGTNCGNCACCTNTCCCNGGAACGCGACCGCGTNTGGCAAGCCCTNGCGGACCANGGTTGGGACATCCATCCAAGCCACGCCAACTTCGTGTGGCTTCGACTCGGGGAGCGAACGCAGGAATTCGCCCAGGCGTGCGATGCGGCTGGAATCACGATCCGGGCGTTCCCNGATGAGGGCGTTCGCATCAGTGTTGCGGAANAAGAGGCCAACGACCGCGTCATCGACGTAGGNNNGTCGCTGGTCTAACTCGGTTCTTGAATCGGCGTNGGTCGTCGTTCGCCGGAAACAACAAGCACGACACCGCCCACCACGATCGTCACCCCGATGANAACGTCGAGGGTGATCGGCTCTCCCACGACGAGCCATCCGAGAAAGACGGCGACGACNGGGTTGACGTAGGCGTAGGTCGCCACCAGCGACATNGGAGCGTTGCCCAATAGCCACACATAGGCGGTGTAGGCGACNAGTGACGCGATNACGAGATAGCCNAGGGCAACCCANGATGCCGTCGANGCGGAAGNANCATCGATGCGCTGGCCGGTCATGACNCCCACGATGATCAAGAAGACNCCGGCGACGACCATCTCGTAGAACGTCGTCGTCAGNGGATCNCGAGGNAGATCGAAACCNGACGATCGCCAGGAAAAGTACGCCCAGATGAAACTGCCGACGATGATCGCCACACTCCACCGGACCACATCACCGTCACCNCCGTCGACGGGGGCGGTGCCACCNGGCANCAGCATCGCCGCCAAACCCGTCATGCCGACGGCGACACCCGCCAACGTCCAACGAGAGGGGCGATCGCCTGCATGGAGTCGGAAAATGATGATCCACAGCGGCATGACGGAAACCAAAAGCGCCGTGATTCCCGAGGGAACGAAGCGTTCCGCCATAGACACCGTACCGATGCCAACGCCAAGAAGCGCAATACCCATCGTGGCAGCGCTACGGAGTTGACGAGCGGTGACGGCCAGAGTTCTCACACCGCGGAACACGATCAGGCCGAGACCGAGAATTCCGGCGGCGATCAGAAAGCGGATGCCATTGGTGAGAAGAGGCGGGAGGGTCTGGACCAGGACAGCAAGACCCAGATAGGTGGAACCCCAGATGACCCAGACGGAAACCAAACGCGGAGCGATGGCGGCNGCGGTNGCCGACTGAACACCGCGGACGTCACGACTNNCNCGACCATCGGGTTGNGACGNGNCGACCACGGGCACACTGTTGCAGANCCNTCAGCGTCCGCCCNCCNAATGGGTGGCGCNCCCNNGNCTATNGNGCAGGTACGNNCGGCNAGGTCACGCGCTACGGGGTGACAGCTANGGAGCCAAGNACCGTCGANGCGAGNGNGTGATCNCCACTGAGNTGGACGGACGACGAAAGNTCTNTNTCAGGAGAACGACCGCAGGCCAGTGCGACNAATGTCATCCACGGCATCGAGAGGGACGCCACTGGNTCACCANCGTCGGTNAAGGTTGCCTTCCCGTCTTCACCAACGGTGACNAAGAGGTCGGCGCTTANCCCTGGCTCGGTAATGGCTACCTCGAGGACGGCACCGGCNGGGGCACCNGCGTTCTTGGCCCAGATCTTCGGCAAAGCAGATGTAAGGGTCTTCAGNGCCTCACGCGCTCCCGGGCCCGTCATGTTTCCCGGCTGTNCAACGGCCATCCGGATGTCCTGCTCATGCACCCAGNCGTCGAACGTGCGCATACCGAGGAGCCGCGGGAGAGGGGTGTCTCCGCGAAGCCAGGGAAGGGAGGCATCGGAGGGAAGTGAGCTAAGTCGTTCGNNAGCGCGGGTGTGACAGTCAGTGAGTTCTTCCAGCAAACTCTCGTGAGATCTGCCCCGCCGAATGTCNACTCCGATCTCGGTAAATCGCCCGAAGTCGGNAGACACGTGCGACAGAGACGACCAATCGGGCGTGTGTTCTGGCTGCGGATCCCCAGCGAGTTGGGATTCAAAATCGATGATGTGGGCGACAAGATCGGACACCGACCAGCCCGGGCAGGGTGAGGCGATCTCCCAGTCATCGACCGTCGACACGAAGGCCGCGAAGTTTNCTNTTGCCTGATCCCAGTTGTCGANAAGAGCATCGCTCATAGCGCCAGCGTAGGGCGAGGTNGAGTGNCATNNATNGCGTTTGCCTGATCCGGGTNNAAAACCAGCNCNATCGTNGNNCACGACCTGCNCNTNCNCGAGTAGCGTGGANGNGTGAGNGACGCTGNAGTGCGGGTTGCGCTGATCCANGTCGAGTGCAACGACACNGAAAGCGTNGNNNACCGGATCGACCGAGTTCTCGGCGAAACGGACCGTGTGATCGGTGAAGCGGACTTCGTTGTCCTTCCAGAACTGTGGAATACCGGAGCATTCGACCTCGCGAGCGCCCGACATCATGCCCAGCCTTTGGACGGCGACCTCGTCTCTCGCATGGCGGGCATCGCCCAACGACACTCCACATGGCTGCATGGTGGGTCCTTCACCGAACGNGCNGANGACGGNCNCTTNTTCAACACCAGCGTGCTGTTCGGTCCGGATGGTTCATTGGAGGCGNTCTANCGCAAGATCCACGTGTTTGGTTACGGCGGGGAAGCCGATCTGATGTCGGCCGGCCCGGAACTTGTCGTGGTGAACACACCGTTGGGTGCGACGGGGTTGGCGACCTGCTACGACCTGCGTTTTCCTGAGCAGTTTCGGGANCTCACCCGCCAGGGTGCTTCGGCGTTTCTGATCACGTCCGGTTGGCCGTCTGCCCGCATTCACGCCTGGGACGTCCTCGTACGCGCCCGAGCGATTGAAGATCAGGCATGGGTGATCGCGTGCAATCAAGTCGGTCTGCAGCGCGGCGTTCACCTCGGTGGACACAGTGCCGTCGTTGACCCGATCGGGGAAGTCATCTCGCGGGCGTCGACGGAGGAGACGATCTTGTCGGCCACCGTGGCACCCGATGCAGTAGCGCGATGGCGCGGTGAGTTCCCCGCGCTGAGCGACATAGTGCCGTTCTAGGTCACCCGAATCACGATGACCGGATCCTTCTTCGGATCCAGCCACTTCATTAAGTTCCGCATGACCTTCTTCTTCACGGCGATGCAGCCGGCGGTCTTGTTTCCGTTATCTACGTGAAGGAAGATCCCGCCGCCGCGTGAGGTGTCGGGCGGTGTCGAGCTCCGGCGCACTCCCTTCGCGCCTGTGGTGATGGGGCCTTGGGGAAGGTTGTAGTCCAAGATGGCGACGTAGTCGTATTGGTAGCCCATGTCCCACAACTTCTCGACATACCCCCCGTAGGAATTCCACGATCGATCGACGGTTTGGAAAACGTTGTAAGTGCTGGGGACGCGGGGGTTGTACGTCCACGCGTCGTTGCGATCCACCTGGACGTACGTCAGTGACGTTCCCGGATCGGCCTTGCGACCGAAGCCCCGCAGGATGTCGAAGACGCCGGTGGGCACCGTGCCGGTGCCTTGGCGGCGCCTATCTCCACGCACCAGGCCCCCGTATCCGAGTTGTGCTCGCACGGTTGGTTGGGTGACCGTCCACTCTCCGCGCCGCTTTTCGAAGGCGGTCAGCGTGCCTTCGGTGGACGACCAGCGCGGCGCCTCGACGACGATCACCTGTCGGGAGTCCCCGACCCGGGTATCAGGTACAGATGTTGCGTGCGCTGAGGGAATGGCAGCGAACGAGAAGACGGCGACGAGCGCGATTAGGGAAAGGCGCACGTATCCAGAGTAGCTACTGGACCAGTGGTTGTCCCGCCGCAGCCCATCCGTTGGTGCCGCTTTCGAGTTCGTAGATTCCGTTGACCCCCACTCCGGACATCTGATCAACAGCGGTTTGTGAGCGATTGCCGCTGCGGCAGTAGACGGCGTAGGTGCCATCGGCGTCGAGTTGGCTGACCTGATCGGTGAAGTCGGCGTACTCCACAGGAATGTTGACCGCCCCCTCGATGTGTCCTTGGGCGAATTCTTCGGGGGTGCGCACGTCCACGATGGTGACGTCTNGTGAGGCGATGACATCGGCGAAGTCGGTGACNCCGACACGCACCGGCNNCTCGGGNGGTGCCACGGTGCCGTCCGCTGTTTGGACGACAGANTCCGAAGCGGAGTCCGACGCGGAATCGGACGAGCANCCGGAGACCGCCAGGNTCAAAGCCAGGGCGGCAGCACCGGCGNGGGCGAAGGGTGCACGGAGGTGNNATTTCTGCATACCCCCNAGGGTATATNAACNCGNNGCTGNNAGCAAATCGTCGCTNGACATCCGTCGTCCCNGCNCATGCGATGGAGTGGGTTCTCAGACGTACCATGGAAGGAGTCCTGCACGAATCCATCACGAGTGTCAGNGAGCTTGAGCGTGATTCCACCCCGGATCNTTCGCGGNGCAGCAGNCATGGCTGCCGCCCTGATGCTTGCCGGTGTCGTGAGNCCGGTGGCGGCCGCGCCGGACAAGATCGCGAAAGCGCCGCCGTTGCCCGATCTCCCCACCCCGGGCCGNGCNCTGATCGGCNTCGAGCANCCTCGAGCCATTCCCGCGCTCGGAAGCCCCACNGCCGGTNTATGGATCAGCGTCAGCAGNNGTCGAACGGGCAACTCGCGAACGCGCGTGAAGATGCCNGTNNCTCNAGGTNTCCCNCTCATGGCGGATTGGAACGGCGACGGTGTCGCCACGCCGGGCGTATTCACCGGTGGTGACTGGCTGGTGACGAATGCCGCGGTGGGGTCCGCGTCGTGGGAGGGGTTCGCTTCCTTCGGCTCCGATGGAGANATTCCACTCACCGGNCATCGTGACGGTGACGGNAAGGCTGACATCGCAACGTTTCGCGACGGCGTATGGAANTGGCGGGACTCGACTGGTCNGCAGGAGACNTTCGNGTTCGGTGACACGGGGGACATACCGGTTGTAGGTGATTGGNACGGTGACGGTGTCGACGATCCNGGTGTGGTGCGGGGGCGCACNTGGATAGTCCCGCGCCNTAACGGTGANGGCACGCGGTCCTTCNAGTTNGGTGCGGCCGGTGACATNCCCATCGCGGGNGATTGGGACGCGGATGGAAAAGACGGTCCGGGTGTTGTCCGGGACAACCAACGATGGATTCTCGCTCGAAGCGTCACCAAGACCGACGACGTCAGCCAGATCGTGTTTCGNGTCGAAGAAGGGGAATCACCCCTNGTCGGACTCCAGTCGAGTTCGCCGGGTGCCTGCCCGACAGCGACCGCGGCTGCAGAANGGTTCGGCAAAGTCGAACAGCGNANGGTTCGACCGCCANTGCTCCCCCAGGGNACTCGCCTGATNCCGGGATATCAAGAAATCAATGCAACGCTGCGCGACGGTATGCGCGGNGTNATGGTCACCGACCTNACCGANCGATTACGAACCCGCACGATGANGCCGTACTACGACCCCTTGAGCAGCGAGCCGTCCACGGAAGAAGCGATCCGTCGATCGGCAAACGCGGCGCTCAGTGCCGCGATCTTGTACAGCACGAGCGGCTACATCAAGGACAACCGCATCACNCGCGANATGCTNCTGGACTANGCCCGGTGGCATATTCGNTCGATTTCNTGTGCCCACGGATCNATNTCNCCGGGNGGATGGGGGAATGGNTGGCAGANCTCGCTNTGGGCTGTTGTCGCCGGTCAAGCCGGGTGGATGCTGTGGAACGAGTTGACTGTGCAGGAGCGCTCGTACGTTGCGGCGATGGTGANCAGCGAAGCTGANTACGCGGCCCAGCGGGGTCCGCGGTACTTCCGTAATCGGCTAGGNGCCGAACTCACGCCGGGAAACTCCATGTCCGATGAAGTGTCGTGGGACCTGCTGTCGCCCGCCCTNGCNTTCGCTATGTTCCCCGACCACGANAAGGANGCNAAGTGGCGNGACTCNATGATNGCNATGGCNATNGCGTCNTTNGCNCGGCCCAGNAANCTGCGNNACAACACGTNCGTCAATGGCATCAGCGTGAGTNTCCGCCTGCCCGGCACGAATGCGAACGAAGACGGAACGGTGACGAATCACGGAATCGTNAATCCTGACTACACGCAGAACGTTCAGCACCTGTGGTGGGCGGCCACGTTGCTTCGCGCNGGACGNCAATCCGTACCCGAAGCCTTGTTCNTGAATNCCGACATCGTCTACCGGGCGTTGGCTGTCGTGGAGTTCGCCAGCCCNCCGTACGCGGCNCCGGGTGGGACGGTCTACGCGCCNGGTGGACAGATCTANTACCCCATGGGTGTGAGTTGGGGCNTTCGTCGTCCGGCGACTTTCGTNGGGGTAGATGCCTTCGCCAACCTCTANGCCGCACCNGANACCAATGCGGGGNCATTCCTGGCNGCTCACGCNTACGACACNCGCGCGTTGCANATGCGCTTNAGNTCNGGGCGNATCTACGCCGCTGGNCAGGAGGAGGAGTCGTATCGCCGNGGCAAGAGAGGANTANGCCCTGCANCAGNTNGCTCTNGCATGGTGGGCTGGGGCGTGGAAGGCCAANGGNGCAAGCATGCAGGTNGACACCACCGCGTATCCNTGGGTTCGACTACACACCGGATACGCNNTGGACGAGACCGGACCCTTCCAGGCGAAGTGGCCGTGATCGGTAGCGCTAGCGNGAACGNGAATTGAGTGATNCGAGATAGGCGTTGTACGCGTCGAGTTCGGCATCGCCGTCTCGNTCCGCCTGTCGATCCNTGCGTTTGGCTTCACGNTCGTCACTGCGTGACCATTGCACCGCTATCGCNATGAGCACGATCAGACTGGGAATCTCGGACAANCCCCANGTGACCTGNCCNCCNAGGAGTGTGTCTCGCAGCGGATCGGTGATCCANTCGGGCCGCACCACTCCGTACCACTCGACCGCCATNGGTGTTGTGCCCATCATGAAGGCGACNGCGAAGAACCCGTGAACGGCGAGNGCNAGCAACAGCANNAGCAGGCGACCCCAGTACGGCAGNGGTCGNGGGCGNGGATCNATNCCGATGAGCACCCAGTANAAGAGGTAGCCGGAGATGATGAAGTGNGNCTGCATNACGACGTGNCCNACNTGCGAGCCCATCAACCATCCGAACAGCGGNGTCATNTANAGCCCGTATANCCCGATCACGTAGACGATGAACACGTAGAACGGATTGGTCAAGACTCTGGTGATGGGACTGTGCAGGANCCACNCCAGCCATTCNCGAGGTCCGCGCTCNCCGGTNGTGGACGGNTTCAACGCCCGTAACGCGAGGGTGGCCGGAGCACCCAAGACCAGAAGAATCGGCCCCAGCATCGTCAGCACCATGTGCTGGGTCATGTGTAGGCCGACGCTCACTTGGGCGTAGGTAGCTATGCCGGCATTGGTGCACCAGATAACGACGGAAATACCACCGAGCCAGGACACGAGCCGCATGACCGGCCAGTGGATGCCAGCTTTTCGGATGCGAAGGAATCCGATCACGTAAAGCGCGGCGGCGATGAGGCTCGCGGTGAAGAAGAGTGGATCGACACGGAAGCCCAGGGCGACCGACTCGATCGTGGGTGGTGGTGGATACGCGAAGCCGAGAAGTGATTCCCCGTACGACGGAAGGATCTCCTCCTCGCGCGGGTAAGGACTGGATGCGAGTGAGACTCCCAATCCGATGGCGGCGGCCATGATGACCAACTCCGAGACCGCGACCCGGACGAAGGCGCGGGTACGGGAGGCGGTGTCCAAGGTGGGCAGAATGCGACGCCTCATCTGTAGACCGAGGAATGCCAGCCCCACGATGAGTCCGATCTTGATGAGAATCACGTTGCCGTATCCGGTGGTGAANAACTGNNCGAGCCCGTCGAGTCGGGTGTAGGCGTTCGCCAGACCGCTGGCCGCGAGGAGAACGANGGCCGTGATGGCGATCGCTGAGAAACGTTGGANGGCGCGCGCCATAGGANNATCNCGCTTGAAGGCGTGCAGAGTCAACGCGAGCAATCCNCCGACCCANAGCACNGCCGACACCATGTGCGTGACATTCGCCGTGATGGCGAGCTCGTGGTCTCCNAGTGATGAACTGTGNCCNGCGAGGCCGGGAAGTGCGGCGGCCGCNACCGCGACCGCCAGCCATGATCCGCTGGCACCGGTGGTGGCCGAGGTCACGGCGCCGACCGCGACCACGAGGGCAAGAATCGACATGACCAGAAGTGCTCGGGTGCTATCGATTTCGTTTGCGTACGTCGATACGACGCCGGGCGTGAATGCGTCCATGAGTGGAACGCCAAGCACCAGCGCCAGCAGAAAGAACAACTGGACGGCCGCCAGCAGCGCCCAGACCCCGGCCGCCCACACCGCGCGAACCGCGTCCTGTCGGCCAGTCCGCGACAACGTTCCATCCTTGCCGGAGGGGGCGAGAATCGTTGCGGACAGAAGGAGTCCGACAGTCGCGATAGCGGCGAGATCGGTGAGAACGCGCAGCGCGGGCGCTCCCCAGGTAACCAGAGGCCCGGGATCAGCGATACCGGGGAGTGCTTCGTAGGTGCCACCGGCGAGGACCAGCCCGAATGCGGCCGCGACCAGTGCAACGGCGATGAGACCGAGCGACACCGACGCAATACGCGAACGCTGTACGGAAGAGCCGGTGGGTGTTTCGGTGGTTGTGGTCATCGCGACCTAGTTTCGTCGCCGCGCACGAACAATGATCGCCGAGGTAGCGATAACACCGAGAAGTAGCACAACACCGAATATCACGAGGGGTGTGCCAGACGATGAATCGGTGCTTGACGATGTTGAGGATTCGGTAGCAGAGGATGAGGAAGGTGCTGACGCGATGGGTGACGACGCAGCAGGTGATGTCGCAGGAGTTGATGACTCCGCAGAGGGCGTGCTGTCGGACGGTGCCGGCTCCGGCGTGCTCGGCTCGGGAGCGGTGGCTGCGTAGGAGAACGAAATGGTCCCCGTGACGGGGTGACCGTCGGCTGAGACGACCCGATAGGCGATCGAATACTCGCCGGGTGGCGCTTGTGTTGGCCACGGAAATATCACGTCTGTTCCCGGCGGTGGTGTTTGCTCGACCCCAATCGTGGAATAGAGGTCTCCGTCGGCATCGAGGATCGAAATCTCCACGAGTTCTTCGAACAGCTCTTCGCTGAACGTTAGCCGGATTTCCTCGGGGGCGATCTGAAGCGATTCACCATCTTCGGGTGTGCTGACCTGCAGATCGGCGTGCGCGGAAGCGGTAGGCGCCATCGTTACCGACAGCACGAAAACTGTCGCCGTTGTCACAGCGAGAGCAATATTCCGGTGCACGCCTATGAGCGTACGCGTCCGGGTCGCTGCTCCCACCACCAACCGATCGGCTCCGCCCAGCGTGCAAGGAAGGGTGCAGCGAACGCGGTAATGAGAACGTAGGCCGCAACGAATGCTTGAAAAGTCGGGGGAAGAATGCCGCTCACGGCGACCAAGCCCGCAATGATGACGCTGAATTCGCCGCGCGCACTCAAGAGTGCCCCGGCGCGCAGTCGGGAGATGGTTCCGCCCTCAACCGTCGCGGCGGCGAACCAACCTGTGACGAACTTGGTGCCGATCGTGAGAAGGGCCAGCCCGGCTGCGGGAAGCAGCACGGCGGGAAGGTTGCTGATGTCGGTCGACAAGCCGAAGTAGACGAAGAAGATGGCGGCGAGAAGTTCACGAAGAGGATCGAGGCGACGGCGGGCGACTTCCGCGAGTTCACCGGTGAGCAGTAGTCCGACCAGGAAGGCGGCGACGGCGGGCGAGAATTGGACAAGTCCCGCCAGCCCGGCAGCAGCAACGGCTGCGCCGAAGACAATCAGCAGCAAGCCGACCGGCTCGCTCGCGTTGAAGAGTCGTTTGAAGCTGGTATCACCCTTCAACGTGATGATGATGACGACCGCAACGACGATGAGCGCCACCGAGACGCTGATCAACCCGGTGAGTAG
>NZLD01000018.1 GCA_002694095.1 Micrococcales bacterium | reverse complement strand
GAGCCATCAAGGGTGCGGGCTTGGGTAAGGACGTGCTGTTGATCACCGATGGGCGCTTCTCCGGTGGCACGACGGGTTTGTGTGTCGGTCACGTCTCCCCGGAGGCCGTCGACGGTGGCCCCATCGGGCTGCTGCGTGACGGTGACCGCATCATGATCGATATCCCGAACAGGACGCTCGATGTACTCGTCGATTCGGCAGAGATGAGCGAACGCCGTGCGTCGTTCGAACCGTTACCTCCGCGCTATGACCGAGGCGTGCTCGCGAAGTACGCCAAGTTGGTGGGTAGCGCCTCGAAGGGAGCCANCACGGGGTANGCACCGAGAGTGCTGACCGGNCGTGAATCCTCAGGGTGCGGCGTCAACTATCGCGTCGATCCGCTCGGCGAGGGCAATATCGAGTCCGGTGACTCCGTGTGCCGAATGTGTCGATAGGCGGAAGGTGAGGTTCCTCCATCGGATGTCGATATCCGGATGGTGGTCCATCTCCTCGGCTACTCGGGCGATGGCGGTGACGTCGTTGATGCCATGGAGAAAGGTCGGAGCCTCCACCTGGGCCATAAGGGCAGTGCCGTCGTAGCTCCAGCGGGGGTGCAGGCGGCAGAAGTCGTCGATGTGGTCATCGTCCAACAGGTCGGCAGATGGTTCGGGCACGAAANGAGCCTCCTNGACGGGCGGTTCCTGAGTTANCACCCNAGCCTGCCGGATCGCCCTGGCGGCCGCACGTGTTCGGGCTGACCGGGCTGACCGGGCTGACCGGGCTGACCGGGCTGACCGGGCTGACCGGGCTGACCGGGCGCCAGGGGTTGACGGGTGTCAGAGGTGGGGGCTACGGTCGTGTCTGGTTCGAACAGGTGTTCGAATACCTGGTAGGTCGGGTTGCTCGACACGAGGGTTATTCGGGCACGTGCCTCGTCGGACCAAGCACCTCGGATTCGCGGCCGGGGTGGGAGTTCTGTGGAACTCAACGAAACGGGCCCGTAGGCCGCTGAGGTTGCCTCGACCCCAGCCCCAGCGGCCGGGGTCCGTTTTGGAGTAGTGCACGTGGGTCGAGCACACGGGTCGAGCACACGGGTCGAGAAAACCAGCACACNCATANAGAAAGGGATCTTCGCGATGAACTCGACCCGCNCTGGNNNCCGCCCTGGGACCCGCCCTGGGACCCATTCTGGTGATGCGCTCCCCGCATCGAATCTCCGTGAGTTGACTATGACGCCNGTTGCCGCGGANGANTTGATCCACAGNGCTCAGCGCAGTTTGGCTCGTGCCGCGCTAGCGGGCACCCCGCACGAGCGATACGCCGCCGCACANCTTGCGGCCTTACGAGNTGCTGCCGCNGTTATCGCNGTTGTTGCCTCCCGGTCTTCTCAGGTGCGCGCCAANCGACCGGTGCGTCAGCAAGTGCGNAGCGCGTGGGTNGTGCTACGTGAGGTGTGTCCGCCGCTGTCGGAGTGGGCGGATTTCTTTGCCGCTGGCGCCCAGACNCGTGCCGCTGCCGAAGCTGGAATCCCGTGCGTCGGTGCGCGGGCAGCAGACGATCTCGTTCGCGATGCNCAGACGTTCCTGGCTCGAGTCTGTGACGTACTGGAGTTGGCCCATCAGCCAGCGCTCGATCTACGGCTGCGTGCCGTCGGTTAGGCGTGGGAGTCGCTTCACCACCGTTCGCCCATTTGCACGTAGCTTCCAGCCACTCACTTCGGTATGGCGCCACCTTGCCGGAGTNACTNGTGCAACGCAGTGCCGAACTTGGTCAGTCAATCGTCGCTCTTACCGACCGAGACGGCTTGTACGCGGCGGTCCGGTGGGTACGTGAGTGTTCCCGGCTGGGCATACGACCGGTACTNGGAGTGGATATCGCGGTCGAGGCAACCCAGGCGGCGCGGGTGCATCCGGACGTGCAGGCACGGACACCGGCGCGCGGGGGTCGGTGGATTGATGAGACACGTCCGCGNGTCCTTTTGCTCGCGACGGGTTCGCGAGGGTGGGCATCNCTGTGTCGTCTTGTGAGCGCTGCACACATCGGCGATCACACCGCGCGCGGTGAACCGTGGGTGCCGTGGTCGGCGTTGCGCGAGCACAGCGAGGGGATAGTCGTCATTCTCGGTGCGGACTCCGAGGTTGGTCGGTATCTCGCAGATGAGCGAGCGACTCTCGCTGAGGCGGCGANGCGGCCGTGGCGTGCGNTATTCGATCGGTATCTNGCTATCGGTGTNACGTCCCATCGGCAGCNGGGTTTNCCNCTGCGTCGTCGACATCGATACTCCACAGCGACAGCAGCGCGCATGCTGGGNTGGGCGCGCGAGCAGCGGNTGCCTGCTGTTGTGNCCAACGCGGTGCGATACGCCCATCCCGATCAAGCCGGTATCGCCGANGTGCTAGATGCCTCTCGATTGCTTGTGCCGTTGAGTTCGCCACGGCTCGAGCGCCAGCAGGGAGCCCACGCGTACGTGAANTCAGGGCAGGAAATGGCGGAGATNGCAGCGGAGATCGCCCACGCGTCAGGGGGACAAGACGAACGCGGCGGGCANCGCNTACTAGAAGACACNTGGCATCTCGCGCAGTACTGCGCACTCGACTCCGNGCGAGANCTGGGCCTGGGGGAGGTTTTCGTTCCCGAACTCGACGTGCTGNTGGGAAGGGNGATTCCCGACCCGGTTGCAGAGGCCGCNACNTTATTGCGCCANCGATGTGCNGCAGCGATACCCGACCGCTACTCGAAAGACGAAAGAAGCCAAGCCGAGCATCGACTCGACGCCGAACTGCGAACCATCACNAGTCTCGGTTTCTCCGGGTATTTCCTCACCGTCGCCGAGGTGGTCGACATGGTTCGAGACCGAGGAATACGGGTGGCTGCGCGTGGCTCCGGNGCTGGAAGTCTCGTTACCCATCTCTTGGGGATCAGTGGCGTTGATCCCATTCGGCACGGATTGTTGATGGAGCGGTTCTTGTCACCGCTTCGGCGAGTACTCCCGGATATCGATATCGACGTCGAATCAGCCCGACGATTGGAGGTCTACGACCTCATTCGCGATCGATTCGGTGANGANCGGGTCGCAAGCGTCTCNATGATGGAGACCTATCGCGTNCGNCATGCCGTTCGAGATGTNGGTGCCGCACTCGGTATGGACGTGGGNGAAGTCGATGCATTCGCAAAGGCGTTTCCGCATGTTCGTGCTCGACAAGCTCGCAGTGCGCTNAGCGATCTTCCTGAGTTGCGGAACTCTCANATAGGACAACTCGCNAATGATGGACAGCTCGATCATTTCCTCNANCTNGTCGAAGGCCTCGATGGGTTACCCCGAGATATCGCCATGCACCCGTGTGGCGTGGTCCTCTCCGATGCCACGCTGCTCGATCGAACNCCCGTGGAGAGCAGTGCCGCGGGCTATCACATGAGTCATTTCGATAAACACGATGTCGAGCACATGGGNCTACTCAAACTCGATGTCCTCGGGGTTCGAATGCAGTCGGCGATCGCGCACGCAATCGCCGAGGCCGAGAGCAACACGGGGGAGAGCATCGAACTCGATGATCGTCAGCTCGATGATCCGAAAACATTCGAGCTCATCCGATCGACCAANACCTTGGGGTGCTTCCAAATCGAGTCACCGGGTCAACGTGAACTTCTTGGCAAGTTCGCACCCGATCGTTTCTCTGATCTGATCATCGACATATCGCTGTTTCGCCCAGGACCGGTCAAATCAGACATGGTGACNCCATTCCTTATGGCTCGGCAGGGGTGGTGNGCTCCGGAGTACCCGCACTCCGATCTTGAATCGATATTGCATGAGACCTATGGAGTGGTGGTATTCCACGAGCAAGTGCTGCGCATCATCGCAACTATGACGGGATGTTCTCTCGCNGAAGCCGATGAATGCCGACGCAGTATGGGATCACCGGACGGGCAAGACGATGTCCGAGCGTGGTTCTACCCGACCGCCATCAACCACGGTTACGACGTCCCGACTGTCGAGCGAGTGTGGGAGATTCTTCGGGCATTCGCGTCCTTNGGCTTCTGCAAGGCGCACGCAGCAGCCTTCGCGCTCCCCACGTATCANTCNGCATGGCTCAAGGCGCANTATCCAGCGGCCTTCTATTGCGGAATATTGACGCACGATCCGGGTATGTATCCCAAAAGGCTCTTACTCGACGACGCACGAGTGCANGGAATCCGAGTGCTAGGTATCGACGTCAATATTTCGGGTGACGCCTATCGAGTGGAGGGAGCGGACGCACAAGCTATTCGAGTTCCCCTGACCGAAGTAGCGGGTATTAGTGAGCATGAAGTCCAAAGGCTGATCGATCGGCGCCCTTTCTCCTCGCTCTCCGACGCGATAGGGCGAGCAGAGTTGTCACGACCNGTGGCGGAAAACCTGGTGGTGACAGGGGCATTCGACGCATTGCATCCCGCACCCGTTACTCGACGAGATCTGTTGCTGCAGGTNGCCGATATCGANANGCACACNCGGTCGACGGGTATCNATACGCAGTTNTCGTTCGATCTCCTCGGATCNACAGCTGAATNNGTTCCGATTACGGGNCTACCGGAAATGAAAGCAAGNGACCGAGTTCGATCGGAGATGTCGGTCCTGGGTTTGGACGTCAGCGCCCATGTGGTGGATTTCTACAAGGATCTATTGAGCGAGATGCGCGCCNCTGCTGCCTGCGATCTACTGAAGCAAAGATCCGGTAGCGACGTATGGGTCGCCGGTGTCAAAGTCGCAATTCAAAGTCCCCCCGTGCGTAGTGGGCGGCGAGTGATCTTCGTAACCCTTGATGACTCCACGGGCCCCATCGATGCGGCCTTCTTCGATGATGTTCAAGAGAACTACGCATCGACGTTGTTCAACTCCTGGTTGCTCATCATTCGTGGGCGCCTTCGGCGATCCGGGCCGCGAGGAGTGTCGATGCGAGCNACTGGTTGCTGGGATCTNGGGGATGTGCGGCGACTGTGGAAAGACGANGGGATGGNTGCTGTTCGNTCGTTATTGACCTATGACCCTGCTTNAGAGCAGGCCCCAGANGTTCACNCAGGGCCACGGAAAGTGCTGGTGCATGCAAGTGGTTTNCAGCAATCGCCCTACGCCGACATCACTCCCGCCGGAGTTTCCGTGAACCGTCCACCGGGGANGTTTTGGCATTCCAGTCCGGGAGTGGGGGGTGGCTAGATGAACTNGCTACCCCTCCGCCCCGGCCTACACNAGTTCGCAGAAGCACCAACTCGGCTCGAATGNAGTGTTGTTANGTCAAAGACTATTCGCTTGAGGGAACGTTCGACCGAGAGTCGGCGTTCCAGTTNCGCAAGCCACTGATGAAAAGGAGCGTCGCNAAAATGATGGTGAAGGGNATCCAAAATTCCAAGCCATTTCCTTCCGCGCCATTGCTCAAAAAGACGGACACGAAACTTATGGGCAGAACGAGAAAGCCAATCGTGATTGCCGTCAAAATACGNGCCCGAACCTGCCGTCCAGGAATAAAAATCAATGTGAACAAAGCCATGAGGGGAAAAGCTAAGAATGCGAACTGCAATGCCAACTCGTACGTGGCGTCATGTTCGAGGACATTNCCNGTACCCCATGTATCCGTCGCAGCAGCCTCCGGGTCAAACACCCCACTNAGGAATCCCAACGTTCCCACAATGACGAACACCGTCAGCCAGACAGTTGGGTTGAAGACTTTCTTCATGACTCCTCCTCCGTTGAGCGGCACAGAGCCCCATGCCTGATCCCAANCNTANTGGNCGGNTCCCGGCCAACGGCGCAAAAACGACCNCTCGTAGATCACTCAAATTCAGGNATTCCAGCCCTGGTGTCTCCGGCTGGTAGAAGCGACAGGAAGGGATGATGCGGGTATGAGNCGTAGCCAGGTTCGTCGGCCGCAAGGGTTGGGCAACTTCGGTGATGACGACACCGGAACGACGATCCTGCATGTGGATATGGATGCTTTCTACGCGTCCGTCGAATTNCTCAATCATCCGGANCTNGCGGGTACGCCCGTCGTCGTGGGGGCCAGCACCGGTAATCGNGGAGTCGTTCTTTCCGCCACCTATGAGGCCCGAGCACTGGGAATTCACTCCGCGATGCCTATTTCTCGAGCACGACGTCTGGCACCGCAGGCAACATTTATCCCTCCGCACCACGATCAATACGCGCAGGCGTCGCGAGAAGTGATGGACATCTTCGGATCCATCACCCCGATCGTTGAGCCGCTNTCTCTTGACGAAGCCTTCCTCGATGTCGCCGGGGCGATTCGTCGCCTGGGGCGACCCGTTGCCATCGCAACGCTCATTCGAAATCGAGTCCGTGACGAGGTCGGCATCACGTGCTCAGTCGGGGTGGCGTCGAGCAAGTTCGTCGCCAAGCTCGCCTCCACGCACAGCAAGCCGGACGGATTGCTCCTCATTCCGCATGCCAAGGTCATCGAATTCCTTCACCCACTCCCCGTCGGTGCCTTATGGGGTGTGGGAGAGCGAACCGAAGAGCAATTGGTGCGCCTCGGACTGGAAACCGTGGGCGACATNGCCGAGACACCCGTGGCCACCTTGGAGCGGGCCCTCGGCGNGGCACAGGGTCGTCATCTTCACGATCTCTCCTGGGGNACAGATC
Organism: Micrococcales bacterium; assembly: GCA_002694095.1. Taxonomy (GTDB): domain Bacteria; phylum Actinomycetota; class Actinomycetes; order S36-B12; family S36-B12; genus S36-B12. The sequence continues at coordinate 32,430 of NZLD01000018.1, read as the reverse complement.
CTCGGGCCGTCATTCCCAATGAGCNGGAGAAAAGCATCGGGAACGAGGAGACATTCGATGCCGACACCGATGATCACGAGTGGATTCGCTCGCGGATCGCCGGACTCTCCGACCAGGTAGCGCGTCGCCTGCGGGCATCCCAATCGGTTGCTCGGACCGTAGGCCTGAAAGTGCGTTTCGCAGATTTCACCACCATCACCCGGTCNCGGACCCTCGANGTGTCCACCGATGTCGGTGCCGATATCTACGCCACNGCCTGGTCACTGTTCGGCGCNCTGGGTCTTCAGCGAGCGAGAATCCGACTGGTNGGGGTGCGAGTNGAGGGCCTNACGCCCACCGACGAGACCCCCACCCANCTCGCCCTGGACACCCCCGANCGTGGTCATCGCGACGCCGAGGTAGCCATGGATCGACTGCGGCAGCGNTACGGCCCCGGAGCGGTTCGTCCNGGNCGNGTCCANTGATGGNCGTCCCTNNCGGGGTGCGGGTTTCCCTCGAAGTCGATTGCCACTTATCCTGAGAGTGACCGCCAGGAAGCGTGGTCGAGGACCGTGGGGCACAATGACTCCAAGGCACGACCACGAGACGTCGAAAGGGGGCCACCATGCCGCTATCAGAGCATGAGCAGCGTCTGCTCGAGCAGATGGAAAAAGCCCTCTNCNCCGAAGACNCGANGNNAAAAGCCCTCTACGCCGAAGACCCGAAGTTCGCGACGAGCCTGCAGTCTCGTGGTGGGGCCGCTAGTCGGTCCCGAGCAGCGCTGGGCGTTCTCGCGATTCTCGGTGGTCTCGGCATCGTGCTAGCCGGGATGGCTGTTCCCCTCGCGATCCTTGGGGTGGTGGGCTTCGCGGTCATGCTGGCCGGTGCCGTTCTCATTTACTTCGCCTTCACCCGACGGTCATCGACCGCCGCCGAGGACGGCGACGAAGGCACCGACGACGCCTCCGCTGCGGCCCCGCCCGCCGCTGACGATAAGCAAGGTGGACGCTCAAGCGGCTTCATGGATCGGATGGAAGAGCGCTGGCGCAAGCGCGCCGACGGCGATCGCTGACATGATGGGGCGATGAGCAACGTCGTTCCCGCCCAACTCGGCCGCTTCTTCGAAGACTTCGAGGTCGGCACCACGTACCAGCACCCCTTCGGTCGGACGATCTCCGAAGCGGACTCCACGTGGTTCACACTGCTGACCTGCAACACGAATCAGAACCACTTCAACGCCGATCTCGCCCAGAGCAACCCCATCACCGAAGGGCGGATCATCGTGAACTCGGGGCTTACCGTGGCCCTGGTTCTCGGCCTGTCGGTGATCGACATGAGTCAAAACGCCGTAGCCAACCTGGGTTGGACCGACATCAAGCTGACCCATCCCGTGTTTATCGGGGACACGATCTACGCCGAGAGTCTGTGCTTGGAAGCGCGGGAGTCGTCGTCGCGACCCGAGATGGGCATCATCCGCATGAAGACTCGGGGTTTGAATCAGGACGGAGACGAAGTTGTTTCGTGGTTCCGCTCCGTCATGGTGCCTAAGCGGGCCAGTGGCATCGGACAAGACTACTTTCCGAAAGCTACGAACGGCCCATTGACGGAGTAACGAGCCTGGATCATGGTGGCTATGTCTGATCGCGAAGTGGTCGTTGTTTCTCGACCCTACGAGCCCGAGGGCGACTCACTATCGCTTGCTCGTGATTTGGCGGCAAGCACCTTCGGCCTCGTGGTCTATAGCACCCAAACCGCCGTTGCCTTGACCGAAGCAACCATGCGTTCCGTCGTCGGATCGGTTCTCGACAAAACCGTTCCCGCCATCGCCGACGCCATCATCTCAAGGATCGATCTCACCGACATTGTCGTGCGGCAGGTGGATCTGCAGTCGATCATTCTCCGTGCTTTAGACGAGATCGACATAACGCAAATCGTGATCGACCGAGTGGATGTCGACGAGATCGTCGGAAAGACCGACCTTGACGCCGTGATCGATCGGATTCCGATGCTGCAGATTGCGGACTACATCATCGAGGAGATCGACCTTCCGCAGATCATCCGCGAGAGCACCGGCGGCGTCGCCCTCGACGCCTTCACCACGACCCGTGTTTCGGCTATCCGGGCAGACGAGATCATCTCGACGATGGTGGACACCGTGTTGCTGCGACGGCTGCGTAAACGCGAACGCAAACTCACGGTCTCCGGCGGCGACTCCGACTCCGACTCCGGGTCCGAGCCCGAGTCCAATCCGCAAGAAGAAACAACCGAAGAGCCTGGGCGATGACGTCTTTTCGGCAATACCGCGATCATCACGATGCGCAGGGACCGGTCGTCCTGGAAACCGTCCCTGCTGCCGGACGTCGCTATCAGGGCGATCGTGCCGGGTTTGTCATCAGGGCGATCGCCGCTGTCTTGGACGTCGTTTTCGTCGGCGTCATCGTGGTGCTCTTGTGGATAGGGCTGTGGTTATTCCTTCTCATTTTCAACCCCATCATCGATCCCGATCTCACGGTAGAAGTCACTCCACCCTCGGGCTACTTCCTACTCGCCGGATACCTCCTCATGTGGTTGTACTGGACATGGATGTGGGCGACGAACGGCCGCAGCTTGGGTCAGTACCTGATGGGGTTGCGGGTGGTTGGGCGTCAAGGCCGTCGTTTCGGGTGGAAGCTGGCGATGCTGCGGTCTGGATTCTGTGTTGTCTTCCCTCCTGGTTTGGTGTGGGCGATCATCAGTCCACGCAATAGGTCCGTCCAAGATGTCATGCTCCGCACCAGCGTGATTCACGACTGGTCGTCTTCATCATCGGCGTCGTCGCCTGAGTCGGCGCCTGAGTCATCACCCACGCCAGTATCCGCTCCGACTACATCACCGCCGGACGCCGGTGAATAGAACGCGCCGTCATCGCACAGCGACTGCGGCCGTGGCGTGTGTCGCTGCGTGTGTGTGCGCCTTGTTCGGTGTTCCCGCCCACGCGGACATCGTCCAAAGCCCCGCTGGATCCACTGCGTCGGTGCAGGTGTCGGTGACGCTGGACAACGATTGGCAGTTCGCCGACGCCGAGTGTCTTTTCATTCCGCTGCTGGTGACGTACGGCCGCGCGGATGACACGTCTATCTTGGGAGAGACAACAGTGACCAAAGTCGGCAGCGAGAGTGTTCGTAACGAAGGCACTTTTCTGGTGCTGCCGGGAGACGCTGTCTCGGGGCAGCTGTTGGACGAGATATTCGTCTGCCCCGCCGATGGCACCGGGGAGTATCGCCTCTCGACTGTTGTTCGCGCGATCGGGACGGCAGGCGAGGACAGCGTCGAATTGGACCCCTTGACGTTTTGGGTGCGTCCGGCGTCGTCCCAGATCAGCCGCGTGACAGCCGTCTCCGTCCGCGAGGGAACGCGCGTTCGTGGTCGCGCGATGGCGGGCGATTTGAGCGATAGGTCGGCGGCCACCGGGGTGGTGGAAATTCGGTTCGCCAAGAACAGGCGCTGGGGCGCTCCGTACTACGCATCCGTCACCGACGGGCGCTTCGACCAGGTGGTCCCACAGTCGATCGCCCCTGGAACGCGAGTGAAGGCGACCCTTACCCGATGCTCGTGGTGCTCACGGGCGTCGCGAACGGCCCGGGTGCGGTAAGGCGAGCGCGATAGGACGAACGCGATAGGACGAGCGCGATAGGACGGATGCGGTAGCGGCATGTGACGGCACGTACAGTGCAGTGGTGTTCTCTCCGGGCTCGCAGGCGCCGCTGACCATGGCGCGTCGCTGTTTGCGGAAGTTGTCCGCGGCGTGTGTGCTGCTCCTGGTTGCTGTGGGCGTCTCACCCGCCCTCGCTGCGGATGTCGTCGCTGGTGCACCGACGTATCAACGAGCTGCCACTGTCCTGGGAAGCGATGTGGCGGTGTGGCGTCCGACATTCACCGCAGGCTTGCCACGCCGCGGACTGATCGACGTGATCGCGTATGGCAAGTCGTCTAATCGAGCGACCTTCGCTGGCGCCACCTACGGCAGGAGGATGCCAAGCTTCACCATCGCCCAGAAGGGCGCCGCCGATCGGTGGGCGGCGCGACCTGTCGACCGTGCGGAGCAGGGTCTGGTGGAAACGGTCGCGGTGCGGATAGGAGCCCCGGGGAGCAAGCGGGTTGTTCGGGCACGGGTCTTCGCGGACTGTCGGGGTCAAGACCCATCGAACAGCGATCGACGCCGTTGTGATCGCCGAGACGTGGTGCGCTTCGGGGGGAGTGTGGAATTGCTCGCTCGCACGATGAGTTCTGGAGAGCCGCTGGCTTCCGATATCCGCATCGATAGCCAAGGGTTGACGTATGCCCAATTGGTCCGGGTCGCGTCCGGATTGGTGCCCGTCACCAAGTGAAATGTCAGTCGGTCTCGCTAACCTGACGACACCGATGCGGAAGGGGCGATGGTGACAGACATAGGCCTGGGTGTTGTGGTGGCGGTAGGCGTTCTTCTGGGGCTTGTCGCCGGCATGGTCGTGGGCTGGATCGCCTCCCGGCGGATGGGTCGTAAGGATTTCGCGCTCCAATCCGAGGCCATTCGTGCCGAGTCCGAGTCCGAGGTTGCCCGCTTGAATGCCGAACTCATTGAGGCGCAAGGGCACATTCGGGTGTTGGAGACCGATCGTGCCTCGTTGCAGGGGGAGAAGTCCTCGGCGAAATCACTGGAGGACCGCCTGGAGCCGGTGCGCGAGGCACTCGAAGGACTTCGACGTACAACCCAGCAGGCCGAGGTCGAACGAGCGAAATCGGCCGCGGAGTTGCGCACGCAGATCGACGGCGTTCAGCGCAATTACACGTCATTGGAGTCAGCAACCAAGCAACTCGTCGCCGCAATGAGCTCAGGCCAGTCCCGTGGTCAGTGGGGGGAGATGCAACTCGAGCAACTGCTCGAGCATTCGGGCCTTGTCGAGGGAGTTCACTTCCGACGTCAGGACTCTCGTATGACCGAGGCCGGCGGTGCCCGCCCGGACGTTGTTGTCGATCTGCCGGGAGGCGGCGAGATTCTCATTGACGCGAAGTTTCCCTTCGACGCCTATTGGCGGGCAATCAAGGCCGACAACGAAACCGAAGTGAACGCGCACCTGCACAAACACGCGGAGGACGTCCTGGCGCGAGCCAAGGAACTTTCGTCCAAGCGTTACTGGGAATCCAACATCAGCCCAGACTTTGTTGTCATGTTTCTTCCGCTGGAGTCGTTGCTCTCGAGTGCTCTGGAAACCAACGGCTTGCTGCTGGAGGAGGTCTTTACCCGAAACGTCGTCCTGGCGACGCCAACGACCATTCTCGGGATGTTGCGAACAATTCAATTCGGCTACCAACGCAAGTTGATGGCGGACAACGCCGAGGAGATCCGGGCCGCGGGTGCGGAAATGTTGACCAGGCTCGAGAAAGCCGTCGATCACCTCGGGACCTTGCGCAAAGGCTTGATGAGCGCGGTGAAGGGCTACAACGAGTTCATCGGTTCGATGGACAGCAGGGTGATGGTGCAGGCCCGCAGAATGAAGGAACTCGGCGTCGCGTCCTCGACGGACTTGGAACTACCGTCCGATGTGACGGAGACTCTGCGAGAGTCGAGGTCGTCGGAGTAGATGCTCGACGCTCCAGGTGGCGTTGTGCGACGCCGGTTCTTCTATCGCGGTGCGCCCATCACCGCACGTGAAGGATGTGAAGGTCCTTCGTAGCCCGGGTGGCCGCTACGTAGATGTCTGCCCCGCGTGGGTGTTGAGAGCTCAGGGCATCGGGGTCCACCACGATGACGCAATCGAACTCGAGTCCCTTGGCCTGTTGGGCCGAGAGCACGGCGATGGGGGCATCGAGCGCTGCGCTGCCGAAACCGAAGCGCGGCTCGGGCAGCAGCTCGCGCAGATGGGGCAGCAGCGCGTCGGGTGCGATCACGGCGCTGCGTCCGTCCTCGGACGCCACTGATTGCGCGTATTGCGGCAACTCGGAGAGTGGCAGAGATGCCTCAACCACGTCCGATCCGTCGCGGATAGGGGTCAATACGGGTGGATCGCCCCCGGCTTCCAGCAGCAGACGCGTGGCCACATCCGCGATCTGACGGGTGATTCGGTAGGTCACCGTGAGCGTGTGCAGCGCCGTCTTGCTGCGAGCCCAGGGGAGTGCCTCCTCCCAGGTGCGAGGACCGGCAGGGTGAGACGACTGTTGGAGATCGCCCACCACGGTCATCGATCGGCGGGACGCTCGCCGGCGGATAGCGCGCCAGGCCATTGCGCTCAACTCTTGCGCTTCATCGACGATCACGTGCCCGTAGATCCATTCCCGGTCGTCAATGGCTCGCTCGGCCAAGGACCCTGCATTGCCGCTGGAGTGTGATGGTCGAATCTGGTAGGCGTCGGAGGCCTGCAACTCTCGGTAGTCCGGAACATCAGGAGGTGCAGCCGAAGGCGGTTCCCATGGCCCCAATGCGTCTGCTGCTTCGTCCAGTAGCGGAAGATCATCGGTTGTCCAGGGAGCGTCCTGTGAGCGCACAAGTGCTGTTCGTTCGTCGGCCGTGAGGATGCCTGTCGCGGCTTCATCAAGGATCGATGCATCGGTGAGCAGATCGCCGATGATGCGCTCGGCGGTTGTCGGAAGCCACATCAAGTTGAATTCCCGGCGNACTGTNGAGTCCTCGACCATCGACGCAATCAGATCGTCGCAGTACTCCTGNTCTTCGNGATCGTGACCGGTGTCNCGCGCGACATTGCGNGCTGCNTGCTGGAGNACNCGCCGCAGGAATGGATCGCGACCGTCGTGGAAGCGTCGACTGCGGGAGATACCTTTGCTCGCCTGNTCGATTTCCTCTGNGGACAGTCGTATCCGCATNCCCGTGTGTGTCGTCAGCGTCACACCTGTGCGAGGAATGCGTACGCGAGCGGCGACGGCCCGCGCTATCACCCGTGCCATGCGATCCGACCCCTTGATGCGTGCCACGTCATGAGAATCGTCTGCGGTCGGTCGCACGTCCGGATACAACTGTCGAGGTGTCAGAAGAACNACATCTGTTTCNCCCAAACTAGGAAGAACTTGATCGATGTAGTGAAGAAAGACGTTGCTGGGTCCNACGATCAGCACCCCGTCACGTGCGAGTCGTTCGCGATGCGTGTAAAGCAACCATGCGGCTCGGTGAAGCGCGACGACGGTCTTGCCNGTNCCGGGGCCTCCTTGCACGATGGTGNCTTGGTCAAGATCGCTGCGAATNATTGCGTCTTGATCGGATGCAATGGTGGCAAGAATGTCTGCCATCCGTCCCGAGCGNGGCGCTTCCATTGCNGACAGANTNGGGTCAACGGCTTCGTGGATTCCATCGAAGGTTTCGTCATCCACGTGAGTAACGTGCGGNCCNTGCGGTGAGGGGCGNGTGGCGATGCGCCGCCGCAGCACGACATCCATCGGATTCTTGCTTGTGGCCTGATAGAACGGCGCGGCTTGGGGGGCTCGCCAGTCGATCAGGAGAATGTCGCCGGCCTCATCGCGCATGCCGATNCGCCCGATGTGGTGATCGTCCCCTCCGTTGAATCGCAGTCGCCCGAAGCACATTCGAGGGCGTGCCGCCTCGGCGGCGTGTAGTTGAAGGNGCAGATTGTCCAGGAGNGCTTCGCGNTCGAGTTCATCTTGGCCGGTGCCCGTACTNGGAGCATTCGTGGTGNTGCTGATGCGTGANCGGAGGTGGTCGATGTGCTGGTCGAGGAGCGAGTGCGCATGGTCGATGAATGTTTGCTCATCCTCGATGCTGCTGGGCACAGGCTCCTCCTGCCTTCTTCCCAGATTGGGCAATTNANAAGTCTTTCATGCATCTGTCCGACGCGCACTACCGGAACGCGTAATACTGCGCCGATGGTGGTGCCGTCNCAGTGGCCGTGCCCGATCGACGACATCGTGATCTGGTCCTATGCCTTCGATGATGGTGATGACGTNGTCGAGCGCGCCCACGAGGCNCTGGCAAACGGAGGTCTGNCTGACGGNGTGACGGCAGACTGGGAGCAGTTGTCCGANAGTGCCGATGCGCCGCCATCGGGCAGCCCTCGGTGGGCCGAATGGGCCATGGGCAGGGGCGCGGTGCATCAAGCTGCAACCGCCGTGGGGCTCACCGACGTTCGAGTGGAGCGCTCACCTACGGGTGCTCCGGTGATCGCGGACTCGGCGTGGGGCGTGTCTATCGCACACACCTCGGGATTGGTCCTCGGTGCGGTGGGTCCCGGCCGAATCGGTGTGGATGTCGAGAGAGCCGATCGTGACGTCACTCGACTCGTGCGCGCNCTCCTGCCCGGTGAGCGCGAANTCACGNTNTCATTGAGCGCGATCTCCATCATGGTGGCGAAAGAGGCGGCGGCGAAGGCGACCGGGCAGGGGCTCGGGGGCTCTCTNGCTCGCTGGCCAGTGGTCGACGTTGAATTGTCCGGANNCACACCTCGCGTCGGAGTCGCCAGCGCCGCGGCCCGGGTCATTGACGTCCGAATCTACGAACACTCCGGATACGTGACCGGNGTTGCGAGTTATCCCGACGACTGACGACCCGNGAANGTTGTCCACGGCGAACGGCGTCCCTACGTGTCGATGGATAGCGACGCTGGCATCATGNAACGGTGAGCGACACCGACGCACTNTTCGCCGNATANGAGGAGGCGCTGGTGACGGCGCANGANCCANCNAACGGGGAGTGGGTGGANCCGTNTTTCGAGTGTCTNGCACGAACAGACNTCGCTGCAGTTCTTACGGCCTACAACCCGGGATCGGAACGACGGAGTTGGGCGCAGAACGAGGCAGCGAATGCCCAACTGCGCGAGGTATTGCAGGCGGCCTACACCGACGTGTGGCGCGCCGATGGCTTNTCGCCGGATGGCACNTGGCGAGAGCCGGGGTGGTTGGTGTGGGGGATGCCNGNGGACGTCGCTGTTGNGATTGCTGCCGACTTTCNCCAGATCGCCATCTACCACTACGACATCCACGGTGTTCGGTCCGTTGTTGCCTGCTCACCGGGTGATGGCTCGTCGGCTTAGTCCGAGCTCGCTTACTCCGATTCCGCTGGGTGTGATGCTGATTCGTTGGACGTGTCGATGTCTTTCGATGACGGCGGCGTGGGGAAGAGTGTGGCGGCGGCGTCTCGATTAGCGAGAACGATCCACTGCTGGCCGGGCTTGAACGCCAAGACCTGCCCTTGACCGTCGGTAAAGGTGGTACCGGATTCGGCGTCCGGGCGCGACCACTTCGCCTGAAACATGAGCCCGTCGCGCAGCACAACGGCAGCGCCCTTGCCGATGGTGATCGCGTGGGGAGTGTTACCGCCGCCCTTGTCGAAGAAGTCTGAGGGTTCCTGTTTCACGTACTGGATCACGACCGTTGCTGCACGTTGACCGTCGGGGGCTTCCTCCGCTTCGGCGGTTCGGCCGTTGAGTGAGACGCGGTAAAGACGGCTGGCCTGGTCGTATGTGAATTCAGCCGACGAGGCAGACCATTCGTAACGTGCTGACAAGCCGACCGATCCGTTCGGCGGAGGAGTGGAGTTGAAGCTCAGTCCGACGTCGCGGGCTTGCGATGCGTCCGGCGCAGCCGTGAGGCCTTCGGGACCGTCAAGGAAATAGTTGTACGGGGCCCGACGACTGAAGTCTCGTTGGTAAGCGAATGCAGCCTTGTTGGGCGAGATGTCGATCAACGATGAGTTAGCGATCACCGGCCACATCTTGCGCTGGGCGCCGGAGAAGCTGAAGGCGGGAGATCCGTACTGAGCCAGAAGATCGATGTCGGTGATCCGGGCCGAACGCACCGGCCCGATCCGCTGAGGAACAGTGGAGGAGAAAACGGCGGCGAGGCGGGTGATGCCGTACTCAACCTCCTCGATGTAGACGATGTCGGCCCGGTCCAGCCCCGCGTGCGGTTGAGCGAACCGGGTGTTGTCGAGTTTCACGACGAGAACGGGTGACGGTTCGTCCTGATCGGGTTGGGGTAGGCCGTTCAGTGGAGACGTGGGCGTCGGCGTGGGAGTGGGCGTCGGCGTGGGAGTGGGCGTAGACGAGGCCTGGGGAGACGGGCGTGCGCTGGCCTCAGTCGATGGGGCGCCGGTGGCGTTGGGGGATGGGGTGGAGCAGCCGGCCACAGCGCAGGCAGCGGCAATCGTCAGGGCCGCGAGGACCCGAGGGGTGGTCACGAGGGAACTGTAGGCAGCGGTGGGAGCCCAGGGGGGTTGGGCTCGCGGGGGAGCCGCCGGGGAGCCGCCGGGGAGTCATGGGCAATTTTTGGTGACAGGGGGTTGACGGTGGAGTAAAATGGAGTACATTGGGGATACTTGGGGTAATCAAAGTGGCTTATGGGGCCAGAGTGGTGTGAGAGGGGAAGGGCAGCCAATGTTTCTGGGCACCCACGCTCCTCGATTGGACGACAAGGGCCGCCTTGTTCTCCCGGCGAAATTTCGCGAGCAATTGGCCGCCGGCCTGGTGCTGACCAAGGGTCAGGACCGATCGATCGTCGTGTGGCCGGCCGCGGAGTTCTCCGCCTACTCCGAGCGCCTGAATGAGGCGTCGCGGTCTGACGCTCGTGTTCGGGCCTATCTGAGGGTGCTCTTTTCCGGCGCCTCGGATGAGATCCCCGACCGTCAGGGGCGGATCACGGTGCCGACGTCCCTGCGCGAGTACGCGGGTCTGGATCGGGACGTGATCGTGGTGGGCAACGGAACCACCGCCGAGATTTGGGATTCCTCGACCTGGGAGTCCTACCTGGGCAGCCAGGAGGACGGCTTCTCCGGAATAGACGAGGAGGTGATACCGGGCGTGATGTGACACAGGCGGTGAGGCCTCCTCCCGCTGGGCACCCCCTGGCACCCCTTCCCCGGTGCCAGGAAGTGCAAAGCGGGCGGGGACCTGACCGACCTGGTCCCTGTTAGCACCACACCGAGCAAGCCGAACCAACCAAGACCCGAATCGACGTTCATCTCAACCGCGAACAAGGAGAAGGACATGGCAGCAATCGACGAAATTCCCGACGTGACATCGACGTTCCACCCCGTCCGCACGGGAGTGGCCGTCATGGTCGCCGGTGTCGCCACCGGAACAGTCCTCTATGTGGTTTCCGTCGTCGTGGCGGGCTGGGCCTAGATCNCCGCTCGGGACACACGTCCCGGTCGATGGGGAAGTCGACTCGTGACATCACCACTCGTTCACCACACGCCCGTTGCTAGCGAGCGCGTCCTCGCCTTGCTGGCACCGGCTCTCACGGAGCCAGGCGCCGTCCTCGTCGATGCNACGGTCGGGCTGGGTGGTCACTCCCGATTGGCCCTCGATCGATTCCCCGCCATTCGCGTCATCGGCATCGATCGAGACCCCGAGGCTCTCGAGATCGCCGCNGAGCGACTGTCCGCTAGTCGGGAGCGAGTGCACCTGGTGCATGCCGTGTTTGACGAGATNCCCTCCATCCTCGCCCACCAGGGAATCGCGTGNGCCAACGGCGTGCTGTTCGACCTGGGGGTCTCGTCCATGCAATTGGACGAGGCGCNACGGGGNTTTTCGTACGCGCAGGATTCCGAGCTGGACATGCGGATGAACCCCGGGGACGCCCTGACGGCGGCGGATGTTGTGAACGACTATGCCGAAGAAGATCTTGTTCGNATCCTTCGGCAATTCGGCGAGGAGAAGTTCGCACCCCGCATCGCNCGCNGAATCGTTCGNGCTCGGGAAGNNCACCGNGTGTCNCGATCGTCGGAGTTGGCGTCGATNGTCAAGGAGGCCATCCCCGCNGCNGCCNGGCGCCGAGGNGGAAATCCNGCNAAGCGCACCTTCCAGGCNTTGCGNATNGAGGTCAACGCNGAACTGACGGTGCTGCGCNGNGCTCTNCCCCGAGCGCTNGATGTCCTCAGCGTNGGNGGCCGCATCGTGGTGNTGTCCTACCAGTCNCTCGAAGACCGNATCGTCAAGTCAGAGTTCGCGGCNNGNACNTCNATTGANGCTCCNCCGGATCTTCCNGTTGTTCCCNAGNNCATGCAGCCGTCCTTCANGTTGCTNACGCGNGGAGCCGAAATGGCNTCGGATGCGGAAGTNGANNCCAACTCGCGGGCGGCNTCGGTTCGATTGCGCGCNGTNGAACGGGTGNCGGCATGAGCNNTACATCGTCCGCTGCCGAATCGCCTNNGGCGGACCCATCNGTGCTTNCGCTGCCGTCGGAAAGCACCGAGTTCGCCACTNAGGCNGCTGGACGCCGACTGCGAAGCAATCGCCCCCACCTGCGACTGGTGGCTCCGNTACGNCCAGAACGGGCGAGTCGAGGGTTGTTCGCGGTGGTTGTCACCATCGTGTTGGCGTTGGGGCTCATCGTCATGTTGCTGATCAACACGTCCGTCGCCCAGACAGCCTTCGTCGTNAGTGAGTTGCAGTCGAAACAACGCNAGCTCGCACGAACCGAAGCTNCGTTGACCCAAGCGATTGCAGCTGTCGCCGCTCCGCCGGTACTCGAATCGAGAGCCCGTGCACTNGGCATGGTCCCAGCCACACGCCCGGTCTTCCTTACCGTGCCCAGCGGCAAAGTTCGCGGAAAAGCCAAACCCGCTCCCGGTGATCGCACTCGGACAGTGAATCTCGCAGGCTCTTTGACNGCGACGCTCATCGATCCNCTTCCTGTCGACGGGCGCGGAGAAGAATTGCCTCCCGCGCAGCGACGGCAGATCGGGGACGGTGCGGTTCTTGTGGACGCTNCTGCTCAGCCCACCGGCGATGCGGCGACGCAGCAGGCACGTCGTAATGAAGAACGTCNGGCCTTGNGNCAGACGGCCACGACCGACGGGGCTGTTTTGGTGGGCCCTGACGGGCCACNAGGCGCAGACGTTGATGGTGCTGAACTCGGACAGGCGGGNCGGTAATGGCTACCCGCTACCCAACGAAGCAGACCCAGACTCGACGACCACGCCGAGCGGCTCCCGGAGGACGTGGCCCCGGGGGAGCCGATCACACACCGGGTGATTTCCGTCGAGGTAACGCTCGGCGCCGAGGCACAGCGCTAGTCCTGGCAACGGCTGTCGTCGCTTCTGTCTTCGCAGCGCGTCTGGTGGATCTCCAGGCGGTGCGAGGCGAGGCTCTGGCGGATGCCGCGCTCAGTCAGCGGCTACGAACTCTGGAGATTCCGGCCTATCGCGGCAGCATCCTGGATCGAACNGGCCAAGCACTGGCGGTAACGGTCGAAGCCCGCGACGTGACCGCGGACCAAACCTTGATCGAGGATCCTGCTGCACTCGCGGTGGAACTCGCGCCGATCCTCGAAGTTCCGCAAGACGTGCTGGCCCATCGACTTACCGGCGAAAAGCGCTTTATGTATGTGGCGAAAGGAGTGACACCCGAAACGTGGGACCGGATCAGATCCCTTCGACTACCGGGCATCTTCAGTGAAGAAACCTCGCAGCGCACGTATCCGGCAGGCGACTTGGCCTCGCACATCGTGGGCTTCGTGCAAGGAGACGGATCGGGTGGGTCCGGAATCGAATCGGCTTTCAACGACATCCTCACCGGTACGCCGGGACAGCAGACCTACGAGCGTGGCCCGGGNGGCAGAGTAATTCCCACNCAAAATCTGTCGTCAATTGCAGCGGTTGCAGGATCGGATGTTCAACTCACGATCGATCGAGANGTNCAATTTTCCGTTGAAGAAGCTATCCGAGGGTTAGCGCGCAGATCAGGCGCATCAAGCGCGACCGCNGTCGTGATGGATGTTCGCACAGGCGAAATTGTGGCGATGGCAACNGCACCGGACTTTGACCCCAACCGAGTTTCACAATCGACGGAGGACGAGCGTCGGAATCGAGCCATCACTGACATCTTCGAACCGGGATCGACNGGAAAGATCATCACCGTTGCGGCTGCTATCAATGAAGGANTCGTAGACGCCCTGTCTCCCATCAGGGTGCCGGGCAGATTGAAACGAGCAGACAAGAAATTCAAGGATTATTGGGATCATGACACTCTTCACTTGACCGTGACCGGTGCCTTCGCGAAGTCCAGCAATATTGGAATGATCCTTTTGGCTGAGCAGATGTCGAAAGAGACGTTGAATTTGTACTTTGAGAAGTTCGGGTTGCAGCAAGACACCGGTCTCGAACTACCAGCNGAATCAAAGGGACTGATGCAGCCCCCCGAGAGGTGGTACGGGACGATACCGTTCACGCTCGCCTACGGTCAGGGGTACTCGGCAACTTCCGTCCAGATGACNAGCGTTTTCGCAACNATCGCNAATCAGGGTATTCGANNGGAGCCATCGATAGTGAAGGCCATCGTTGAAGCAGACGGAACGGTCGTCGATACCCCCGATGNGGAACGCTNNCGAGTGGTGCGTGAGGACACGGCACGTCAAGTCATGGCCATGATGGAAGCTGTTACGGGGGACGGCGGCACTGCCCCGCAAGCGCGGATTCCCGGCTACCGTGTCGCAGGGAAAACAGGAACTGCGCAGTTTGTTGATGAAGATTGCGGTTGCTACGCAGGTGACGTGACCGCTTCTTTCATTGGAGTGGTGCCGGCGGATGCTCCTCGACTGGCCGTCGGTGTATTTGTTCACCAACCGCAGCGAGGACGCACCGGNGGTGAATTGGCTGCCCCGGTCTTCAAAGAGGTGGCTTCCTATGCTCTCCAGGCAATGCAGATTCCTCCGTCCGGCAAGCGAGCTCCAACGCTCTCTTTGACCACTGGATAGTCGATGCGGCTCGCCGAGGTGCTTCGTGACGCCGGTCGCGGCGTGGTTGCGGACGTGNCGGGCACTCTTGATGANTCAGTAGGCAANCTCAACATCGTTGGTATCGCGCTGTCGTCCGANGNNGTGGAGCCGGGCTTTGCTTTCGCTGCGCTCGCTGGCCACCACCGTCACGGNGCGGAATTNATCGACGAAGCATGTCGTCGAGGGGCAGTAGCGNTCATNACCGATGCNGAGGGTCAANTAATCATCGCTCGCAGCGCCCAAAGCGATATCCCCATCGTTGTATACGAACAACCGCGACCTTTGGTCGCGCACATTGCGGCGTTCCTCGCTGGTTTCCCTACGCGGTCGCTGACGATGGTCGGGGTAACCGGCACAAACGGCAAGACCAGCGTCTGCGCCCTGCTCGCCGCAGCTCTCGACGCCGGAGGTAGCAGTTGCGGTGTTATCGGGACCCTGGGCTCTACGTTGAACGGCGATCAACTCGCATCAGGCCCACGCACGACACCCGAAGCCCCCGACATCCAGGCGATGGCCAGGTCGATGGTGGACCGCGGAGCGAAGGCCGTCGTCATGGAAGTCTCGAGTATCGCCCTGAGTGAGCATCGAGTCGATGGCGTCGTCTTCGACATCGCAGTTTTCACGGGCCTCAGCCACGATCATCTTGACTATCACGAGACCATGGAGGCCTACTTCTCCGCGAAGGTGGAACTGTTCGGCGGGGAGCGTTCGCGTCGGGGAGTCGTGCTGATCGATGACGAGTGGGGAGAGCGACTCGCGCGGGAGTCCGTCATCCCTATCGAGACGGTCAGCACCACCGGCAAACCGGCCGACTGGAATATGACCGCTGTCGATGGCGGGTGGGTGTTGACCGATGGCGTCGACTCCTGCGACGTGCGAATTCCGGTTGGTGCCGACTTTGTTGTCGCGAATGCCGCCGTGGCAATCGTCGCGGCACTCCGCGTGGGTGTTCCGCTCAAGGTTGCTGCGGACGCAACCGAGACGGCCAGCATCCCCGGGCGGATGGAACTCGTCGGACGCGAGAACGGAATCGACTACGTCGTGGACTACGCGCACACGCCGGACGCGATTGAGCAGGTCGTATCCGCGGCCGCTGGTGAGCGAGCCGCTCGTGGACAAGGACGAGTCGTCGTTGTCATCGGTGCCGGGGGAGACCGCGATCCGCAGAAGCGACCGGATATGGGTGCGGCGGCCAGTCGGGCGGATGTCGTCATCGTGACCGATGACAACCCGCGATCGGAGAACCCTGCGGACATTCGACGGCAGATTCTCAAAGGAGTGCAGAGCGGTTGTGAGATTCACGAGTGCGATTCGCGGCGAGACGCCATCGGGCTCGCGGTGGCGACGGCGAGACCGGGTGATGTCGTCCTGGTGCTGGGGAAGGGGCATGAAGCGACACAGGAGTGGTCGGATGGCGTGATTGCGTTCGACGACCGACACGTGCTGGCATCCTTCATCCACGATCGTCACGAGGGGGAGTCCGGGAGGGGTGTCGAGTGAAGCCGCTCCCTGTCGATGTCCTCGCCACGGCGATGAACGCGTCGGTCAATGCTGCTCTCGAGGTGACGGGAATTCAGGCAACCGGATTTGCGATCGATTCTCGGCACATCACACCGGGTGACGTGTTCTGTGCTTTGGAGGGAGAGCGGGTCGACGGACACGATTTCGCGGCAGAGGCGATCGCCGCCGGCGCCGTGGCAATCATCACGAATCGCGACATTGCTGATGTCCCGTGTTTGGTCACCGACAACTCGTTGGAGGCATTGGGGCGGCTGGCTCATTGGTACCGCACGCATGAGCTCTCCGCGACGGTGATCGCCGTCACGGGTTCCTCAGGGAAGACCACAACCAAGGACCTGATCGCCGACGTTCTGCCCGGCGCTGTGGTCGCGGCCCGCGGCTCCTTCAATACCGAAGTCGGCGTTCCGCTGACCATCCTCGAGGCAGACCCATCGACGGACTATCTGGTGCTCGAGATGGGGATGCGGGGGATTGGGCACATCGCATACCTCGCCGAGATGGCAGAGCCGGACATTGGGGTCGTTCTCAACGTGGGGCTCGCGCATGTGGGAATGATGAACGGACCCGAGGAGATCGCGCGCGCGAAATCTGAGTTGGTGAGGGCCCTGTCCGCCAAGAACGTCGCCGTGCTGAATTGTGACGACTTCGCGGTCAGCGCCATGGCCGAACAATCGGATGCTCCCGTGGTGTGGTTCGGTGAGAGCGAATCCGCTGGGGTCCGCGCCACAGGTGTCCAACTCGACAACCAGGGGCGGGCCTCATTCGACCTGACCGTGCCCGGGGAAGACAGTGTTGCCGTGCACCTGTCGCTGCACGGCGAACACTTCGTCTCGGCCGCCCTGGCAGCAGCGGCGGTTGGTGTCTCGTGCGGCATGTCGGGCAAGGACATCGCGCGAGAATTGAGCAGTGCCCAGGCCCGAAGTCGCTGGCGCATGGATGTCCAAACGTCGACGCAGGGCATCACCGTGATCAACGATGCCTACAACGCTAACCCTGATTCCGTTCGCGCTGCGCTCAAGACGCTGCGCGCGATGCAGGGGTCCGGCAGAACGTGGGCCGTTCTCGGCGAAATGTTGGAGCTGGGTGATCGGTCTACCGATGAGCACGATGCGATTGGTCGGCTGGCAGTGCGCCTCGACATCTCTCGCCTAGTGTGTGTGGGGCCGGGCACCAAGGTGATGCACCTGGCAGCGAGCAACGAAGGGTCGTGGGGAGACGAATCCGTCTGGGTGGAGGATCCGCAGGCGGCGATCGATTTATTGGACGAGCAACTCCAGCCCGGGGATGTCGTCCTCGTCAAGGCCTCTCGCGCGGTAGGAATGGAGCGGGTGCCCGAGCATCTTCTCAATGGCGGCCCAACGACGCAGGGGAGTGANCNATGAGACTTGTGGTCATCGCCCTCGCGATCGCATCGNTCGTGTCGTTGGTGGGAACGCCGATTCTNATCAAGCTCCTGTCCCGACGNGGTCACGCCCANGCGATTCGCGTCAGCACCGAAANCGAGGCCTACCCCGATCATGAATCNAAGGTNGGTACGCCGTCCATGGGCGGCGTCGCCATTCTTCTCGCGGTGCTCGCGGGCTATTTCGGCACGCANCTGCTGACGTGGCGNCCGGTCAGTACGTCNGGNTTGCTGGTGCTNTTCTTGATGGTGGGATTGGGNNTGGTCGGCNTGGCCGANGACTACTTGAAGATCTTCAAACAGCGCAGCACNGGNCTNCGGGCGAGAACCAAGNTGATCGGNCANGCCCTGGTTGCNNTCNCATTCGCGTANCTGTCGGTNCAGTTCCCCGATGCNGATGGTGAGACCGCNGCTTCCATGGCGGTTTCCTTNGTCCGCGACACTCCGCTGGTTCTCCCCCTGGGGTTGTTNCTGGTGTGGGTGTGGTTNCTGATTACCGCAACCACCAATGGTGTGAACCTGACGGACGGACTTGACGGGTTGGCCGTCGGAGCNTCGGTGATGAGCTTCCTGGCNTATGTCCTGTTGGCGATTTGGCAGTACGGACAGAACTGCGCGTTCGTTGATTCAGANTTCTGCTACACCACCCAGAATCCCTTGGACCTTGGAATCGTNGCNGCNTCCGCCGCGGGAGCGTGCTTTGGATTCCTGTGGTGGAACACGGCGCCAGCGCGGATCTTCATGGGCGATACCGGTTCTCTCGCCCTCGGCGGTGGTATCGCCGGGCTCGCCATTCTCAGTCGTACNGAGTTGCTCCTGCCCTTCATCGCCGGGCTCTTCTTGATNACCACGGTGTCGGTCATCTTGCAGGTGGGTTCCTTCCGCCTCANCGGGCGCCGGGTATTTCGCATGGCCCCGTTGCACCACCACTTCGANATGATCGGCTGGCCTGAGATTCAAATCGTCGTGAGGTTGTGGATTGTTCAGGGACTGTGCATCGGAGCAGGATTGACGCTCTTTTATGCNGAGTGGGTACGTGCGTGACNGAGCANCGGGTGAGTGCACTGCAGCGAGATTCGCAATGGTCCGACCTGTCCGTCTGCGTNGTCGGGCTGGGAGTCGCCGGCTATTCGTGCGCCGACGTATTGATGCAACTTGGTGCATCGGTCACCATCGTGGACGAGTCACCGGGGGACATTCATCAGGAGCGAGCAGAAGTACTCGGATCGCTGGGTGCGGCTATTCGGTTCGGNGAGGCGGCCGAGTTGCCACTCGACAGCGATCTGGTGGTCGTATCACCGGGGATTCGACCGTCCGCGCCGGTGTTGGCCCCGGCGCTGGCTCGCGAGATTCCGATCTGGGGCGAACTCGAACTGGCNTGGCGGCTTCGTCGCGGTCCATCCGACGCCCCGTGGATGTGCGTGACGGGAACGAACGGAAAGACGACGGTGNCGTTGATGCTGGAGTCGATGCTCACGGCNTCGGGAGCTCGGGCAGTNTCCGCAGGGAATATTGGTGTTCCTCTCGTCGACGTGATCATGCATGACGATGTCGAGGTCATTGCCGTGGAAGTGGGCGCGCCGCAACTTCCGTTCGTGGCATCGATGAGCCCCTACTCGGCCGTATGTCTGAACATCGCCGATGATCACATCGATCACTTCGGTTCCCTTGAGGAGTATGTGAACTCAAAAGAACGCATCTACCGACACACACNCCACTCCGCGATCTATTCGGTTGACGATGACGTGACGCGNGGAATGGTCGAACGCGCGGACGTCATCGCNGGTTGTCGGGCTATCGGTTTCACGCTGGGAGTTCCTGACGTCGGAATGGTCGGNGTCGTGGACAACCTGCTGGTCGATCGGGCCTACCTCGNGCANCGGCGAGATGCAGCCCTCGAGTTNGCGAGCATCAACGATGTCCGACCCCAGGCTCCACACAACGTCGCNAATGCGCTGGCCGCAGCGGCNCTTGCCAGGTCCTACGGGGTGCATCCGAGCGCGGTTCGGGCAGGCCTTCGTGACTTCCANCCGGCGCCGCANCGGATAGCCGAGGTTGGAGAGTTCTCGGGCGTCAGATATGTGGACGACTCNAAGGCGACCAACACCCANGCGGCGAAGACGTCGCTTCTGGCGTACCCGTNGGTGGTGTGGGTCGCCGGTGGCGTGGCGAAGGGGCAGGAATTCGACGATTTGGTGGTCGAGATCCACGATCGGCTCCGAGGGGTGGTGCTCTTGGGGCGTGACGCGGGGGTAATCCGCGACGCTTTGGCCCGACACGCACCCGATATTCCGGTAATCGTCGTGGAACGCAACGAAACTGGTGTGATGGGTGAGGTTGTTGAGACAGCTGCCGGGCTCGCCCGACCCGGTGACGTCGTTCTCCTCGCCCCCGGGTGCGCCTCGTGGGACATGTTCACCGACTACNCCGAGCGTGGACGTGCCTTCGCTGATGCTGTGNTGCAGCAGGGCTCGCCGTCATGAGCAGCCAGACGCCGGAGGTATCCGAGCGATCCACGAGCCNCGGCCAGGGCGGATCAACCTCCCCGCTGGCGCTACTCGCCCGTCACCCCCTGAGCGCGTATTACCTGCTGATGGGTTCGGCGTTGCTTTTGCTTCTCCTCGGCCTGATCATGGTGATGTCGGCATCGAGCATCGAAAGTGTCCGCGTCTTCGGATCTCCCTACACCCTCGCGCAACGCCAGGCTTTCTTCGCGCTGCTCGGCGTCGTTGCGATGTTCTTTGCGGCTCGCACATCCGTGCAGTTCTGGCGTGCCTTTGCGTGGCCATTGCTGCTCGTCGCCTTTGGATTGCTGGTGGCTGTCCTCATCATCGGCGTCGAAGTCGCCGGACAACGCAACTGGATCGAGATCTTCGGCCCTTTCAGGCTCCAGCCGAGTGAAATCGCGAAACTCGCGCTTGTCGNGTGGGGCGCGGAAGTGCTGTCGCGGCGGTCTCGCCGGCTCGACACCTGGCGTGGCCTNCTCATTCCAATCGTGCCGGTAGCAGNCGTGATGATGGTGTTGGTTCTCGCCGAGGGTGACTTCGGGAACACGNTGATGCTGGGAGCCATCCTNGCGGGCATTCTCTTCGCCGCCGGGGCGCCGCTACGGGTTTTCGCCGTCTTCGCNGCGGTGGGTGCCGTGGGAGTGTGGATTCTCTCGTTGGCCGCGCCCTATCGCATGGACCGCATCCTGTCCTGGCTCAATCCTGGCTCGGATCGATTGGGGTTCGGTTGGCAGGTCACCCAAGGGCAATACGCGCTCGGTACCGGAGGCTTTTGGGGAGTGGGGCTCGGTGCCAGCCGAGAAAAGTGGGGGACGTTGCCGGANGCCCACACAGACTTCATNTATCCCGTGATCGGTGAAGAGCTCGGGCTGCTGGGAACGTTGATCGTGTTGGCGTTGTTCTCACTGCTGGCCTTCGCGNTCTTTCGTCTCAGCCGGNACACCGNTNATTCCTTCGTTCGCTACGCCGCTGCCGGGGTCGGGGCGTGGATCGTGGTGCAGGCCGTGGTGAACATCGGCGGGGTCCTCGGGCTTCTTCCCGTNGCGGGAGTCACCCTTCCACTGGTCTCCTACGGAGGGTCATCGCTGATTCCCACTCTGACAGCCATCGGCATGCTCATGGCCTTTGCTCGTCAAGAACCNGGTGCCCGACGCGCGTTGCGACGACGCAGCACGGCNCAGGCCCTGCGGCGCCGATAGCGGTCCGTCGCCATGCACGTGGTCTTCGCTGCCGGTGGTACAGCCGGTCACCTCGAACCCGCTCTCACGACGGCGGACCTTCTCGTGCAACGTGATCCCACAACCGCCGTCTCTTTTGTCGGNGGCAGCCGGGGCCTTGAAGGAGAACTCGTGNCCGCGCGNGGATACCCGTTGGTAGCAACCACCGCGCAGCCTTTTCCTCGACGCCTCTCTGCAAGNGCAGTCGCCTTCCCGTTCTTGACCATCGAGNGTGTNTGGCAGGCCGCGGCCCATCTGCGTNANGTTTCNGCGGACGTGGTGGTGGGCTTCGGGGGTTACGCNGCCGTGCCTGGCTACGCGGCTGCGTGGTTGACGCGCACTCCCTTAGTCATCCACGAAGCAAACTCTCGCGCTGGATTCGCCAACGTGCTCGGAGCGAAATGGACGAAGAACGTCGCGAGCGTCCATCCTGGNGTGCTCGCCCACGCCCGACCTATGGGGCTTCCCCTTCGTCCATCGGTGGCACAACTCAACGTNGCAGAACAACGCAGCGTGGCTCGAGGGATGTGGGACCTTCCTGCACAGGGACCGGTTGTTTTGATTTTCGGCGGAAGTCAAGGAGCCCGACACCTGAACGAAGTCGTCGCCGGCAGCATCCAGGCGCTGACGGACGCCGGAGTCAGCGTTCTGCATGCCGTGGGCAGGAACAATCTGCTCCCAGACCCGCACCCGAACTATCGACCCGTCGCATACATCGATCAGATGGATANGGCCTATGCAGCCGCCGATCTTGTTGTCTGTCGGTCCGGAGCAATGACCTGCGCGGAATTGACAGCGGTCGGTGTGCCNGCCATCTACGTGCCCCTACCTATCGGAAACGGCGAGCAAGCGGGAAATTCACGTCCGATCGTGGATGCAGGNGGGGGATTGCAGGTGNCGGATGAGGCTGTGACATCGGAGTGGCTCACGACCACGGTGCTCACCCTGGTACAGGATGAAGGNCGGCTACGGACGATGGCGTCGGCTGCCCGCTCTCTCGGTGACCGGGACGCTGGCGAGGCGATGGTGCGGTGGATAGGCGATGTCGTCGAGCAGCGGCGGAAGGGTCGGTGATGAGCGGGGCGGATCTGACCGACCTCGGTCGCGTGCACATCGTCGGAATCGGTGGAGCCGGAATGTCGGGAATCGCGAGCATCCTTGCTGCCCGCGGGGTGCACGTCACCGGCAGCGACGCCAAGGAATCGCGGCGAGTGCAGTCTTTGCGGGCCCTGGGCATCGAGGTGTCGGTCGGGCACCAGAAGTCGATAACCGCAGACACCCTCGTCTACTCGACGGCTATCCCTGAGTCGAATTCCGAGCGTCGGTTCGCACGAGAGCATTCGATCCCCGAGATGTCTCGCGCCACAGCTTTGGCGTCGGTTATGAGTGGTCGACGTGGGGTCGCGGTGTCGGGAACACATGGCAAGACGACGACTACGTCGATGTTGACCGTCACCCTGCAAGCGTGTGGTGCTGATCCATCGTTCGTGATCGGCAGCGAGTTGAACGAATCAGGGTCGAATGCGCACCTGGGGACGGGGGAGCTCTTCGTCGTGGAGGCTGACGAAAGCGATGGTTCGTTCCTCGCCCTGCCGGCGGTTGCGGGGATCGTCACGAACGTCGAACCCGACCATTTGAATCATTGGGAGACCTTCGACGCTCTCGAAAACGCCTTCGACGAATTTGGACGGCAAATCGCGGCTACGGGCGGGTTCATTGTCATCTGCGCCGACGACCCGGGGGCCCGCGCGATGGGCGAACGGCTTGCCGCCGAGGGCATCGATGTTCGAAGTTACGGCGAGAGTGACGATGCCACGGTTCGCATGATCGACCCGATCCAAGACGTAGGCGGTTGGAGTTTCACCGTCGCCAAAGACGGGGTGCGACTCGGTCGAATTGCCCTCCAGGTCCCCGGTCGACACAACGCTCTCAACGCCCTGGCCGCCTACGTTGCGGCGACGGGGCTCGGATTCGCTGATGTGGATGTTCGGCGAGGGCTCGAATCATTTTCTGGAACTCGTCGACGTTTCGACTTCAAAGGTGAAGTGGCGGGGGTTCGTGTCTATGACGACTACGCCCACCATCCGACGGAAATTGACGCGACCTTGCGAGCGGTTCGTGAAGTGGTCGGCGCCGGCCGGGTCATCGTGGCGTTCCAAGCCCATCACTACTACCGAACGGCAATGTTCGTGCAGGAATTCGGACAAGCCCTCGGCTTGGCGGACGTGGCGGTAGTCCTTGAAGTATTCGCTCCCGGTGAGGAGCCGATTCCAGGTGCCAGCGGACAGACCCTCGCAGCGAATGTTCCCTTGCCCGAGGGCGACGCGATCTTCGAACCGTCCTGGACCGCTGTCGCCGGGATCCTCGCCGATCGCGCGCGTGCCGGTGACATCGTGATGACCCTCGGCGCCGGAGATATCGGCATGTTGGGCACCGAAGTCCTCGATCGCCTCCGGAGTCGGCTATGACGGTGATCGACAACCCGAGGCTCGAGCGGAACAGTGTGCCTGCCTCGACGTCGGGACCAGACCAGGAAACCAGCAACGAGCGCGCAGCCGGGCCGAAACGGAAAGTCCGCCGGCGGCGGTTCCGGTTCACGCGCAGGCGTCGTCGGCGGCGCGCGGTCGCCGATCGTTGGGTGGCTCGGGCGCAGCGGCGACGGTGGTGGCGATTGGCCAGCCTCGTGCTGGTGGTGGCGCTGATCGGCGGCGCCGTGTGGGCAGCCTGGTTCTCGTCGCTGCTTGCTGTGCATCAGGTATCGGTCATTGGCTTGAGTGACGAGGGGGAATTGGTGGGCGAGCAGGAGGTTCGATCGGCTGCATCCATCCCGGCCGGTACGCCAATCGCGCGCCTGGATACCGCTTCGGCCCAGGCTCGCGTGCTCGAGCTGCCGTGGGTGGCATCGGTTGAGGTTCGGCGCGCATGGCCACAGGATGTCGTGATCGCCGTGACCGAACGGTCTCCGGTAGCCGTTGTCATGCAAGGCGAGGATCGACGGGGTGTCGATGCAGGGGGGAACATCTTCGATCCACCCGGAGGGTTGTGGCTCACTGGTCCAATCATCCGTGGTGACGAGGGCGCCATTGCCGAGGCAGTAAAGGTCGCGTCTTCCCTTCCCGCTGACCTGGAGAAGCGGGTCCGGGTGATCCAGGCGGTGAGCGTCGATGACATTCGTTTGGGACTCAGGAACAAGTCGATCGTGCGCTGGGGCAATTCCCAGGAAGCGGAGTTCAAGGCAGAGGTTCTGCGCTCGTTGTTGCCGCGCCGCGCCCAGGCTTACGACGTCAGCGCGCCATCGCTACCGGCCACTTTTGGAGAAAAGGGCCNCAAGGAATAAAAAAATCAAAACTTTCTGCTTTTCGTCTTGCGTCGAAGGTGTTGCACCCCCTANCCTCCCGCCGGCTCAGGGCCCGACGATGTTTCAGCCTGAAGTAAAGGTTGAGACTTGGGCTTCGAGCCGCACGAGTCGATGCGCCCCCTCGCGTCGACGTGGAGGAAAGGACGAGCNGCAGTGGCGGCTCCTCAAAACTACTTGGCNGTAATCAAGGTCGTCGGTATTGGCGGCGGTGGCGTGAATGCGGTCAACCGCATGATNGAGGTCGGCTTGAAGGGCGTGGAGTTCATCGCCATTAACACCGACGCACAGGCGCTCTTGATGAGCGACGCCGACGTCAAGCTCGACATCGGCCGGGAGTTGACGCGAGGCCTCGGAGCTGGCGCGAACCCGGAGGTTGGGCGCAAGGCGGCGGAAGATCACATCGAAGAGATCGAGGAAGTCCTCCAGGGCGCCGACATGGTCTTTGTCACTGCGGGTGAAGGCGGNGGAACCGGCACTGGTGGAGCACCCATCGTTGCCCAGGTTGCCCGGTCTCTNGGAGCGCTCACCATCGGCGTTGTCACGCGTCCGTTCGGCTTCGAAGGTCGCCGTCGGCAAGTGCAGGCCGATCANGGCGTCGAGGATCTGCGCACCGAGGTCGACACGCTCATCGTCATTCCGAACGATCGCCTGTTGTCNTTAGCAGATCGCGAGATCAGCGTGATCGACGCGTTCCGGCAAGCCGATCACGTTCTGCTGCAGGGTGTCTCGGGCATCACGGATCTGATCACGACACCCGGATTGATTAANTTGGANTTCGCCGACGTCAAGAGCGTNATGCACGCGGCNGGNTCTGCNTTGATGGGCATCGGNTCGGCGCGAGGCGANGATAGGGCGANGCAGGCCGCAGAAAAGGCCNTTTCCAGCCCCCTCCTCGAAGCGGGAATCGATGGAGCCCACGGGGTNTTGTTGTCGGTCTCCGGCGGTAGTGACCTGGGCCTGTTCGAGATCAGCGAAGCCGCTCGCCNNGTCAGTGACGCCGCTCATCCCGAGGCGAACATCATCTTCGGTGCTGTCATTGANGACACCTTGGGTGATGAGGTTCGCGTGACGGTNATCGCTGCGGGTTTCGAAGGNGGTGAGCCTCCGGTCCGTANGGTGGCGGCTCCNGCTCGATCCANCGATGCGACGGGAGATATCCCGGCCGTGCAACAGCCGAAGGCAACGGTATTCGCCGATTCTGATGACGACTTGGACGTTCCAGATTTCCTGAGGTAACGCGTGGCAACAGACGCGAGTGGCAGTAGGGNCTTCCCCGANCTACGGACACTCGCCGGCACGTGGTCGTGTCCACGTCACGCGTCATTGGGTGCGTCNTGNANGTACGTGATCTCACGTGCCGATGGTGGGNGCAGCGTCGGTGACTTCGCTGCGGGAAATCTCGCCGATCATGTCGGTGACGACGAAGATGCGGTGCAGACCAATCGACGGCACTTGGCATCGGCTCTGAAGGCGAAGGAGGGGCTGGCCTTCATTCGCGCNTCGCACGGCGCTGATGTGGCATGGGTGACNANNCCGGACACGTTCGCTGACGTCGATGCGCTGGTNACNGATNGGAACGACATCGGNTTGGTGGCGTTGGGTGCCGACTGCGCCATCATCGGTCTNCATGGTCATCGACGCGACGGCACGCCTGTGCTAGGCGTCGCACACTGCGGATGGAAAGGACTCGTGGAAGACGTGATCGGATCGGTAGTCGCCGAGATGACCAGCGCCGGAGCAGAAAACATCGGTGCGGTTCTTGGTCCTGCGATCTGTGGTGAGTGCTANCGAGTGGATGCCGAGCGGCACGATGCGGTGCGAGCGGCGGTGAGCGATCGTGTCGCGCACGCGGCTCTGGTAATCAGGGTGAGGCAACCCGTGCATTCGCAGCGGGCTCCGCACGAGCAGAAGGACGAGGGCTTTGGCATCGACATTCGCGCCGGGAGCAAGGAGCGGCTCATCGAACTGGGTATCGCTATCGACGGCGAAGAACTCCTGCAGGGNAGGGAGTGCACGTATGNNTCGGCAACATGGTTCAGNTATCGCCGTTCGATNGCACAGGCTCGCAGTGGGCGTTCGGGTCGACAGGCACTTGCNGTGGTCTCTGCCACGTCGANTGATGCGGACGAATCGTGACGGCGACNAGGCGAGANGTCCTAGCGCAGCGACTTCATGATGTTCACGAGCGCATCGAATCTGCGCGGATCGCTGCTGGTCGAAGGGAAGACGACGACCAGGTTCAACTTGTCGTTGTGACGAAGACCTTCCCTGCCAGTGACGTTTCGCTCCTCGCCGAACTCGGAGTCACCGATCTCGGAGAAAACCGAGATCAAGAGGCCCGAGCCAAACGTGCCGAAGTGAGCAGCGAAGACCTCCGCTGGCACATGATCGGTCGCTTACAGCGCAACAAAGTGTCGTCCGTTGCACGATGGGCAGACGTCGTCGAATCGATCGACCGGCATGAACTCATCGGGCCTCTCGCCGGCGCCGTGGAACGATTCGATAGAAAACCGGTGCAGGTCCTGCTGCAGGTGAGCGTGGATCCGATTCCTGACCCAGGGCGCGGGGGAGTCGATCCCGATGACGTCGAATCCCTTGCCGAGGCTGTAACTAGGCACGAGGCTCTGCACCTGGCGGGCGTCATGGCGGTGGCACCCCACCCGGACACCGGCATGGATCCACGGGCGGCATTCGATCGGTTGCGCGAGATTTCGGCGCGTTTGCGAACCTCCTGGCCGCATGCCCGAGAGATCTCGGCTGGCATGAGCAACGACCTCGAAGCCGGCGTCGCCGCGGGGGCGACACAGGTGCGTATCGGGGGAGCGATACTCGGGGAACGCCCTCCGGTGCAGTAGCGTCAGAGAAGGAGGATTTCACGGTCGCCGCTGGCGGGTCCGTGAGGGCGAAAAACGACATCACGGAGGTGGGCGATGGCTGGCGCAATGCGCAAGATGGCCGTTTACCTCGGGTTGGTGGAGGACGCCTCTTACGAGGATTACGACGAGTATGACGACTACGAGGAGCCGGCTCGGGAATCCCGCCGGGAACGCAACAGCCGCCGGAGTTCCCGGGATCGCTACGAGGTCGATGATGATGTGTACGAGGCGCGCAGCGTGCGGCCTATCAACGAGCCTCGAGGCGTTCGGACCATCAGGCCAGATTCCGCGACCGATCGCGCCCCGTCGTCAGTAGCGGTGGGACGCCCCGCGATGGCGGACCTGAGCCGCATCGAAGCCATCCATCCCCGCTCGTATAACGACGCGCGTCGCATCGGTGAGGAATTTCGCGCTGGGGTGCCGGTCATCATGAACCTGGGCGACATGGATGAGATGGACGCCAAGCGCATCATCGATTTTGCGGCCGGCCTGGTTTATGGACTACACGGCACGATCGAACGCATTACCGGCAAGGTCTTCCTGCTCTCACCGGCCAACGTCGATCTCGGGGATCAGGCGCGGGCACAGATAGCCGAGGATGGGTTCTTCAATCAAAGTTGACGAAGCCGTGAGAGGAGTTTCGAAGCGGTGAGCATCTTCGGTCAGATCCTGGGCACTGTCCTGTGGCTCTATTGGCTTGTCTTGATTGCCCGCCTAGTTTTGGACTTCGTCCGGATTTTCGCGCGATCCTGGCAGCCTCGGGGACCTCTGCTGTTGATCGCTGAATTCGTGTACTCGATCACGGACCCTCCCCTCCGCGCCCTTCGACGGGTGATCCCACCGCTGCGACTCGGCAGCGTCTCGCTCGATTTGGCGTTTCTCATTCTCATACTAGGGGTTCAGATCCTCATCAATTTTGTCGTCTTGCTTTAGGGTCGAGATCGTGACCTTGAGCGCACAGAATGTTCGTGACGCCCGATTCGGAACCACACGTATTCGAGCCGGGTACAACATGGCCGAGGTTGATGCGTTCCTCGACCAAGTGGAAGACACCATTGCCCACACGTCAAGCGAAGGCCAGCGACTCGGTGATGAAGTCGAGGCGCTCCGCTCTCAGGTTCAGCAGCTCCAAGGGCGCTTAGCTGCGGCCCAGCGCGAACTCCAGGAAGCTCAATCAACGCCGGTCGCTGCTCCCGATGAAGGCTACGCCACTGTCATTACTCCTACCGACGATGGTGCGTCGACGACAGAAGACGTCGTTGTCAGTGATGTTCCACCGGTAGGCCAGGAGGGTTTGGTTGCGATTCGCGATCGTGTGCGAGAAATGCTCACCCAACAGCTCGCCCTCGTCGACGATCTTGACATTGACGCGCCTGACGGGTCGGCGGATTCCCCACCTGGCTAGGAGTTTCGGGCGATCCCGACCGACACGGGTAGGTCGGTTTCCACTGGGTCGTAGTCGGCTGGCATGTCGCGGCGTTCGACGGCGGTGGCGAGAACCTCCGAGGCGATCGACGCACCGTGTTCGGAGAAAGTCGTGTTGATCTCGCTGTCGTGTGAGCTCCACGTCAGTGAGATTCGATCCGAGATGTCGAATCCCAGAGACTTGCGCGTCTCTTGGATTCCTCGGATCAGTTCGCGTGCAAGGCCCGCACGCCGGAGTTCGTCGTCGATGTGAAGATCGATGGCGACCGACTCTTCTGCGTCACTGGCGACCGTCCACCCTTCGCGGGGTGACTCTGTCACGATGATGTCGTCGGCGTAGACGTCTTCACTTTTGCCATCCACCATGAGCGAAAACGAACCACTGGCACGAACGCTGTTTGCCAGCGTGGCGGGCTCGACATCAGTTATTGCCTGGGCGACAACCGGCGTGTGCTTCCCGAAGCGCTTTCCTAGTTCGCGGAAGTTCGGTTTGACCACGACGTCCACCAGCCCGGCTTCCTCCCCGAGGACCTCAACGACGCGCACGTTGAGTTCGTCGGCAACCTCGGCGACAAGTTCGTCGGGGAGTTCTGCCCAGCCCGGTGCGGACACTAGGGCGCGCGAGAGCGGCTGCCGCGTCTTGACGCTGCTCGCGGCCCGGGCTGCCCGTCCGAGTTCGACGACTCTGCGCACGAGCGCCATGTTGTCGCGCAGATCATCGTTGATGGTCGCGTTCTCCAGCGATGGCCACGACGCCAGGTGCACGGATATCGGCGCCTGATCATCAGTTGCTCGGAACAGGTCTTGCCACACGCGTTCGGCAATAAACGGTGTGTACGGAGCCAGGCACAAAGTGACGGTGCGTAGGGCTTCGTGGAGGGTAGCCAGTGCGGACTCGTCTCCATCCCAGAAGCGTCTGCGCGAGCGGCGTACGTACCAATTGGAGAGATCGTCGATGTATTCGGCGAGTATCCGGCCGCCGCGCTGGGTATCGAAATTGTCCAGGGCATCGTCCACATCCCGGGCAACCCGTGCTGCCTCCGAGAGCACCCACTGGTCGATGAGCGGACGCTCCCCGGTCGCTGGCGCTCCCGTCGCTGGAGACCATTCTGCGGTTCTGGCATACAGCGATTGGAAGGAAACGGTGTTCCAGTAGGTCAGGAGTGTTCGGCGGACAACATCTGCAATCGCCGTGTGACCGACGCGACGGGCTTGCCACGGAGAGCCGGAGGCCAACATGAACCAGCGCACTGCGTCAGCNCCGTGCGTGTCCATCAGGGGGATGGGTTCGAGCACGTTCCCNAGGTGCTTACTCATCTTGCGGCCGTCTTCNTCCAAGATGTGGCCGAGGCAAACGACGTTCTTGTATGACGATTCTCCGAAGACAAGAGTCCCGACGGCCATTAAGGAGTAGAACCAACCACGGGTTTGATCGATCGCCTCGCAAATGAAGTCGGCGGGGTACTGCTGCGCGAACTGTTCTGCATTCTTGCGCGGGTACCCCAGTGCGGCGAACGGCATGGCGCCGGAGTCGTACCAGCAGTCGATGACCTCCGGCACNCGATNNGCCGTGTTCTCGCACTCNGGACACTGAATCGCGACATCGTCNACGAACGGGCGGTGCGGATCAAGATCGTCNACGTCCCTACCGGCCNGCGACGACAGCTCCTCGAGCGATCCAATGGCCGTGAGGTGTCCAGCTTCGCATCGCCAAATAGGTAACGGCGTNCCCCAGTACCTGTTGCGTGACAANGCCCAGTCCACGTTGTTNGTGAGCCAGTCGCCGTAGCGGCCCCACTTNATGGTCGGCGGNTACCAGTTGGTCTGCTCGTTTTGCGCCAGAAGTGCTTCCTTGACGGCTGTCGTCTTGACGTACCAGGACGGCTGCGCGTAGTACAGAAGCGGCGTGTGGCATCGCCAGCAGTGAGGGTAGGAGTGCTCGTAGGGGTTTCGGCGAAAGAGNAGACCCCGCTCGTNGAGATCGGCTACGAGTACNTCGTCGGCGGTNTTGAAGAACATTCNGCCCACCAGCGGCGTCTCGTCNACGAANGTGCCGTNTGGATTGATCGGGTTGACGACGGGNAGCCCGTAGCTNCGACAACTCGCGAGGTCGTCTGCGCCGAAGGCCGGCGCCTGGTGNACCAGTCCTGTTCCATCNTCNGTCGTGACGTAGTCGGCGAGGATGACGTAGTGGGAGTCAGGGATGTCCACGAGGTCGAAGGGACGCNGGTATNGGGTGCGCTCGAGGTGCGACCCAGCGAACTCCTCGACNNTCTCNACGTCACTGTCGCCGAAGACGTGTGACACGAGCTCCTGTGCGACAACGANATNNTCATTGTCCGCAGTTTTCACGACCACGTACGTGGCGTCTGGTCGGACGGCCACCGCCGTATTCGACACCAGCGTCCACGGCGTCGTCGTCCACACCAAGAGGGCCGCGGACGGGTAACGCTCCTGNAGGGGTCCGTCGTCGATAGGGAAGCGAACGTAGACCGATGGGTCGACCACCGTTTCGTAGCCTTGGGCGAGCTCGTGGTCGCTNAGTCCGGTCCCGCACCGTGGGCAGTACGGCGCGACGCGGTGGTCTTGCACGAGTAAACCTGCGTCGAAGATNTCTTTCAACGACCACCAGANGCTTTGGACGTAGTCNCGATCCATCGTCCAGTAGGCAGAGTCGGTGTCCACCCAGAACGCCATCCGCTTGCTCATGTGGGTGAACTCGTCGACGTGGCGGAGAACGGATTCGCGACACCGTTCATTGAATTCGGCGATCCCGTAGTTCTCGATGTCCTGCTTGCCGCTGAAACCGAGTTCGCGCTCGACCGCGAGTTCGACGGGCAATCCGTGGCAGTCCCACCCTGCTTGGCGNGGCACGAAGTACCCCTTCATTGTGCGGTAGCGAGGGAAGATGTCCTTNAAGACACGTGCTTCCACGTGGTGGGCTCCGGGGGTGCCNTTGGCCGTGGGAGGACCCTCGTAGAAGGTCCACANGGGGCGCCCCTCGGCTTGCGNAAGGGAGCGCTCGAACACCGATTCTTGATCCCACAGATCCAGAATCTGGTGCTCCATNGCCGGCAGATCGATCTGCACGGGCACGGCCTTGTACATGGCGCCTCCTGTCCGAACGGGCAGGATAGTCGTGTCGGTCGGCGTGCCGGTGACCCGTGACCGTGAAACCACCCCTACCATTCCTGCACGCAGCAGCGCGTCGGCCTGAGGGCAACGTCCTGGCGGGTGCGGGCGGGCAGCGGAACGGNAACTGAGGAGATCACGATGGCGGCCACGAAGAAGGCTCCCGCCAAGAAGGCGGCCCCTAAGAAGNCGGCCCCTAAGAAGTCGGCCGTGAAGAAGTCGGCNGTGAAGAAGTCGGCNGTGAAGAAGNCGGCNGTGAAGAAGTCGGCCGTGAAGAAGTCGGCCGTGAAGAAGTCGGCCGTGAAGAAGTCGGCCGTGA
>NZLD01000017.1 GCA_002694095.1 Micrococcales bacterium | reverse complement strand
CACCCGGGTTCTCGCTCGCGACGTGGAGGTTGACGGAACCNTTGTCGGNAACGCGGGGGAGCAGCTCGACGTNCCTCGCCTCGAAGCTCTNGTCGCGAGTGGAGCAGAGACCATCCGGGTGCGCACCGTGCTCAANTGCGAGAGCCCGGTCGGCACCTGCGCGATGTGTTACGGACTGTCGATGGCTACCGGCAAGTTGGTGGACGTCGGCGAAGCAGTCGGCATCATNGCGGCGCAGTCCATNGGNGAGCCNGGAACCCAGCTGACCATGCGCACCTTCCACACCGGAGGTGTCGCGGGTGAGGACATCACGCACGGCCTTCCCCGCGTGGTCGAACTCTTCGAGGCTCGCACCCCCAAGGGTGTGGCGCCGATCGCCGAAGTCAGCGGACGGGTNCGAATCGAAGACACCGAGAAGGCGCGCAAGATCATCGTCGTTCCCGACGACGGCGCNGAGGANGTTGCCCACCAGGTNAGCAAGCGTGCGCGNCTGCTGACCGAGGANGGNGCCCACGTCGAGGTTGGCGAGCAGNTGACGGTNGGAGCCGTCGACCCCAAGCAGGTGCTNCGCATCCTCGGCCCNCGGCAGGTNCAGTGGCATCTCGTGGACCAGGTCCAGGAGGTNTATCGCTCGCAGGGCGTGTCCATCCACGACAAGCACATCGAGGTCATCGTGCGCCAGATGCTGAAGCGGATCACGATCATCGACTCTGCGGATGCACCTTTCCTTGCNGGAGANCTCGTCGAGCGGAGTGTCTTCGAGGNGCAAAACCGCCGCGTCGTAGCCGAAGGTGGAACGCCTGCTTCGGGNCGTCCNGAGTTGATGGGGATCACCAAGGCCAGCCTCGCGACAGAGTCGTGGTTGTCGGCTGCTTCCTTCCAGGAGACGACCCGCGTGCTCACNGATGCCGCNATNCACGCGCGNTCNGATTCGCTGCTCGGACTGAAGGAAAACGTCATTCTGGGCAAGCTGATCCCCGCTGGCACGGGTATGCCGCAGTACCGCAACATCCGGGTCGAGCCGACCGAAGAAGCGAAGGCTGCGATGTACGCGACGTTCACCGGGTACGACGAGATGGACTATGCCGCGTTCGGAACGACGGGTGGAGCCGCTGTTCCGCTCGAGGAGTTCGACTACCGCNGNTACTAGNTCCGNCGATTCGCTNNNCGTGGNCTAGTTGCTGGCGTNTAGCCACCGGTGCAGTTCGCTGATNGAGTGAACGGGNAGGTCGCCGGTGGCTCCCCGCACCCCGACNGTGCGCATGCCNGCNGCGCGNCCCGCGGCAANNCCCACNTCGGTGTCCTCGANGACGATGCANCCGTCGGCCGGNATGTNGAGCNNATCAGCGGCGCGNAGGTAGCCNTCNGGGGCNGGNTTGCCNTNGGCGACCTGGTCGCGGGTGACNAGNNCCNGCGGCGNCACGCCGGCGGCCGCGAGACGGACGCGAGCCAATTCGGCGTCTGCGCTGGTGTAGATGGCCCACGGCCACGACTGCTCGTCGAGGAAGGCCAGAAGATCAACTGCCCCGTCGATCGGTTCGATCCCCTCCACGTCGTCGTATTGCAGGCGAAGTTGCTCGGCGGCCAGTGAGGCAACGTCGTCGGGTGATGCGTCTGGAAACCACCGGGCGACGGTGATGTCGGCGGGCAAGCCGTGGACTTCCGCCAGCACCGGCTCTGGGTCGAGACCGTGCAGAGTCGCCCACCTGGCCCACGCGCGATCGACATTCGCATGAGACTCGATCAAGGTTCCGTCCATGTCGAACAAGAGTGCGGCCGGCCAACGCGTCACGGTGACATTGTTCCCGATCCGACCGCTACCCATGCCAACACTTGGCGTTCCGTGACATGCTGGTCTCATGACCCAGCCTCCCGAGTCCGGTAGCGACAACACGAACGACCAGCCGACGCCCGATTCATCGGGTTTCGGAGAAGAGCAACAAGTCCCGGCAGCCACCCCCCAGTGGCCGTCGCCGCCACCGCCTGGACCGGGGGAGAACCTCCCCGGCTCGACCGACGCGCTGGGNTACGCGGGCCAGCCGGGCCAGCCGGGCCAGCCGGAGTACCCGGCGTACCCGCCGTATCCCCCGCCGCCTGCCTACGGGCCTGCGCCACAAACCTCAAACAACGCAGTTGCCGCGCTCGTGCTGTCCATCGTGTCCTGGGTGTTCTGCCCGATCATCCCGGCGATCATCGCTCTGGTCTTCGCCAGCAAGGCCCGCCGAGAGATCCTCGCGAGCAACGGCTGGGTGACCGGCACCGGCCTTGTCACCTCCGCGAAGATCGTCGCCTGGATCAACATCGGATTCTGGGCGGCGATGACCATCGTTTGGATCTTCATCCTCGTTGTCGCCTTGATTTCCGGGGCCATCAACACGAACTGACGAATGCCAGAACCTGGGATTCACAACCCGGGAATCACAACCCGGGAACCACGCTCAGCCGGCACTCACTCCGCCCCAGCGGCAGACCGCCCGTGGGGTGGCGAGAGGGGGTAGGGGACCCCGGTTTTGACGGGAAATCGACCCCCGGGTACTGTTTCACCTCGTGCCCGGCCCCGGGCACATCCTGCTGCGTGCGGCTTCCCCTCGAAGAGGTGCGCAGGCTCCCTGAGCGGTAGTTCGGGAGACGGGATCCAACCACGATGAGTCGATGTCGTCGTGCGCCCACAAGGCGCGACACGCCCGACCGCGTGGGTCGGACTCGCAGGAGGCGAAGACGGAANNAANAGAACGAAGAGTAGGAGAGGCGCCTCGTGCCCACCATCCAGCAGCTNGTCCGTAAGGGCCGCCAGGACAAGGTCTCCAAGACCAAGGCACCTGCCCTNAANGGCAGNCCGCAGCGTCGNGGCGTGTGCACGCGCGTCTATACGACNACCCCGAAGAAGCCGAACTCNGCTCTTCGCAAGGTGGCNCGCGTCCGACTCACNTCNGGCATCGAGATCACCGCNTANATCCCCGGTGTCGGGCACAACCTGCAGGAGCACTCCATTGTTCTGGTCCGCGGAGGTCGCGTNCGCGATCTTCCCGGTGTCCGTTACAAGGTNATCCGCGGCGCCCTCGACACCCAGGGTGTGAAGAACCGNAAGCAAGCCCGGTCTCGCTACGGCGCGAAGAAGGAGAAGGGCTAATGCCACGCAAAGGTCCCGCGGGTAAGCGGCCGATCGTNAACGATCCNGTGTACGGATCGCCGGTCGTCACCCAGCTCATCAACAAGGTTCTCCTCGATGGCAAGCGATCCAAGGCCGAGTCGGTCGTCTACGGCGCGCTCGAAGGATGNCGNGAGAAGACCGGCACNGATCCGGTTCAAACNCTNANGCGNGCACTCGACAACGTTCGTCCCACCCTCGAGGTGCGCTCACGTCGCGTCGGCGGCGCCACGTATCAGGTTCCAGTCGAGGTGAAGCCTGTTCGCAGCACCACACTCGCAATGCGCTGGTTGATCGGTTTCTCTCGGCAGCGCCGCGAGAAGACCATGACGGAACGACTGATGAACGAAATCCTCGATGCTTCCAACGGCCTGGGCGCCAGCGTCAAGAAGCGCGAAGACACACACAAGATGGCGGAGTCCAACAAGGCCTTCGCTCACTACCGCTGGTAACCGCCCANAAGNCCTGAGAAAGCAACGGAGCTCATNGTGTCCACCGCACTTGGTATCGACCTCGCCAGGGTCCGCAACATCGGCATCATGGCGCACATCGATGCTGGCAAGACCACGACCACCGAGCGGATCCTGTACTACACAGGAATCAANTACAAGATCGGTGAAGTCCACGATGGCGCGGCCACGATGGACTGGATGGAGCAAGAGCAGGAGCGCGGCATCACCATCACCTCGGCTGCCACCACCTGCCAGTGGAAAGACCACACGATCAACATCATCGACACCCCAGGGCACGTGGACTTCACNGTCGAGGTGGAGCGCTCGCTTCGTGTCCTCGACGGNGCGGTTGCGGTNTTNGACGGCGTCGCCGGNGTAGANCCGCAGTCGGAGACGGTGTGGCGNCAGGCNGANCGNTACAGCGTCCCGCGGATGTGNTTCGTCAACAAGCTCGACCGCACCGGAGCCGACTTCTACATGTGCGTGGACATGATCGTCTCCCGCCTNAATGCNGTCCCGCTCGTGCTCCAGNTGCCGATNGGCAANGAAGCCGACTTCATCGGNGTNGTTGACCTNGTCGGCATGCGCGCCCTCACCTGGCGTGGAGAAACGGCCATGGGCGAGGACTACGCGGTCGAGGANATNCCCGCCGACATGCAGGCCAAGGCNGACGANTGGCGNGAGAAGNTGCTNGAGACCTTGTCNGAAAACGACGACACGGTCATGGAGAAGTACCTCGAAGGNGAAGANCTCTCCGANCAGGAGATCAAGGACGGCATCCGTCGCGCNACCCTGGCTGCCTCCGTCACCCCGGTNCTGACCGGAACAGCATTCAAGAACAAGGGTGTCCAGCCCATGCTCGATGCGGTGATCGACTTCCTGCCTTCCCCCATCGACGTCGAGGCTGTCGAAGGCCACAAGATGGGCAACGAGGAAGAGGCGATGACCCGCAAGCCNAGCGAGGACGANCCCTTCAGNGCCCTNGCCTTCAAGATCATGTCTGATCCCCACCTCGGCAAGCTCACCTACGTGCGCGTGTACTCCGGAACGCTGCANACCGGAACCCAGGTCCTCAACAGCACCAAGGACCGCAAGGAGCGGATCGGAAAGATTTACCGAATGCACGCCAACAAGCGCGAGGAAATCGACGCCACNGGCGCCGGCGACATCGTTGCTGTCATGGGGCTGAAGGACACCACCACAGGAGACACCCTGTGCGATTCGGGTAATCCCGTCGTNCTGGAGTCGATGACNTTCCCGGANCCGGTTATCTCCGTGGCGATCGAGCCNAAGACCAAGTCCGACCAGGAGAAGCTCGGTACGGCNATCCAGCGCCTCGCAGAAGAAGACCCNACCTTCCGCGTGAGCACGAACGAGGAGACGGGCCAGACCATCATCGAGGGCATGGGCGAGCTCCACCTNGAGGTGCTCGTCGACCGNATGAAGCGCGAGTTCAAAGTCGAGGCGAACGTTGGCAAGCCGCAGGTCGCCTACCGTGAAACCCTNACCAAGCCGGTCGANAAGGTCGANTACACGCACAAGAANCAGACCGGTGGTTCCGGACAGTTTGGCCGGGTCATCATCGCCGTCGAGCCCAATACCGAAGAAGGCGGCGGTTACCTGTTCGAGAACAAGGTGACNGGTGGGCGTATTCCGCGGGAGTACATCCCCTCGGTGGACGCTGGCTGCCAAGAGGCGATGGAGAACGGCGTTCTCGCTGGATATCCCATGGTCGATGTCAAGGTCACACTCCTCGACGGCGCGTACCACGACGTCGACTCCTCCGAACTTGCGTTCAAGATCGCCGGNTCAATGGCGTTTAAGGACGCAGCCAACCGCGCCAAGCCGGCGCTTCTCGAACCGATGATGGCCGTCGAAGTCACCACGCCAGAGGACTTCATGGGCGACGTCATCGGTGACCTGAACTCCCGACGTGGTCAAGTGCANGCGATGGAGGAGCGTTCNGGCGCNCGCGTCGTCAAGGCACTCGTTCCGCTGTCGGAGATGTTCGGCTACGTGGGCGACCTTCGCAGTCGCACACAGGGCCGAGCGAGTTACAGCATGCAATTCGACTCNTACGCCCAGGTCCCCCAGGCCGTGGCAACGGAGATCATCGCGAAAGCTCGCGGCGAATAGTCGCGGATCACAACAACAGAAGAGAACCAACCGCAATAACCGATCCGCGCAACGCCGGACGGCACAAGACAAGGGAGAACGCACGTGGCCAAGGCCAAGTTCGAGCGCACCAAGCCGCACATCAACATCGGCACCATCGGTCATATCGACCATGGCAAGACGACGCTGACTGCAGCCATCACGAAGGTGCTGCATGACCGCTACCCCGAGGTCAACCCCTTCACNCCTTTCGATGAGATCGACAAGGCTCCGGAGGAGAAGCAGCGCGGTATCACCATTTCGATCGCGCACGTCGAGTACGAGACCGAGGCTCGCCACTACGCACACGTGGACTGCCCCGGTCACGCCGACTACATCAANAACATGATCACCGGCGCCGCGCAGATGGACGGCGCCATCCTCGTGGTNGCGGCCACNGACGGACCGATGCCCCAGACGAAGGAGCACGTGCTCCTNGCCCGTCAGGTGGGNGTGCCNGCCATCGTTGTTGCNCTGAACAAGTGCGACATGGTGGACGACGAAGAGCTCATCGAGCTCGTCGAGATGGAGGTTCGCGANCTCCTCAGCAGCTACGANTTCCCCGGNGACGANGTCCCNGTGGTCCGCGTNGCTGCCTTCCCGGCTCTCCANGGAGACGAGAAGTGGGCCGANNCGATCATGGANCTCATGGGTGCGGTNGATGAGTACATCGCCACTCCNGAGCGCGAGATCGACATGCCGTTCNTGATGCCGATCGAGGANGTCTTCACGATCACCGGTCGCGGCACCGTTGTNACGGGNCGTATCGAGCGTGGCATGGTCAAGGTGAACGAGGAGATCGAGATCGTCGGCATTCGCCCAGGCGANGCGCAGAAGACGACGGTCACCGGCGTNGAGATGTTCCGCAAGTTGCTCGACGAGGGCCAAGCGGGCGANAACGTCGGNCTGCTGCTNCGTGGCACCAAGCGNGAGGACGTTGAGCGCGGTCAGGTCTGCTGNAAGCCTGGTTCGATCACCCCGCACACGGAGTTCGAGGCNCAGGCCTACATCCTTTCCAAGGATGAGGGNGGCCGGCACACTCCGTTCTTCAACAACTACCGTCCGCAGTTCTACTTCCGGACGACNGACGTCACCGGCGTCGTGCACCTGCCCGAGGGCAAGGACATGGTTATGCCNGGTGACAACACGGACATGCGCGTCGAGCTCATTCAGCCCGTCGCCATGGACGANGGTCTGCGATTCGCGATCCGTGAAGGTGGCCGNACCGTCGGTGCCGGCCGCGTCACGAAGATCCTGAACTAGGAGACCGCCGCTGCTTCGTGGTGGGCGGTGNGACCCACCGCCCACCACGGAATGCGACACCAGCAAGACCCAACTCGCGTAGTTGGGGCACCAGACATCGACGCACGAACGAGANGAAGGACGGCAAGCCACCATGGCGGCACAGAAGATCCGCATCAGGCTCAAGGCCTATGACCACGAGGTGATCGANTCCTCGGCGAAGAAGATCGTCGAGACGGTTACCCGTACCGGTGCGCAGGTGGCNGGACCCGTTCCGCTACCGACCGAGAAGAACGTTTACTGCGTCATNCGCTCTCCGCACAAGTACAAGGACTCTCGCGAGCACTTCGAGATGCGAACGCANAAGCGACTCATCGACATTCTCGACCCGACACCGAAGACCGTNGATTCACTTATGCGCCTNGACCTGCCGGCTGGCGTCGANATCGAGATCAAGCTGTAGGGGATAGGTCATGTCGAGAACAATCAAGGGCGTCCTGGGCTCCAAGCTCGGNATGACGCAGATCTGGGATGACAACAACCGTGTCATCCCGGTGACCGTCGTTCAGGTTGGCCCGTGCGTCGTGACGCAGGTGCGTACCCCGGAAACGGATGGATACGACGCCGTGCAGTTGGGTTTCGGGGCCATCGATCCGCGCAAGGTGAACNAGCCAATGAGCGGTCACTTCTCGAAAGCGGGCGTNACCCCGCGCCGCCATCTCGTCGAGNTGCGGACAGCCGATGCCTCCGNATACACCCTCGGGCANGAACTCGGTGCNGANACGTTCGAGGTTGGCCANCGGGTCGACGTTGTCGGGACNACCAAGGGCAAAGGCTTTGCCGGCGTCATGAAGCGTCATGGCTTCCACGGGTTGCGCGCGTCACACGGCGTGCAGCGCAAGCACCGGTCACCTGGTTCNATCGGTGGCTGCGCGACTCCCGGGCGTGTCTTCAAGGGCATGCGGATGGCCGGTCGCATGGGCTCTGATCGTCAGACGACGCAAAACCTGACGGTTGCGGGGGTGGACACCGAGAAAGGCCTGCTGCTCCTGAAGGGCGCTGTCCCTGGCCCCAAGGGTGGTCTCGTTCTCGTCACGACGGCCGCAAAGGAAGCCATGAAGGAGGTCAGCGCATGACGTCGGTAGATGTTCTCGACCCGGCAGGCAAGAAGTCGGGCTCGGTCGATCTCCCCGCGGAGGTCTTCGACGTTCAGGTCAACGTCCCCCTGATCCACCAGGTGGTCGTCGCCCAGCTTGCTGCAGCCCGACAGGGATCCCACGACACCAAGACGCGGGCCGAGGTGCGCGGTGGTGGACGCAAGCCGTACAAGCAAAAGGGAACGGGCCGCGCCCGTCAAGGGTCGATCCGGGCGCCGCAGTTCACCGGCGGTGGCACCGTGCACGGGCCGTCCCCTCGCGACTACACCCAACGCACTCCCAAGAAGATGAAGACGGCCGCCCTTCGCGGCGCTCTGTCTGATCGAGCCAGGGACGGACGCGTGCACGTGGTCACGACCTTTGCCTCTGAGGACGTCCCGTCCACGAAGGCTGCGGTGGCAGCGCTCGCTGCAGTCGGGGTTGAAGGTGGCTGCTTGGCCGTCGTCACACGTGACGAAGAGGCATCGTGGCTCAGTCTGCGCAACCTGCCGGAGGTCATGGTGGTTGCACCCGATCAGTTGAACACCTACGACGTCCTGATTAATGACCGCGTTGTCTTCACGCAAGCGGCCTTCGATGTCTTCGTCTCCGGACCCGCATCTGGCAAGGGCGCTAAGGCCGTCGCATCCGAAAGCGAGGTGGGCGCATGAGGATCGCCGACCCCAGGGACGTACTCATCTCTCCCGTTGTCTCGGAGAAGAGCTACGGATTGCTCGATGAGAACAAGTACACGTTCATCGTCGCCCCAGATGCCAACAAGACGCAGATCAAGCTTGCGGTCGAGCAGGTGTTCGGTGTGAAGGTGACCGGCGTGAATACCAACAATCGCGAAGGTAAGCGGGTGCGTACCCGGTACGGGTGGGGGCGTCGTGCAGCGACAAAGCGCGCGATTGTCACTGTCGCCGCTGGCGACCGCATCGACATCTTCGGAGGACCGGTCTCCTGACCGGCGTGAATTGACGAGATAGAAGGAACGGACACACCATGGCAATCCGTAGATATAAGCCTACGACCCCCGGTCGTCGCGGCTCGAGCGTTGCCGATTTCGTCGAGGTCACGCGGTCGGAACCCGAGAAGTCTCTGCTGCGGCCACTGTCGAAGTCAGGCGGTCGAAACAACTCAGGAAAGATCACTACCCGACATAAGGGCGGTGGTCACAAGCGCGCCTACCGACTCATTGATTTCAAGAGGGCGGATAAGGACGGCGTGCCTGCCAAGGTCGCTCACATTGAGTACGACCCCAACCGCACCGCCCGCATCGCTCTGTTGCACTTCGCCGACGGCGAGAAGCGCTACATCATCGCTCCGGAAAAGTTGAAGCAAGGCGACCGCGTCGAGACTGGTCCCAGTGCTGACATCAAGCCTGGCAACAACCTGCCTCTGCGCAACATTCCTGTGGGAACCGTTATCCACGCGGTGGAGATCAAGCCGGGTGGGGGAGCCAAGATTGCTCGATCGGCCGGCGCCAGCGTGCAGTTGGTCGCGAAGGACGGCCCCTACGCGCAGTTGCGTATGCCGTCGGGTGAGATTCGCAACGTTGACCTGCGTTCTCGTGCGACGGTCGGTGAGGTCGGCAATGCCGAGCAGTCGAACATTAACTGGGGTAAGGCCGGCCGCATGCGATGGAAGGGCAAGCGCCCGACCGTTCGTGGCGTGGCCATGAACCCGGTCGACCACCCACACGGCGGTGGAGAAGGAAAGACCTCCGGCGGCCGTCACCCCGTCAATCCGAAGGGTCGCCCCGAGGGCCGCACTCGCAAGGCCAAGAAGGCCAGCGACAAATTCATCGTCCGCCGCCGCAAGACCGGCAAGAAGCGCTAGGGGATCAACAGATGCCACGCAGCCTGAAGAAGGGTCCGTTCGTCGACGACCACCTCATCAAGAAGGTGGACGCGCAGAACGAGTCGGGTTCCAAGAACGTGATCAAGACGTGGTCGCGCCGCTCCATGATCGTGCCGGCCATGCTCGGTCACACGATCGCCGTCCACGACGGGCGCAAGCACGTTCCCGTGTTCGTCAGCGAGAACATGGTGGGACACAAGCTCGGTGAGTTTGCACCCACGCGGACATTCAAGGGTCACGTAAAGGACGACCGCAAGGCCAAGCGCCGCTAGGTCATCACACCAAACCAACTACCAGTCACGACGAGCGAGCAAGGGGAAAGCAATGGAAGCCAGGGCCCAAGCGCGGTACGTCCGCGTCACGCCCATGAAGGCACGGCGCGTCATCGACCTCATCCGTGGGATGCAGGCGGGAGACGCGCAAGACGTGCTGCGGTTCGCTCCACAGGCTGCGAGTGAGCCGGTGGGCAAAGTGCTCGCGAGTGCGATTGCCAATGCCACGAACAATCACGGCATGCAAGCCCGCGACCTGGTGATTGCCCAGGCTTTCGTGGACGAGGGCCCCACGCTCAAGCGCATTCGCCCCCGCGCGCAAGGACGCGCCTACCGAGTTGGCAAGCGGACCAGCCACATCACCGTCGTTGTTTCTGATGGCGTCGTTATTGAGCAGGACGTCCGCCCGGCGAAGGCGAAGGCGGCGACACCTCCTGCGCCTAAGACGGCTGAGGAACCCGCCAAGAAGTCGACCGCGAAGAAGTCGACCGCGAAGAAGTCGACCGCGAAGAAGTCGACCGCGAAGAAG
>NZLD01000016.1 GCA_002694095.1 Micrococcales bacterium | reverse complement strand
CGTGAAGGACAAGGCCACCAGAATCAACGGGGGAGCGAATGTTGGGACCAGCGCAATGGCAACCAGACTCGCGGAGCAGCCCACGACCGTGGCGGTGAACAGGGTGCGACGTCGCTGGGTTCGATGGGACCACGCCGGCAAGGTGAGCGCGGCGATGATTCCCGAGCCCGTGAAGATGCCGAAGAACAGTCCGGCTGTTTCCGGCGTGTAGCCGCGCTCAGCGTAGGACAAGGCTGTCCACGCCAACATGCTGTAGAAGACGACCGAGTTCACGCTCATGAACGCGGTCAACGCCCACGCGGTCGAATCTCGCCACGGCAGATCCCGCAACCGGACGATGGTGACGGTCGCCACGCTCGCTTGTTGGTCGCGCTCCAACCACAGCCAGGCCACGAGTGCGGCGACGGCCGGCAGCGCCCAGAACGCCAGCGCTCGATTCCATCCGCCGGTCAGATCCGACAACGGCAAGGTCAATGCTGCGCCGAGAGCAGCTCCACCCATCATGGCCGCGGTCCACAGGGAGGTGGCCAAGCCCATCGAATTCGATAGCCGCTCGCGCACGATTCCGGGAACCAAGCCACCAAGAATCGCGATGGATAAGCCCGCGAGCATGGCCGACAGCAGCAACGTGACGGCAACTGCTCCGGCCAACCGAAGCGTCAAGCCGGCGGCCATCGCCACGAGGGCCAGGCTTACCGCACTTCTCCTGCCGATCCGACCCGCCAGCCGGGGCACGCCGAGCGCGAAGACACCCATGCCTAAGACTGGAACGGTCGTCAGTGCACCGATGAAGGCGTCGCTCCAGCCCGTCTCATCCTGAATCAGCGTCGCGACCGCCGGAAGGCTCGAGAGTGCGAGTCGAAGGTTGACGGCAACGAGGACCACCACGGCGAGGATCGCCGCCGTGGAGCGGGTGGCGGGGGCGACACCCGTCACAGGGTTCGAAGGCACCGACGGATTGTGCCGCCTAGGCTGCCGTCGTGGAACACGGGGACGGACTCGAGCCTCCGGCGATGACGAATCAGCCCGAGCCTCCGGCGACGATGAATGAGCCAGGTCACGGTCGACGTTTGGTCTCTCCCGGCCGGTTCACCGCCGACGACGGATCGACCGACCCAGACATCTGTGCTGCGCTGTCCGCTCCCGTCGATCCCAAGCGGCTGCGGGACGCCGTGCGAGAAGGGCGATTGATCGTTGCAATCGTGGCGAGCCCCACGGACACCGGTGAGTCTGGCGGATCTGGCGCATCTGGCGGATATGGCGGATCGCAGATGTCTGTGGTGTCGATGGTTGCGGCCGACGGACGACGGGGCCTGTTGGCGTTCACCGGTCTGG
This sequence comes from Micrococcales bacterium, assembly GCA_002694095.1. Lineage (GTDB taxonomy): Bacteria > Actinomycetota > Actinomycetes > S36-B12 > S36-B12 > S36-B12. The sequence continues at coordinate 19,212 of NZLD01000016.1, read as the reverse complement.
ACGCGATGCATCGATGGAATCCGCACGCCCGGCCAGTGCCCGTATCGGGCCCGGAGGTGGCCCAGGCGGCGTTGGATGACGGGTGCGAAGCCGTGGTGATCGATGTTGCGGGACCGTCATCGGCTGTCGTGGCCGAACCCGATCTTGTGGAACTGGCGAACCGGGACCCGCTCGATCACGCGGCCGCACTACTCAGCGAGGTATGGGCGTCAGAATCGGGGGAGGCGTCGGTGCCGGACGTGTCCGTCGATGCGTCATCCGGGACCGTCCGCGTCACGCTTCCCACGCAGAGAGCCGATGAGTACGCGAGGTCGATCCCGGCTCGGGTTCTCGCCCTGGTGCCGGCGGGTATTGAGATCATCACCGCGGATGAGTAGCACGCGGTGCTGCGGTTACGTGATCGGGCCCGTCCACCGTTCACCGGGACCTTCGCCGGGAGGATCGGGAATCGACGAAGCCTCACGGAACGCTCGCTGCACGGCGGTGAGCCCGTCTCGCAGCGGCGCGGCGTGCATAGAACCGAGATCCGGTGCACTCGCGGTGACCAATGCGGCCAAAGCATTGATCAGAACCCGCGCCTCGGCCAGATCGGCCTCCCGCGGGGAGCCGTCGTCGTTCGTTGCCAAGCCGCAGGCGACGGCCGATGCGGTCAACAGGTGCATGGCAACCGTGAGCACGACCTCCACGGCGGGAACATCGGCGATATCCAGGCCGGCCGCCGACCCTGCGGACATCTCCTCGGGGGACGCCTGCTCGGGCGGTACGTCATTCGAGGAGGCGGAGGCACGGTCGGGCACGGCTGATACTCTGTCATCTCCACGATTCGGGGCTCAGCCCAGGATCGCGCAAGCGGAGCCCGTCTCCCACCTGACGACTTCCGGTCGATCGGGTCCCACCATCGGTGGCTGTATGCCCACCGACGGTTCACCGGGCCTTCGTCTGCGCTGCAGCGGAGGTTTCGTCGTCTCCGCGCGGTGGTGACGGCTTCGCCAACCGGCGCAGCAGCCCGACGAATGACGCAAGGAGGCGCTATCAGCGTCGAAACACGCATTAACGACCGGATCCGCGTACCCGAGGTTCGCCTCGTCGGACCCAACGGTGAGCAGGTGGGCATCGTTCGCATCGAAGACGCCCTCCGTCTCGCAGTGGAAGCCGATCTTGATCTCGTCGAAGTAGCACCCATGGCCAAGCCGCCGGTGTGCAAGTTGATGGACTTCGGCAAGTTCAAGTACGAGGCAGCACTGAAGGAACGCGAATCCCGCAAGAACCAGACGCACACCATCATCAAGGAGATGAAGCTTCGACCCAAGATCGACCAGCACGACTACGAGACCAAGAAGGGTCACGTGGAGCGCTTCCTCAAGGCAGGCGACAAGGTCAAGATCACCATCATGTTCCGCGGTCGGGAGCAGAGTCGACCGGAGTTGGGGCTTCGGCTGCTCGCCCGTCTCGCCGAAGACGTGGAGGAGTTGGGGTACGTGGAGGCGAATCCCAAGCAGGATGGTCGAAACATGCTGATGGTTCTCGCGCCACACAGGCGGAAGTCGGATGCATCGCGCAAAGCGAAAGCCGAGTCGGAGGTTGATGACGATGTGGACGTAGACGTCTAGAGCCTCAACGGACCAACGAGCAAAGACTGACAAGAACAGACCTAAGTCAAGAAGAAGGCAACGAGTCACCAGCAGGCTCGCGAAGAAGGAGGAGGGCCTCATGCCCAAGCAGAAGACGCACAGCGGTGCCAAGAAGCGATTCAAGGTCACCGGATCCGGCAAGCTCACCCACGAGCAGGCCAACCGGCGACACCTGCTGGAGAGCAAGTCCAGCAAGCGCACCCGTCGGCTGATGGCCGACGATCCCGTCTCCAAGGCAGACACCAAGAAGGTCAACAAGCTCCTCGGTCGCTAAAGCGCACCGTTCAACCAGGATTAGGAGGACGCCATGGCACGCGTCAAGCGTTCGGTCAACGCACAAAAGAAGCGTCGCGAGGTTCTCGAGCGGGCCTCGGGGTATCGGGGTCAGCGCTCACGGCTGTACCGCAAGGCCAAGGAGCAGGTCACTCATTCGATGGTCTACGCCTACGCCGACCGTCGCACCCGCAAGGGTGATTTCCGGCGACTGTGGATCCAACGCATCAATGCGGCAGCTCGTGCCAACGGGATGACGTACAACCGATTCATTCAAGGCTTGAAGGCCGCGGATGTGGAAGTGGATCGTCGCATGCTCGCCGAAATGGCGGTGAACGATCCAGACGCGTTCGCAGCTCTCGTCGACGTCGCCAAGGGAGCCCTTCCCGCTACCGCCGCGTAATCAAGCACCTGCCGAGGCCGGGAGGACGTGTGCTGACCAGTACCAGGTCCGAGCACGTCGCCCGGCTTCGTCGTCTTCACGAACGCAAAGGTCGACTGCGGTCGGGATCTTTTCTGGCCGAGGGGCCGGATTGTGTAACGGCGGCCCTCGAGGCAGGTCTTGGGATTGAGGTCGTCGAAGTCGTCGGAGTCGAGGACCACCCCCTGATGGCTCGAGTTCTCAATCTCGGTATTCCTTTCCACGCGGCGACCCAGCGGGTCGTGGCTGCGATCGGGGATGCAGCGACACCGCAGGGAATCGTTGCGCAGTGCACGCTTCCCACGACGACTGCCGACAGCCTTATCGCGCGGCGGGGCCCCATCGTGGTGTGTGATCGCATCTCCGACCCGGGAAACCTCGGCACCATCATTCGAACGGCGGAGGCGGTCGGGGCGGCCGGGGTCGCAACGACGGAGGGGTCGGTGGACGCCTGGAACCCCAAGGTTGTCCGCGCGAGTGCTGGATCGATCTTTCGCCTGCCTGTGGTGACAGGCCTGGAAGAACATGGGGTAATCGACGTCATTGCCCGCGGGCGGACACCGATAGCACTTCATGGAGCAGCGCAGGTCGACGTGGTCGCGGCTGTGACGGCGGGCGCGGACCGTGGCATCACCCGAGACGATTGGGTGTGGATCGTCGGCTCGGAAGCCCACGGCGTATCGACCGAACTTCTCCAGGCCGTCGAGTGGACGGCGCGGATTCCCATAGCTGCTTCGGTGGAGTCGCTGAACGCTGCCATCTCTGTCGCCATCGCCTTGTATGCAGGAGATGGTGTGATCTAGCCCGTACTGACACACCCGGTTGCGTCCCCGAGTCCGCCGAGATCGGGTGCGAGGATGTAGCCGGCCTGGCGGACATGCTGTCGGATGGAAGGGAAAGACGCGATGGATAAGGACGGTTACCGAGTACTCCCCGTCATGGAGGAATCCGGATACGTGGTCGTGGACAGTTACGACCAGGCATCCGATCCGCGGGAGTGGGAAGACCTTGTCTACGTCGATTGGAAGTCCTCCGGCGATACGCGTTTCGCGCCCCTCGCCAGCGCCTACGGCGACATGGAGTGCAACGGGTTCTGGAATCACACACCTCCGAAGACAGACAAGGACGGCGTGTGGGTCACCGAGAACGTGGATATCGCACCGGTTCTTACCCGGCGCGCGCTCGAGCCCGGAGCCAACGTCGGGCGCTGCCGCGTGATCGAGCTGCAGCCGAACACCTACGGCGAAGCTCTTTACAACCTGCACAGAGACGACAACAACCGTCTCAATCCCGAAGGAACGGGATGGATCGTGCGCGCCTTCTTCAATCTCACCGATGACGCCGAGTCCGTCATGATCTTGCGCTCGGACAAGGACGACCCAACGACGGAGGTGCGCATTCCGATGCCGGCCGGACAGCAGGTCGTCATCGACACGCAAAGCTTCTACCACGCGGTGTGGCATCCGGGCAGCGAGCCGAGGTACTGCCTGATCACGTCCTATGAGTCGGGCCCTGAGCTTGATGAGTGGATCGCGGCGAGGCATCCCCGTACGAGCATCGATAACCATCCGATCGATGCGGATGTTGCGGCAGAAGGCGAGGCACTGGCGGAATCCAAGAGACAGGCCCGGGCTGCGGCGTTGGCTGCCAAGGGTGAGGACCCGCGCTTCGGTGATGGCAGCATGGCCGTCCAGGAAGAGAAGGAAGTCCTGTCCGAGGCCTGAGCCTGGTCGAAGAGTTCGGGATTACCATCGAGCCCCGCGCGTGCTGGCGTGGACGCGTGCACACAAGTGGGAGGAGTCGCAGTGGTCGCCTATAGCGCGGTTCTCGATGAATTGGAATCGGAGGCGATCCACATCTATCGAGAAACGGCGGCCGCATTTCGCAACCCTGTTCTTCTCTACAGCATCGGCAAAGACTCCTCGGTGCTCCTGCATCTAGCGCTGAAGGCTTTTCACCCAGCTCCACTGCCTTTTCCTGTCATGCATATCGATACAACGTGGAAGTTTCGCGAGATGATCGAGTTTCGCGATCGACGTGCGCAAGAACTCAAACTCGATCTTCGCATCGCCACGAACCAGCAGGCGGTAGCAGATGGAGTGAGCCCCTTCAGTCATGGAACGCACGAGTACACGCGCATCATGAAGACAGTTGCCCTTCGTGAGGGGCTGGACCACTACGGATTCGACGCGGCCATCGGCGGAGCGCGGCGGGATGAAGAGCGCAGCCGAGCCAAAGAGAGGATCTTCAGCCTGCGGGAGCCGGGGCACCGGTGGGATCCGCGAAAGCAACGCCCCGAGTTCTGGAGGACCGCGAACACGGCTCTGGCGGAGGGACAAACCATGCGCGCGTTCCCTCTTTCGAACTGGACGGAGCTGGACGTGTGGCGATACATCGAGCGTGAAGGGATCGAGATTCCGGCTTTGTATTTCGCCAAAGAGCGCCCGGTCGTGCAACGAGATGGAACCTGGATCATGGTCGACGACGACCGTTACCCGCTCGAGCAAGGCGAGACGCCGGAGATGAAATCGGTGCGATTTCGCACTCTGGGCTGCTACCCGCTGACGGGGGCGGTCGAGTCCACCGCCGACGATCTGCCAACCCTGATCGCGGAGATGGAGGAGTCGAAAATCTCCGAGCGGGCCGGTCGACTCATCGACGGCGAAGGTGGCGGATCGATGGAATCCAAGAAGGCCGAGGGGTATTTCTAATGGAGGCGACTCCGGTCCTGCACCTGGTGACCTGCGGTTCCGTCGACGACGGGAAGTCGACGCTGATCGGCCGTCTGCTCGCCGAAACCGACTCTGTTCCGGTCGACCAACTCGAATACGCGCGCACGACTCGTCGGGGAGGTTCGACGATCCCGATCGGCCAAGTCGACTTTTCCTTACTGACCGATGGCCTGGAAGCCGAGCGCGAACAAGGCATCACCATCGACGTGGCCTACCGACACATGAATCTGCCCAACGGTCGGCGGGTGCTCATCGCCGATGCGCCGGGACATGAGCAATACACCCGGAACATGGCCGTAGCTGCTTCCAACGGCGACGTCGCGATTCTGCTCGTCGACGCCGCCCGTGGTGTTCGTCCGCAAACACACCGGCACCTGACCGTCTGTGCCCTGATGGGAGTTACGACGGTCGTCATCGCGGTGAACAAGATGGATTTGGTCGAATACGAACAGGCCGCCTTTGACGACATCGTCGCCACGGTGCAGGCGACCGTGACGCGACTGGGTGTTGCACACGTGGCCGCCATTCCCATGAGTGCGTTCGCCGGGGATAACGTCACCGGTGGTTCGGAGAGCATGCCGTGGTACTCCGGCCCCACCCTGCTGGAGTTCTTGTCCGATTGGGAGCCCGCAGTCGGGAAGGAGACGGCCGGATTGCGCTTCCCCGTGCAATTCATCGTTCGCGCGGAGGGCAACTTCCGCGGCTACGCGGGAACGGTTGTCTCGGGCTCTATTTCCTCTGGCGACGAGGTCACCGTTGCTGATTCGGGGCGAACGGCGCGAGTGGACCGGATCGTCACCTACGACGGGGACCGCTCGGGCGGTGCCACAACAGCCGTCACCGGCCAGGCGGTGACCATCACCCTCGATCACGAGGTCGACGTCACCCGCGGAGATGTGCTGGCTGGAAAAGATCCCGATGGCGCGACCCTGCAACCGGCAGACCGGTACTCCGCCGACATGGTGTGGATCGGTGAAGAGCCCCTGGCCCATGGTCGGTCCTACCTGCTGGTGTCGGGCTCCCGCTCGGTTCCAGCGACGGTGACGAACGTTCGCCACCGGCTCGATGTCGTCTCCGGGCACGAGAGCGCCGCCCGAGTACTGGAGATGAACGACATTGGCCGAGTCGAAGTTGCCACGGACCGTCCCATCCCGATGGATGCCTACGACAGGTGCCGAGACACCGGTGGCTTCCTGCTGGTGGATCGAGTGACGGCGGACACCGTGGCGGCCGGGCTGGTGCGGCACGCCATGCGTCGCGCCTTCAACGTGGTTCCCCACGAGTATGACGTCACAGATCAGGCCCGCACCGCTTTGATGGGTCACCCCAGTCGCGTGGTCTGGTTGACCGGACTACCGGGCTCGGGCAAGTCGACGATTGCAGATTCGACCGTTCGACGACTGCACGCCATGGGCGTCCATACATACGTTCTCGACGGCGACAATGTTCGTACGGGGCTGAACAAGGATCTCGGATTCACCGCGGAAGACCGAGCGGAGAATGTTCGCCGCGTCGCGGAAGTCGCCAAGTTGATGAGCGACGCCGGGCTCGTGGTGTTCGTCGCACTGGTGTCGCCGTATCGAGCCGATCGCGAGGCCGCGGCTGCGCTGTTCGACGAGGGCGACTTCCTCGAAGTGTTCGTGGACACCCCGGTGGAGGTGTGTGCTGAGCGCGACCCGAAGGGCCTGTATGCGAAGGCAGCGGCGGGGAATCTGCCGAACATGACGGGTATGGGTCAAAGCTACGAGGCTCCGGAGAACGCCGACGTGGTCCTGGACGGTGCCGGTGACCTCGACACCCAGGTGGACACGCTGGCGCGGGCCGTCCTCGGCGAGTAGAGCGTTCCTGGGATACTGACCGTCCCATGTCCGGTCCCAACACGAATTTCGACCCCAAGCAGGTCGCGTCCCTCGACGCTGATGCGGTCGAAGCGATGGTGGCGGACGCTCGCGCGGCTTTCGCTGCAGCCGACGATCTNGATGCCCTGAAGGCGGCCCGCCTGGCGCATGCGGGGGACCGTTCGCCNTTAGCTCTGGCCAACCGGGAGATCGGAGCGCTGCCCCCGGCCGCGAAAGCCGACGCCGGAAAGCGGGTGGGGCAAGCCCGTGCNGCNGTGAAGACNNCGCTNGAAGAACGCGAGGTGGTTCTCACGCNGGANCGGGATGCGCGGGTGCTNGAGTCCGAAGCAGTCGACATCACCNTGCCGGTGGGTCGTGCCGCCGTCGGAGGCCGACATCCGCTCACCACGCTCATGGAACGCATGGCCGATGTCTTCATCTCCATGGGGTANGACATCGCCGAAGGACCNGAGGCCGAGGCCGAGTGGGCGAACTTCGATGCGCTCAACGTNCCGCCGGATCATCCGGCNCGCACCATGCAGGACACCTTCTATGTCGAGTCAGCCGACAGCGGTGTGGTGCTCCGAACGCAGACGTCACCCATTCAGATTCGCGCGATGCTCGAGCGTCCGCTGCCCATCTACGTCGTGGCGCCCGGACGGGTCTACCGGACNGACGAACTCGACGCGACCCACACNCCGGTNTTTCACCAGATCGAAGGCTTGGCGGTGGACGAAGGCCTGACCATGGGNGACCTCAAGGGAACNTTGGATCACCTGGCNCGGCAGATGTTNGGTGAGGGCATTGTGACCCGACTTCGCCCTTCGTACTTCCCGTTCACNGAGCCGAGCGCCGAGGTCGATCTCGAATGCTTCGTGTGTCGCGGTGCCTCCNTTGGTGACGCCTCGCGCGCNTGCCGGACCTGCGGGAGCGAGGGGTGGATCGAGTGGGGCGGCTGCGGCATGGTCAATCCGCGTGTNTTGACGGCGGTCGGAATNGACACCGANGTGTACCGGGGCTTNGCCTTCGGCATGGGAATCGAGCGNACNTTGATGTTCCGNAACTCCGTGACGGACATGCGCGACATGGTCGAAGGTGACGTNCGCTTCACNACCGCNTTCGGGGTGGATGCCTGATGCGTATTCCNTTGTCGTGGATCCGGGAGGTCGCCGATGTTCCGGCCGANCANTCNGGNCGCGATGTTGCCGAGCGCTTGATTTCTGCCGGACTCGAAGTCGAAACNGTCGACACCGTCGGNGCTGGCCTNNANGGACCGATCGTCGTCGGTCACGTGCNGGAAATCGAGGAACTCACCGAGTTCAAGAAGCCAATCCGGTGGTGTCAGGTCGACATCGGGGCCAGTGAGCCGAGCGGNATCATCTGCGGAGCCCAAAACTTCACCGAGGGCGATCTCGTGGTAGTAGCTCCGCCCGGAACGACTCTGCCGGGTGACTTCACGATCACGGCTCGCGAGACTTACGGTCACGTCTCGAACGGAATGATTTGCTCCGAACGTGAACTCGGTCTGGGTGATGATCACGCGGGCATCATCGTGCTGCCCGAGGGCACGGCGGAGGCCGGNGCCGACGCNTCGCANATCCTCGGNGTNGGAGACGANGTTCTGGACATCGCCATCACTCCCGACCGCGGGTATGCGCTNTCCCTNCGCGGAATCGGGCGCGAAGTCGCGATCGCCTACGGCGTGGACTTCCNNGATCCCGTGGACCGCGCNGAAACNCTCCCGGGGCCTGCGGANGACCGCGCNCCCGCGGCGTGCGCCTCNGANGANCTCGACGCGTGCCCGTTGTTCACCTTGCGCACCATCACTGGCATCGATCCGCACACGCCGACGCCGCAATGGATGCGCAATCGCCTCCGGGATTGCGGCATGCGATCGGTGTCGCTTGCGGTCGACATCACCAACTACGTGATGCTNGAACTAGGGCAGCCGCTCCACGCTTTTGATCTNGACGCGNTGCAGGGGACGGTGCGTGCCGGTCGGGCGCAGCCGGGNGAGTCGCTGGAGACGATNGACCATGTCGAGCGCACGNTGTCGGTCGACGACCTGACGATCCGTGACGATCGNGGACCCATTGGTCTGGCAGGNACGATGGGTGGNGCCACGACAGAGATTGCCGACGACACCGNGAACATCGCACTCGAGGCGGCCTNCTTTGGCGCGGAGGTCGTGGCGAGGATGGGGCGCCGCCACCGACTCNCGAGTGAAGCCAGTCGTCGGTTCGAACGAGGAATCGATCGNGNGCTCGCCCCTNTTGCATCGGCNCGGGCCAGTGAGCTGCTGGTGGATCTCGCGGGCGGGACGTANCAGGGNATGACCGCGGTGGAAGCGCCCATGGAGGAGCGATTCATTCGCATCTCGGGTGACCTGCCCTCGCAGGTTGCNGGAATGGACATTCTGGTCGACNACGTGATCGCCNCACTCGAAGCAATCGGGTGCTCNGTAACCGTCNACGGTGNCGAGTTGACCGTTGCCCCGCCCCCATGGCGTCCGGACCTCACCGACCCCGCTGATCTCGTTGAGGAAGTTGTGCGCCTCGTGGGGTACGCGAAACTGCCGTCCACCCTTCCCACGGCTCCTGCCGGACATGGCCTGACGCACGCTCAGCGATTGCGGCGGCGCATCGGCATAGTGCTCGCGGCGCGTGGTTTGGTGGAGGTGCTGACGTACCCGTTCACATCGGATGCGGACGCCGATGCTCTGCGCTGGCCCGACGATGATGAGCGACGCGTGTCACCGCGCTTGGCGAACCCGCTCTCCGACGAGCAGCCGAAGCTTCGTGCAGCGATCCTTCCGACATTGCTCGTGGCGGCACAACGAAACGTCAGTCGGGGCTTTGACGACACAGCGATCTACGAGATGGGTGCGGTATTCCGCGGACCTTCGGGATCGCAGCATGCCCCGCGACCCGGAGTCGACCAGCGCCCCAGCGACGAAGAGTGGCAGCAATTGCAGGACCTTCTTCCCGATCAACCGATGCATCTGGGTGCTGTGTTCACGGGAAATCGAGTGGCGAAGACCTGGGCTGATGACGCCGTGGCATTCACCTGGGCCGATGCCCTGTCGGTTGCTCAGGATGTCTGCCAGGTACTCGGCGTGGAATACGTTGTCGAGCGAGGCGACGATCCGTCCTTTCACCCGGGTCGGTGCGCCCAGGTGATAGTCGATGGGGAGCCGGTGGCGATGGCCGGTGAGATTCACCCCGCTGTCACGGAGGCCTGGGGGCTGCCGCCTCGCTCGTGTGCGCTGGAGCTCGACGTATCCCGCGCCATCGAGTCCAGCCCCGAGGTTCGGCCCGCACCGGATTTCTCCTCTCATCCGATCGCCAAAGAGGACATCGCTTTGGTGGTGGCCGGTGATGTCTCCGCGCGCGACGTGGCGGCGTCGATCGAGAGGGGAGCGGGCGAGCTACTGGAGAGCCTGTCGCTGTTCGATGTATACGAGGGCGACCAGGTGCCCGACGGTCATAAGTCGGTGGCATTCGCCCTTCGTTTCCGGGCCCCGGATCGAACACTGAGTGCCGAGGAGTTGGCCGGTATTCGTGAAGCGATCGTGGAGAGCGCGGCCGCGGACGTGGGGGCGCGGTTGCGGTAACGGGCGCTGATCGGGCACCGGACATGGTCCCTGGGGCAGAAATTATGTGCATATGCGTATACTTTCCCCATGACCACTGTCGCGGTAGCCGGTGCCTCGGGGTACGCAGGGGGCGAACTCCTGCGCTACCTGGCGCAGCACCCCACCTTTGACCTCATCGCTGCGTGCGCTGCCGGGAGGGCCGGCGAGGCCCTTGGGGCGGTTCACCCGCAATTCTCGGCAACGCCCTGGGCTGGGTTGATTCTCGACGAAACAACGCCGTCGGTTCTCGGGCAAGCCGACCTCGTCTTTGCGGCGCTGCCCCACGGGGAGTCAGCCGCTCTGGTCGAACAACTGCCCGCAGAAACATTGGTGGTGGATCTGGGCGCGGATTTCCGCTTGGTCTCCTCCGACGCCTGGACCGCGTTCTACGGCGGCCACCACGCCGGATCCTGGACGTACGGTCTTGCGGAACTCCCCGGAGTTCGCGGCCAGATAGTCGCGAGCACCCGCGTTGCCAACCCGGGCTGCTATCCGACGGCGGTGGCACTTGCGCTCGCGCCGTTGGCGCACGCGGCGGCCATCGATTCAACAGACATCGTTGTCGTTGCCGCGTCGGGCACCTCCGGCGCTGGACGTAAACCCAGCGACTCACTGCTCGCCACATCGGTGATGGGTTCGATGTCGGCCTACAAGGTTGGCGGCATCCATCAGCACACCCCGGAGATGGAGCAGTCCATCGCGGCCGCGGGTGGCGAGGATCCTTCTGCTGTTCGCGTGTCTTTCACGCCGTTGCTCGCCCCGATGCCTCGAGGAATCGTCGCGACGTGCTCTGCTCCGGTCCGTCCGGGGCATGATCCCGGCGCGATCATTCGCGCGGCCTACTGCGACGAGCAGTTCGTCACGGTGCTCGGCGAAGGGCAGTGGCCGACGACCGGTGCGGTGCTCGGCACCAACGGAGCCCAGTTGCAGGTAGCGGTAGACAAGCACGTCGGTCGGGTCGTCGTCGTTTCGGTTATCGACAACCTCGGTAAGGGAGCTGCCGGTCAAGCAATTCAGAATGCCAATCTCATGCTCGGTCTCGACGAGGCGTGCGGACTCGATCTGATCGGGATTGCGCCATGAGTGTGACCGCTGCGCAAGGGTTCCGGGCGCAGGGAATAGCCGCGGGCATCAAGCCGTCGGGGCGGCGAGACCTCGCGATCATCATCAACGATGGACCATCGGATGCTGCGGCGGCTGTGTTCACCAGCAACCGCTTTCCTGCAGCTCCGGTGCTGTGGTCGCGTCAGGTCATCACCGACGGCAGCGCTCGCGCGGTGATCGTGAATTCTGGGGGAGCGAACGCGTGTACCGGACCTGAAGGTTTCGCCGATAGCCACACAATGGCCGAGCGCACCGCTGCCGCACTGCAGGCAGGTGGCCGGGACATCGGCGCCGGTGAGGTCCTCGTGTGCTCGACGGGTTTGATCGGTGAACTTCTCCCGATGGACGTGGTGAATGCCGGCATCGACACCGTCGTTGTCGGCGTTGGAGAACCAGGTGCTGCCGCTGATCCGCCGTCGATATCGATGGCGGGCCAGAGCGCGGCCGAGGCGATCATGACGACCGACACCGTTCCCAAGACCGCAGTACGCGAAGGCGACGGTTACGTCGTGGGTGGGATGGCCAAGGGCGCCGGCATGCTCGCTCCCGGCCTGGCGACGATGCTCGTTTTCATCACCACCGATGCGGATGTTNCCGCCGCGGCGCTNGATGCNGCTCTGCGGCACGCAACATCGGTGAGTTTNGACCGAATNGANTCTGATGGATGCATGTCCACGAACGACGCNGTNATCGTGATGGCCAGTGGCTCCGCCNAGACGGCGCCGGACATCGACGAATTCACCACNGTCNTGACNGATCTCTGTGTCGACCTTGCGCAGCAATTGATCGCGGANGCCGAGGGAGCNTCCAAGGACATTGCCATCACCGTGCATGAAGCNGNGAGNGANAGNGACGCTCTNNAGGCTGCNCGGACTATTGCGCGGAGCAATCTGCTCAAGTGCGCCATCCACGGAGAAGATCCGAATTGGGGCAGGGTCCTGTCTGCTTTGGGAACCACCACGGCNGCCTTCGAGTCCGATCNTGTCGATGTCGCGATCAACGGCGTCACNGTGTGCCGAGGTGGNGGAGTCGGCGACCCGCGTGANGGAGTCGACATGAGNCANCGCGANGTCGTCATCGACGTTCATCTGAAGGCNGGCCCATCGACGGTCACGGTATGGACGAACGACCTGACGGCCGATTACGTCCATGAGAACTCGGCGTATTCCACCTAGGAGCGGGTAATGACGAATCGATCCATCGACGACGCCAAGGACAAGGCNGCNGTTCTCGCCGGNGCCCTTCCCTGGTTGCGGCGATTCCATGGGGCNACGGTGGTGGTGAAATTCGGCGGCAACGCGATGGTCGACNCGGACCTGACGGCCGCGTTCGCNGAGGATGTCGTCTTCTTNCGCCTCGCAGGTCTGCGTCCCGTCGTCGTCCACGGNGGAGGGCCGCANATCAATNCGATGCTCGAANAACTCGGCATCGAATCNGAATTCCGCGGCGGCCTGCGCGTCACNACACCGGANGTGATGCAGGTGGTCGAGATGGTGCTCACCGGACAAGTGCAACGAGAGATCGTTCGAGACATCAATGAGCACGGCCCGCTCGCCGTCGGCATGTCGGGAGAAGACGGAGGACTGTTGAACGCGGTTCGACGCNAAGCCACCGTCGACGGCGCACTNGTGGACGTTGGTCTNGTCGGGGACATCGACGAGGTTCGCCCCGAGCCGATCCTGTCGNTGCTCGACCAAGGATTGATTCCGGTGATCTCCACCGTCGCGCGAGGNNCNGANGGNGAGACCTTGAATGTGAACGCCGACACGGCGGCGGGGGCGATCGCCGTCGCNCTTGGTGCGCACAAGCTCGTGATGCTGACCGANGTNGAGGGCCTNTACCGCGACTGGCCGACCAGCGACGAGGTCATCNCNTCCCTCACCGNNANCGAGCTGCGCGATCTGCTNCCCACGTTGGCCTCGGGAATGGTGCCGAAAATGGAAGCGTGCCTGCGNTCGGTCGATGCCGGTGTCTCCCGAGCNCACGTGATCGACGGCCGTGTTCGCCACAGCCTGCTCGTCGAGGTGTTCACCGATCAGGGCGTGGGCACCATGGTCGTTCCAGGTGGGGGGTCGGCATGAGCNCGTCGATGTCGTGGCANGACCGCTGGGNCGCNGTCATGATGAGNAACTACGGCNCNCCCGCNGTCATGCTGACCCGGGGTGCCGGCTCGCGAGTGTGGGANNCCGAGGGCAACGAGTACATCGATCTGATCGCGGGGATCGCNGTGAACGCCCTCGGGCACGCCGANCCACGCATGGCATCGGCACTNTCCGATCAATTCACNACGTTGGGTCACGTGAGCAACCTNTANGCGTCCGAGCCGGGACTGGCGTTGGCTGANCGGCTCGTCTCGCTNGTCGGGGATGACACCGCGCGNGTNTTNTTCTGCAACTCGGGNGCGGAAGCCAACGAAGCCGCCTTCAAGATGACGCGATTGACGGGGCGCTCCACCGTGGTCGTGGCCAGCGGGTCATTCCATGGACGAACGATGGGGTCGTTGGCGCTGACGGCCCAACCGAGCAAGGTCGATCCATTNCGNCCCCTTCCCGGTGACGTGGTCGTNGTGCCGTACGGAGANGCTGACGCGCTCGCTGNAGCNGTGGACGCCNGTACTGCCGCGGTGTTCCTCGAACCCATCCAAGGAGANGGCGGAGTCATCGTGCCTNNNCACGATTACCTCGCNCACNCACGTCGGCTCACCGACGATGTCGGTGCGCTNCTCGTCGTNGATGAGGTGCAAACAGGAATCGGACGCACCGGGCACTGGTTTGCNTATCAGGCGTGTGGNGTGANTCCTGACATCATCACCCTGGCCAAGGGGCTCGGNGGAGGAATTCCGATTGGCGCGGTNGTCGCGTGCGGATCCGCAGCATCGCTTCTNCAGCCNGGAATGCACGGGACCACCTTCGGTGGAAACCCNATCAGCGCAGCGGCTGGGCTGGCCGTTCTCGACGNGATCGANTCCGACGGACTCCTCGATCGCGCNGTCNAAGCCGGTGANCGNTTGACCGCAGGTGTGATGAAGGCCGCGGNTGGCCTGGTGACGGATGTTCGGGGCCGGGGTCTGCTGTTGGCGGCGGCGCTNACAGANCGGACGTCNGCTGAGGTCGAACGANGATTGNGCGNCGAAGGTGTGCTGGCCAATCCGGTGTCGCCNGACGCGATCCGGATGGCGCCCGCNTTGAACATCCCCGANGANGACATNGATGCGGCTATTGANGCGTGGGGGCGGCTNACATGACNGCTCGCACCCTTCCCTCGTCCGTTGTTGCTCGCCGAGCTCGCATCGCGACGCTCGTCGTGGAGACNTCCGTCGCNTCGCAAGAGGAGCTCGGACGACTGCTGGCCGACGAAGGAATCAGCGTNACCCAGGCNACCTTGTCCCGNGACCTCGACGCACTCGGTGCGGTGAAAGAGGTNTCGGCGGATGGCGGGACGCGCTACCNCATTCCTGGGCAGCAGGAGTGGGACACNTCCTTGCCCGTCGGCGACNCGGCGCTTCCCCGGATCCTTCACGAAACTCTGCTGAANGCTGAGGCGGCGCAGAACATCGCCGTTGTGCATACGCCGCCGGGGGCGGCTCAATACCTNGCTGGACACATCGANCGCAGCGGCTTGTTCGAGCCGGTGGGCTCCGTTGCGGGNGATGACACGATCGTCATCGTGATGCGTTCAGACTCAGCGGCNCACNATTTGTGTGAAACGCTGGTGAACNTGTCGGAGAAGGGCTAAGTCATGGCANACCCAGCAGACTCAACACGCCTGTGGGGTGGGCGGTTCGCNGNNGNGCCGTCGGACGCGATGGCNGCCTTGAGCNTGTCGNCGCACTTCGACTGGCGACTCGCGNCNTACGACCTCGCGCAAACACGAGTCCATGCGCACGTGCTCGCACGCGCTGGTCTGATCAGTGATGGCGACCTGTCCCGAATCGTGAGTGCNATCGACGAATTGAACGTCGAAGTGGTTAACGGCACTGCCGCGCCGGTTGCCTCAGATGAAGACGTGCACACCGCCATTGAGCGTCTGCTGATGGACAAGCTCGGAGACTTGGGTGGCGCGTTGCGCGCCGGACGAAGCAGAAACGATCAGGTAGCGACCGATTTTCGCCTGTATCTCCGCGATGCTGCACGCGCCATCGCTCAGGCGACCTTGGATCTGGTCGAAGCGTTGAACGCCCAGGCAACGCAGCACATCTCCACGGTGTCTCCGGGATTCACACACTTGCAGCACGCACAACCGGTGTCTTTCGGACACGAATTGGCCAAGCACTCGCACGCGATCCTGCGAGACGTCGATCGGCTCGCCGATTGGGACGATCGCACCGCGCGATCACCCTTGGGGGCGGGGGCGCTCGCTGGGTCATCACTGGGATTGGATCCGCAACTCGTTGCGGCAGAGTTGGGATTCACATCGGCCCTCGACAACTCCATCGATGCGGTCAGTGATCGAGATTTCGTCGCGGAGTTTTGTTTCGGCGGCGCCATGCTGGCGGTGCACCTATCGCGCATTGGCGAGGAAGTGATAGTGATGGCCAGTCGTGAATTCGCGTGGGTCACGTTGCACGACGAGTGGTCCACCGGCTCGTCGATCATGCCGCAGAAGAAGAACCCGGACATCGCTGAACTTGCACGCGGCAAAGCCGGGAGACTGATCGGCAACCTGACAGGGCTCTTGGCCACACTCAAGGCCTTGCCCTTCGGCTATAACCGAGACCTGCAGGAAGACAAGGAGCCGGCCTTCGACACGGTCGATCAACTGCTCCTCGTGCTACCGGCGATGACCGGGATGATCCGGACACTGACCTTCGATGTTGATCGCATGGCTGCATCGGCCCCGGAAGGCTTCACCTTGGCCACCGATATCGCCGAATGGTTGGTGCGGCAGGGAATCGCGTTCCGGCAGGCGCACGAGATCGCTGGTGCGTGCGTTCGAGCGGCCGAGGCGCGGGGTGTGGAGCTCAGTGATCTCACCGACGACGAGTTCGCGGGCATCGATGCTGCATTGATTCCCGACGTGCGCAGTGTGTTGACCGTGCAGGGGGCGTTGGCTTCCCGCGACGCTTTCGCGGGGACGGCACCGGTGCGTGTGGCCGAACAATTGAACGCGCTGGCAGAAGACGTGAGCCGGGCGCGAGCACGTTGGGCCTGACGGGGTGCGCTTCATCGTTGTCCGCCTGATCAGCGCCTGTTGGATCGCGGCATTGGTTTATGGATCACTGGCCCCGGCCGATGGCGTGCAGGGCGCCTACGTCTTTGGTGATTTCGTTCTGCATGCCTTCGGCTATGCCGCGTTGACGGTGCTCCTCGTGCTCTCCCAACGCCACCCCCGCATCTGGGTGACCGTAGGAGCAGCGGTGGCATTGGGACTGGTGCTGGAGATTCTTCAGTCGTTCACCGGGGACCGGAGTGCATCGGTGATCGACTTGGTGGCGAATGCGACCGGTGCCGCGATCGGCGGTGCCTTCTGTTGGTGGAGGCGGCGTCTAGCCGCGCAGCCGGTGGGTGAGATTTGACGCGTGCGAGCGCGACTACTGCGCCTGACGTGCCGGCAGCGGGGGCACTCGAGTTACCAACTGGAGTCGTCGCCTTCGACCGCGCGCCAGCAGTACCAGGCGACCACGCTTCGATAGGGACGCAGCGGATCCCCTAGCGGCTCCAGAATTTGCGGATCGATGTCCCCCGACTCGCCGTGCACGATGTTCCACCCTTTGCGCATCGCCAGGTCTCCGGTCGGCCAGACGTCCAGTCGGTGCATGGTGAACATCAAGAACATTTCGGCCGTCCAGCGACCGACGCCCCACAACTTCGTCAGCTCCGCCACGACGGCGGAGTCGTCGGGATGCGTCAGTGCCTCATCAAGGTCGAGAACGCCGGTATGGATGGCGTCGGCTATTCCTTTGACGGTCTTCGTCTTCGCACCGGAGAGGCCGGCTGCCCTGAGGCCCTCAACGCTGGAGTTCACGACTTTCTCCGGGCTCACGTCTCCGTCGAGATAGTCGGTGACTCGTGCCGTGATGGAGTCCGCAGCCTTCACCGATACCTGCTGCGCGATCACCGATCCCACCAGCGATTCGAAAGGGTCGAGCGATGTCCGAGCCCCGTTGCCGATCGAGCACACCGGAGAAGCCTCGACGATGTCGGCGAAGGCCGGGTCGGTGTCGACGATGAAGGACGCGGCCTTACGCATCCTGGCCCGGGAGTACGCCACGCGCGCATGATGCCAGCGACCGTGATCACGGGCGCGATGGGGAACAATAAGCCCGTGGCCAGCATCATCGAAGAACTCCTATGGCGCGAGCTCATTTCTGATAGCACCGATCTCGGCACGCTGCGCGAGGCGACCGATGCCGGGTCGATCACGCTCTACTGCGGCTTCGATCCGACGGCTCCGAGCCTGCATTTGGGAAACCTTGCTCAGATCCTCACCGTCCGGCGCTTTCAACAACACGGTCACCGCCCGCTCGCACTCGTCGGCGGCGCGACCGGCCTCATCGGCGATCCGAAAGAGTCGGGGGAGCGTTCGCTCAACCCGGCCGAGACGGTTCAGGCATGGGTTGATCGCATTCGCGGACAGTTGGAGCGCTTCTACGACTTCGACGGTCCGAACGCCGCCGTGATGGTGAACAACTACGACTGGACCCATGACCTCAGTGCCTTGGAGTTCTTGCGAGACGTGGGGAAGCACTTCAGCGTCAACCGAATGCTCGATAGGGAAGCCGTTGCCGCGCGGCTGGCGAAGGAGGGGATCAGCTACACCGAGTTCAGCTACCAACTGTTGCAGTCGTACGACTACCTGCAGTTATACCGCCAATACGAGTGCGTCTTGCAAACGGGGGGATCTGACCAGTGGGGGAACATCACGGCCGGCGTCGATCTGGTGCGCCGTATGGATGGAGCGCACGTCCACGCGTTGACAACGCCCTTGATCACCAAGGCCGACGGAACCAAATTCGGCAAGACCGAATCGGGAACCGTGTGGCTCGATCCGGAATTGACCAGCCCGTATGCGTTCTTTCAGTTCTGGCTAAACGCCGACGATCGGGATGTGCCGGTACTCCTTCGCACGTTCAGCTTTCGATCCCAAGACGAGGTGGACGCGCTGATCGCAGCCACCGCCGAGAGACCCCATGAGCGAGCGGCGCAGCGCGCCCTGGCCGAGGAGTTGACGCAACTGGTGCACGGTGACGGCGAGATGCGTGGCGCCGCGGCAGCCGGGCAAGTGCTCTTCGGGCAGGGAGAGTTGGCCGACGTCCCGTTGGACTCGCTCAGTGCAGCACTTCTCGAGACGCCACACGTGAGGTTGGAAGCAACGGATATTGAGGATGGATCCCTGCCGGCGGTCGATGAATTGATGGTGCGCTGCGGGCTCGTGGAATCCAAAGGCGCGGCCCGTCGAGCCGTAAAGGAAGGGGGCGCGTACGTGAACAACGTTCGCGTCGTCGACCCCTCCCAGCGCCCGACGACGGACGATCTCGTGCAGGGGCGATGGCTGGTTCTGCGGCGGGGCAAGCGCACGGTGGGTGGCGTCCTCGTCGAACTGACCTAGGGGTCGGGACCCGATTTGCCCCTTGCGCCCT
>NZLD01000015.1 GCA_002694095.1 Micrococcales bacterium | reverse complement strand
GTCGAAGGTTCGGTCTCCGGTGAGGAGATCCTCGTCGGTCAGGTCACCGTGTGGGGTGCCAAGGATGTTGCCAGTGAGATGCCCGTGCATGCCTCGCAGTTGTACGCGATGAATATCGCGGCCCTAGCGGGACTGCTCGTGAAGGAAGGCGAGTTCGTCGTCGATCTCGAGGATGAGGTCCTCGACGGGTGTGCCGTGGTGCACGACGGGGAAGTCCGAAACGAAGCAGCGCAGCAAGCACTGCAGGGAGGTGCGTAAGCATGGACGGCATTGCACTGCTGACCATCTTTATTCTGAGCGTCTTCGTTGGATTCGAAGTTGTCTCGAAGGTGTCGACCGTTCTGCACACTCCGCTGATGTCGGGCGCCAACGCCATTCACGGTGTCGTCGTCATGGGCGCGATCATCGTCGCCGGCAAGTCTGAACCCAATTCGCTCGCGCTGTGGATCTCTCTTGTGGCGGTTCTTCTGGGTGCGATCAACCTGGTTGGTGGTTTCGTGGTGACCGACCGCATGCTGGAGATGTTCAAATCCAAGAAGCCTGCCGCCGCTGCTGAGGAAGGCGGTGCGGCATGAGCGAGACGCACGTCGACCCGATGTGGGTGCAGGTCAGCTACCTCGTAGCTGCCGTTTTGTTCATCCTCGCCTTGAAGTCCATGTCGTCGCCCCGCACGGCGCGGACGGGCGTGTTGATCGGTGCGATCGGTGCAGCTCTGGCGACAGGTGTGCTGTTCTTCAGCGGCATCAAGTTGGCCAACCTCGCGTTGATCGTCGGATTCCTTGTCGTTGGTTCGGTGCTCGGACTCGTTGCCGCCCGTCGAGTGAAGATGACGGCGATGCCGCAACTGGTCGCCCTGTTCAACGGTGTGGGAGGTGGGGCCGCGGCGCTGATCGCCGTCGTCGAATACCTCGTCGTCGACTCCGACGACTTACTCTTCCTCATNTTCACGGTCGCCACGGTGATCGTTGGGTCGATTGCNTTCTCCGGTTCGATCNTCACGTACCTGAAGTTGCANGAACTCATGACNACCCGGCCGGTGGTCNTCCCGNTGGGCAAGTGGATCACCATCCTCGTCGCGGTCGCGACCGTTGTCGGNGGCGTGTGGTTGATCGTCCAGCCGCAGGAGTGGCTGCTGTGGGCGCTGCTCGGNTTGTCGCTNGTCTTCGGNGTGCTGTTCGTGCTGCCGGTGGGCGGAGCGGANGTGCCGATCGTGATTTCANTNTTGAACGCCATGACCGGNTTGGCCGTCGCAGCCTCCGGTTACGTTCTNGGCAACGTTCTGCTGCTTATCGCCGGCACNCTGGTGGGTGCNTCCGGAACATTGCTGACGAACCTGATGGCCAAGGCGATGGGTCGACCNCTGACCTCCACNTTGTTCGGAGCNTTCTCCGGAACAACCGCNGGNGGAGNGGGCAGCGGGACCGACCGACCGGTGCGGTCGGGTTCNGCGAACGACGTCGCCATCATGNTGGGCTTCGCCGGCAAGGTCATCCTCGTGCCNGGTTACGGTCTCGCCGTCGCGCAGGCNCAGAGCACGCTGCGNGAACTTGCCGACCTCCTCGCCGAGAAGGGAATCGAGGTCGACTACGCCATTCACCCGGTGGCNGGTCGCATGCCAGGGCACATGAACGTTCTGCTGGCCGAGGCGAACGTGCCGTACGAGCAATTGAAGGAAATGGACGAGATCAACCCCGAGTTTTCTGCGACCGATGTGGTGTTGGTCGTCGGGGCGAACGACGTGGTCAACCCCGCGGCGCGNACCGACCAGACGGCCCCGATCTACGGCATGCCAATTCTCGACGTCGACGCCGCGCAGCAGATCGTGTTNTTGAAGCGGTCGATGCGTCCGGGCTTCGCGGGAATCGAGAACGAGATCCTGTTCGATCCGAAGACCACGCTGTTGTTCGGTGACGCGAAGGATTCCTTGACNAAGGTTGTCGCGGCGCTGAAGAACGTCTAGCGCTGNTCGCGGTCAGACGACGCCATACAGGCGATCGCCTGCGTCACCGAGTCCGGGAACGATGTAGCCCTTCTCATTGAGCTTCTCGTCGAGCCCGGCCGTGACCACCGTGACGTCGACATCCCGGTTGCCGTAGTTCTCCTCCATGNGGGCCAAGCCCTCGGGNGCCGCNAGCAGGCAGATNGCCGTTACGTCCTTNGCGCCGCGCTCGAGAAGAATGTCGATCGCTGCGACCAGGGTGCCTCCGGTGGCCAGCATCGGGTCGAGCACGAACACCTGGCGGTTGTGCATGTCGTGCGGCAGTCGGTCCGCGTAGATGGATGCGGTGAGCGTGTCTTCGTCCCGCACCAGGCCGAGAAATCCAACCTCGGCGGTGGGCATCAACTTGACCATGCCGTTCAGCATCCCTAGNCCCGCGCGAAGAATCGGAACAACCAGCGGCTTGGGTTCCCCGAGCTCGTAGCCGGTGGTGGGCGCCACGGGNGTGGTGATNGTTTCTGGGTGAACGGTCAANGATCGCGTCGCCTCGTAGGCGATCAAGGTGACGAGTTCCTCGGCGAGGAGCCGGAAGGTGGCCGAGGACGTCTCCTCACGGCGCAGACGGCTCATTTTGTGGGCGACGAGTGGATGATCGATCACCAGTGTTCGCATGGAATGCAGAGTAGTCGTACGGCAGACGCGACGNTGTGCCTCGTGCCACGATCTACCCATGGGCACGCAGGTGGTGACGGCAGACGACATCGACGTGTCGGTGGTCTTCTGGCGTGANGAGGGCCTGTGGCAGGTATCCAGCATCCCGGCGCGCTCCGCTGTCTCGATGGACTCGTTGNTCTCGGCGTTGTCTCGGTTTCCCGGAGNGGGTGGCGTGTTCGGCGCGGTAACCGTGGGCGATGACTTCTTTCTCCTCGTGCGAGAAAGTGGTCAGGGCCGGTGGATTCTGCTCAGCGACGGGGCGGCGTCGTGGGATTGGTCGCTCGCGGAAGAGGCGGTCGACATGTTGGGCCTTTCCGACGATGACGTNGAAGAACTCGAGCCAGCGGGGGATACTCGGCTGCTGGAGGACTTCGGGGTCAAGGGAGAGGAACTCGAACTGCTGTGTTCGAACGAGGATCTCTACCCGGATGAGCAGTTGACGTCGATCGCCGAACGTCTGGGAATCAGCGCGCAATGGTCGCGCGCAACGAGGTGATGGGCGACCGGCAGNCTCTGTTCTCCGGGTGGATGGGCTCGGCATTGGACTGCGCGGTCGACGCTGCCNCCCGCGGCGACATTCCGATCGGAGCACTTGTCGCGAACGCCGATGGCCAGGTAGTGGCGATGGCGGGAAATCGACGAGAGATCGACGGTGATCCCACCGCCCACGCCGAGATCCTCGCCCTGCGATCGGCCGCGCAAGAGATCGGTGACTGGCGCCTAGACGGGTGCACGCTGGTCGTCACCGTGGAGCCGTGCCCGATGTGTGCGGGGGCCGCCGTGCTCGCGCGCATCGCCACGCTGGTGATCGGTGCCTGGAACAATGAGTACGGCGCCGCCGGATCCCGGTGGGATCTGGTCCGAGATCGTCGAATGAATCACCGCATCGAAGTGATCGGTGGCATTCGGTCCGACGAGTGCGCCGGCCTGCTAACCAGCTTCTTGGACGACAGGCGCGCGACCAACACCCACGNCGNTCNCTACAGTGGTGGGCAATGACCNCCTACACCTCCGCACGTCGCCCNCCGGCCCGCCGCCCGGTGTGGCTCATCGTGCTGCTCACCGGGGTAGGCATGGNGGTCTTGTTCGCGGTNGGCTTCGGAGTGTCCCTGCTNGTTGCCGGAGAAGACGAGCGCCCNACGGTTGTCGCNGGTGAAGAAGACCCCTCGGTCGCCGGAGACGCGATCGGTGATGATGGCACTGCCGGTAGCAACGGCATNGAGCCGGAGCCGTGCGAAACGACACTNATCGCNGCCGCCGAGGTGCTACCGCGACCGGACAGTGTCGTCNTGAANGTCTACAACTCCACGAAGCGCGCCGGCTTGGCCGGTACGACAGCCCGCGAGTTGAGTCAGATCGGTTTTCGCATCAACAANGTNGAGAACGACCCGCTGGNAGTNTCGCTGCGNGGTGTGGGGGAAATCAGATTTGGGCCNAAGGGAGTGGACAACGCGCGGCTGTTGCTGTTCTACGNCCCCGATGCGGTGATGGTNGAGGANGATCGTTCCGGTCCGCGCGTCGATCTGTCGATCGGCCGGGGTTTCGAGGGCTTGCANCCTGAGGGAACTGTGGCGGCNGCACTGGCGTCGCCGTCACCCTCCCTGTCGGGCCCGGGCTGCTCGGTCGAGTAGCACCTGAACTGCCTGNCCGAAGGGCGCGAANGCNGGGTTGGTGGTCTGCCCTGCGACGAAGCGCGCCCAGATCTGTTGCAGGATCACNGCGAGCCGGAAGAGCCCGTAGGTCTCGTAGAAGGNCCAGTGGGCGGTGGTGAAGCCCNTGCGTGCCGAGTACTGCTCGACGATGCTCTCCCGCGTCGGCATCCCCGGGAGGTCGCTCGGTTGACGNTTGAGTGCNGCGAAGGCCGGNTCGANGTCGATGTCGGTGGAGTCGATCCAGTACGCGAGTGNCGCGCCCACATCCATCAGCGGATCTCCGATGGTNGCCATCTCCCAGTCCAAGACACCANTGATCGTCGGCTGATTGCNCGGNNCGAGTGAGTGCGTGTCCATGATCATGTTGTCCAGNCGCCAGTCGCCGTGAATNANGCAGGCCGNGACGTCCGAGGGGCGATTGTCNGNNAGCCANTTCATGACCTTCTCCCCNTCCGGAACGTCGGGAGTGCGTGCCTTTCGGTAACGCTCNGACCAGCCGGAAACCTGCCGGTCCACNTAGCCCGGCCCCTTCCCCCAGTCGCTCAACCCCGCGCGANCCACGTCGACNGAGTGCAGATCAGCCCANCGNTCGACATAGACGCGGCCNACNTCGNGNGCTTGGTNACTGGTGAGCGCATCAGCNGATTCNGGTCGCAGGATTGTNCCGTCGAGGTACTCCATGACATAGAAGNGCGAGCCGATCACCGAGTCATCGGTGCAGTAGGCGTCGATTCGCGGGACGTAGGGAAATTGATCGCGCACGTGATTGATGACGTGCACTTCTCGACCCATGTCGTGGGCNGATGCGGCCTTCGTTCCGGCCGGTGGTCGACGCAGAACCAGGTCGNGGCCGCCGTANNNCAATCGGTAGGTGAGGTTCGAAGCGCCGCGCGTGAATTGGGTGACCTGCGGTAACCCATCGGGCAACTCGTTCGCATCCGGCAGATCCNAAACCTGGGTGCGCAACCAACGATCCATCGCGGCGACGTCGAAGGAGTCCTCGTCACGCACCCGCGACTGAATGCTCATCGGCGGCGCAGTTCTTGACGAGCGATATCTCGAAGGTGAACCTCATCCGGGCCGTCGGCAAGTCGCAGCGATCGGGCGCCGGCATACATCGCNGCGAGCGGCGTATCGTCGCTGACGCCGGCCCCGCCGTGCACNTGAATCGCCCGGTCGATGACGTCGCAGGCGACCCGAGGGGCGACCACCTTGATGGCGGCGATCTCGGTGCGGGCTGCCTTTGTGCCNACGCTGTCGATCAAAGCGGCGGCCTTCATGGTGAGCAGTCGTGCTTGATCGATCTCGATGCGAGACAACGCGATGGACTCGCGAACCACCCCCTGNTCGCTGAGGGGTTTGCCGAACGCGANGCGTTCGCGGGAGCGGTCGATCATCATGTCCAAGGCGCGCTCGGCAAGTCCGATCATGCGCATGCAGTGGTGAATACGNCCGGGCCCNAGNCGTGCCTGTGCGATGGCGAAACCAGCNCCTTCCTCACCGATGAGGTTCGATGCGGGAACNCTGGCGNNNTCGAAGGTGATCTCTCCGTGACCGTGCTGGTCGTGGTACCCGAAGACCGGCAAGGATCGCTGGACGGTGACCCCGGGTGTGTCNATCGGCACGAGGACCATCGACTGCTGGCGATGGGTCTCCGCGNCNGGGTCNGTCTTGCCCATCAGGATCAAGATCNCGCAGCGTGGGTCCAGCGCTCCGGTCGTCCACCACTTGCGTCCGTTNATGACGTAGTCGTCACCGTCGCGTTCGATGCGGGTCGCGATATTGGTTGCGTCGCTNGATGCNACGTCCGGCTCGGTCATCGCGAAGCNGGAGCGGATGCGCCCGTCCAGCAGCGGTTCGAGCCACTGCGCNCGCTGAGCNTCCGTGCCGAACATGTGCAGAACTTCCATATTCCCCGTGTCGGGGGCTGANCAGTTCATCGCCTCCGGCGCGATCTCGATGGAACGGCCGGTGACTTCTGCGATGTGGGCGTAGTCGGCAACGGTGAGACCGTGCGCNGGATCGGTGCTCTCGGGCAGAAAGAGGTTCCACAGTCCCTGCGATCGCGCGACTTCCTTGAGCTCCTCGACGACCGGCGGCAGATGGTGCGGTGTGCCCTGCTCGGTGAGCGTCCGTCGCTGCTCAGCGTAGGTCGGCTCGGCGGGATAGACGTGGNCGTCCATGAAGGNGGTGACCCTCGANAGGTACTCGCTGGCTCGTGCGCTCGGTCCGAGATCCATGTCATNCCTTCAGGTCGCTTGTGGGTGGCNNNTTGCNGAAGTCTTCACCTGCGACCGGGGTCGCTAGANGACAGCATGCCGAGAAGAGCCCCGCGTGCNAGGNACTTCTCNTCGAATGGCGGTGGCGGTGGGATTTGAACCCACGGTGAGGTTGCCCCCACACGCGCTTTCGAGGCGCGCTCCTTTGGCCGCTCGGACACGCCACCGCGAAGGAGGGTACAAGGTGGATCGTGAGGAGGGCGAGCGGCGTCGGCCGCCTTCNTGGTCGTCCGATGATGATCAGAGATGATCAGACGAATCGCGCGGAGGATAGGGGATTCGAACCCCTGAGGGCTATTAACCCAACCCGCTTTCCAAGCGAGCGCCATAGGCCACTAGGCGAATCCTCCGCGGGGGAGATTACCCGCAGGTGGCGAGCGTTCCGCGCGGCCCCGTACCCTGGTGACCGACCCCCCGTGCGGTGTCACCTCGCTCAACCCCCCCAGGGCCGGAAGGCAGCAAGGGTAGGCGNGCTCTGTCAGGTGCGCGGGGGGTCCCTTNGCGCGGCNGTCTGGTACCCGAACATCGGTCTGCAGGGCGCGCAGTGNGCGTTAGGGTCGGCGCATGTCGTTGGCCCTCTACCGCACCTACCGGCCGGCGAGGCTGGCCGACGTGGTGGGCCAGGAACACATCACCACGCCTCTGGCNCGGGCTTTGGACAACGATCGNGTTCACCACGCGTACCTTTTCTCCGGCCCCCGNGGCTGCGGCAAAACGTCGACAGCTCGAATCATGGCGCGATCGCTGAACTGCGAGCAGGGACCGACCTCCGAGCCGTGCGGCGCGTGCCAGAGTTGCGTGGATCTGNCTGCGGGTGGACCGGGCTCCATCGACGTCATCGAGCTTGATGCTGCGAGTCACGGNGGCGTGGACGACACCCGCGATCTGCGTGAGCGCGCGATGTTCGCGCCCGCATCGTCGCGCTACAAGATCTACATCATCGACGAAGCTCACATGGTTTCCACGGCCGGNTTTAATGCCTTGTTGAAGTTGGTCGAGGAGCCGCCCGAGCACGTGCGCTTCATCTTCGCCACGACCGACCCGGACAAGGTCCTCACCACGATTCGATCCCGGACGCACAACTACGCATTCCGGCTCGTGGGGAACAAGGATCTGCAGAAACACCTGGCATCCATCTGCNAAGCCGAAGACGTCTCGGCCGAACCAGCGGCCCTGGCACTGGTGGCTCGCGCGGGAGCCGGAAGCGTGCGGGACTCGCTGTCGATCCTCGGTCAGGTGATNGCNGGATCGGGAACCGNCGGNGTGACGTACGCCGAGGTCGCGGGCCAGTTGGGTGTGACAGAGAGTGTCGTTCTCGATGCGACCATTGAAGCAATCGCGAATCGCGATGGTGCAGCACTGTTTGACGTCGTCGAAGGGGTGGTCGATAGCGGACACGAGCCCCGTCGTTTCGTCTCGGACTTACTCGAGCGCATGCGGGATGTGATCGTCGTGCAGAGTGTTCCCGACGCGGTGCAGCGGGGACTTGTCGACACTCCTGACGACGAGGCCCAACAGATCGTGGCGCAAGCGGAACTTCTCGGCCCGGCGGAAGCTAGCAGGGCCGCTGACGTCATCAGTCGTTCCCTCGGTGAACTCAAGGGCGCCACCGCTCCGCGTCTGCGCCTGGAGATCATGGCGGCGCGACTGTTGGTGCCGTCGGCAGAAAGGTCCGACGTCGGCGCGCTGGCGCGAATCGAGCACCTGGAAAAGGCCCTCGCGTCGGGAGCACGCGGCGCCGAAGCGACTCCGCCGGCCCAAGCGGCTACGCAAGCGGCTACGGAAGCGCCGACGGACGTGGCTACGGAACTGACGCCGAAAGCGCCGACGCAAGCCTCGACCACCTCGACGACGCCCCGAAAGTCGAAGCCGGCCACTAAGGCGTCGGCTGCGCCGCCACCGCCGAAGATCTCCGAGGTGGCACCGTCGACGGCGATGGACGCTGACGCCGAANNTANCGAAGCCGGCGCGANAGCNGACCCNGACNGCNCAGGCAACTCAGAAAGNGCCGACAGTTCAGNNACCTNGGGTGCGCCGANGCACNATGCTGAGNCGGCGACGACNNCCTCGACGGTNAGCGCGGCCGATTCGGACATCACNCTCGAAGGGTTCGTCACGATGTGGCCGGCGGTGATGGACACGTTGTCTCGCACCAGGGTGGCGTGGNTNCTGTTNANCGATTCCCGGCCGGTCTCGTGGTCNGACGGAGTTCTNGCAGTGGCAGTTGATAGCCCNGGCAAAGTCGCCAACGCGGCATCNAGCGGCCANGACGAGNAACTTCGAGCGGCGATCGCGGACACCCTCAANGTNGATCTGCGCNTCGATGTTGTNGTTGCGTCNACCGCCAACGCGNCTGCGTCGGGCANTNGTGNANCCAACAGNAGTAGTAACGANCCTGCCGANGCTCCGAGCGTCGATGACGTGAACGTCGACGATATTTCCGGCGTTGACCTGGTGATGCGGGAAATGGGCGCCACGCAGATCGGGGAGATCGAGCACTGATGTACGAAGGTGCCGTTCAGGATCTCATCGATGAGTTGGGGCGATTGCCGGGTGTTGGNCCGAAGAGTGCGCAACGAATCGCGTTCCACCTACTNGCGTCTGAGCAGGAAGATGTTCAGCGTTTGGTTGAGTCGCTCGTTCGNGTGAAGGAGCGAGTGCAGTTCTGCGANACCTGCGGAAACATCTCTGAGGCTGATCAATGTCGTATTTGCGCGGACCCCAAGCGTGATCTCAGCGTTGTGTGTGTTGTCGAGGANCCGAAAGACGTTGTCGCGATCGAACGAACTCGTGAGTTTCGCGGTCGCTATCACGTCCTCGGCGGCTCGATTAATCCCATCGAAGGCATCGGCCCGGAGGACTTNCGCATCCGAGAACTTCTCAGCCGACTCGCGGACGGCACAATCAACGAAGTCATCCTCGCGACAGACCCGAACCTCGAAGGGGAAGCAACNGCCACGTATCTCGCCCGCACNATTCAGCCATTGGGGGTNGCGGTCTCGCGCTTGGCGAGTGGCTTGCCGGTGGGTGGTGACCTCGAGTACGCCGATGAGGTAACTCTNGGGCGCGCCTTCGAAGGGCGACGACGCATCGAGTCTTCCGGCTGATCTGANCGGGTTGCTGGATGCTCGACGATCTGTTCGCNTACGCACTCACCGCGGTCATCGTTCTCGGCCTCGCGGCGNTCATGAGGCAACGCGGGTGGGGAATCGCNCTNCCNTTNATTGCNCTCGGNGTGGNCGTGGGTCTCGCGCCGTTCGGACCCGCCGCGCCCCCNGAACCGGAAGTGATCTTGATNCTGCTTCTNGCGCCCNTGGTNTTCGGTGAGGCNCTGAGTTCGTCCTACCTCGACNTGCGTCGCGTGAGTCGACCTGTCCTGGCNCTGGCGATCGGACTGGTGCTGACGGCGACNTTGGTNGTGGGCGGTGTGGTGAGCCTGTTCGTGGCGATGCCATTGGCCGTCGCGTTNGCCCTNGGCGCGATCGTCTCCCCNACCGACGCGGTGGCGGTCAGCACGATCGCGAAACGAGCGTCGNTGCCCCGTCGNTTGGTCTCNATCCTGGAAGGCGAAAGCCTCGTCAATGACGGAACAGGCCTGACGGCGTTGCGTGTGGCCGTGGTCGCGGCGGTGGCTGGCAGTGTGACGATGCTGAATGCAGCGGGNATGCTCGCCGCCGCCGTCGGTATCGGTGTGCTTGTCGGTGCGCTTGCGGGATGGGGNATGTCGACTGTTCTGCGTCGCAGTCGAGATTTGGTGGCCGCCAACTCATTGATTGTCGTCGCGCCATTCTTGATCTACGTCGTTGCCGAAGAGTTCGAAGGNTCNGGGATTNTGGCGGTAGTGGTGGCGGCCCTNTGGCTCGCNAACGCNCAGCATGCAGACCCCGGGTGGTCGGGGCGGCTGCAAGGAACCACCGTGTGGCGGCACGTCACNTTCATCNTGCAGTCGTTCGCCTTCTGCCTCATCGGGTTGGAGATACCCGAAGTTTTCNGTCGGCTGGGCTCAGACGAGGNAGCCCTCGTGCTGGTGTTGGTGCCNGTNGTGCTTGTCACCTTNGTCGGCACTCGGTTCNTGTTCGTGGGTCTCATGGTTGTCATCGAGCGNNCCCGGGACAGGCGTCGCGGNNTTGTTCGAGACCAGGCGGTCAGGCAGGCGGTTGTCGTTGCCTGGGCGGGTGCCCGAGGNCCGGTGTCGGGACTCGCGGCTTTCTCGCTTCCNCTCGNCNTCNCCAGNGGTGAACCCTTTCCCTACCGCGATGTGCTCCTGGCNACGACGTTCGCGATCATCGTNATCAGNCTGCTGTTGACGCTGTCTGTTGCACCGCTCGCACGATGGTTGGGAGTGCGCGGNGANGATGATGNGGCNTTGGCGCNAACNGTGGANTCNGCCTTGGCNCGTGCNGCTCTGGAAAGACTGGACGCAGCGGTGTCGGAANCTGANGCNNGCGGTGAGCGGATTGCTCCGGAGGTCNTTGACCGNCTTCGNAGTGACTGCGAAGAGCGTCTCGATCGATCTGCCGGGCAGGCCGATGAGCNNGTGGAGCGGCCGGTNAACTCGGTGGCCTTGNTCCAACTCGCNCGTGCCATGGTCCGGGCTGAACAAGAGGAGNTACTNNGGATGCGAGACGAGGATGGCCTTCCCGATGCNATCGTCCGCCCTCGGTTGCGTGACCTCGATCTTCGACTCGAGGCGCTNGGAANNNAGCGCTAACTCGCGNNNTCGCNACCNGCCCGNGGNTGGCGNGNGGCTCCCNGNCNGTGNGNAGAAGTGAGAGCAANAGATTTCACAAGTGGNCGNGAAGATAACGCTTGTGTCGCACGTATCTCANAANTGTCTCAAGCANGGTCACGGATGTGACGTTGCTNAGGGGGTCTAGGCGGTGCTCATGAATACCCGATAACCTCTCACGGTCAGAAGCCCGGCACGTAAGCGATTCAAGGAGTGAGCACGTTCATGGGTTCAATGGGTAAAAAGTTCGCGGTCATCGTGGGTGCTTCGGCTCTTGCGCTGGCTGCCTGTTCGAGTGACTCGGACGATTCGTCAGGTGGCGGCTCCGGTGGAGACNCCGTCGCATCTCANTACGACTTGAGTGGCGTNGACCTCGCCATCGGCTCGAAGGACTTCGANGAGCAGTTNATCCTCGGCCAGATGATGGTTCAGGCATACGAGGCTGCCGGCGCGAATGTCGACGACAAGGTCAACCTCGGTGGTACCGCGGTCGCTCGCGAGGCGCTGCTGTCCGGCGAGATCGACATGTACATGGAGTACAACGGCACCGGTTGGACNGTCCACCTCGGCCAAGAAGATCCGAGCTTCGACCCGGAGGAACTCACCTCTGGTGTTCGCGACCTCGATGCCGAGAACGGCATCGTGTGGGTGGATCGCTCGCCGTTCAACAACACCTACGGCTTCGCTTCCAGCCCGGCAGCGACAGAAGCTAACGGTGGTCCGTTCACTCTGAANTCAATGATGGAGTACGTCCGCGACAACCCGGATGCCGTCGTCTGCATGGAGTCTGAATTCCCCGATCGTCCCGACGGCTTGATTCTGACCGAGACTCACGCCGGCATTGAACTGCCGGACGCTCAGCAGAACATTCTCGATACGGGCGTGATCTACACCGAGACTGCAAACGATAACTGCGATTTCGGTGAGATCTTCACGACCGACGGCCGTATTCCCGCATTGGGTCTGACCTTGGTCGAGGATCCGGGCGTCAACATCCTNTACAACATCTCGGCAACCATTCGCGAGGAGACCTACGACGCGAACGCGGATGCTTACGATGCGATCACGGCTGCGATTCTCGAGCCGCTAGACAACCTCAAGATGGCCGAGCTCAACGCTCGCGTCTCAGCAGAGGGTGAGGAGCCCNCGGCAGTCGCCAAGGACTACCTCNTCGAGCAAGGCATCATCGCCGGCTAGTNCGAAAGAGGGCGGGGGCTACGGCCCCCGCCCTCTTCACTACTAAGCACGTCTTTCCCCTTTTCCCTTCCCCTCACCTTTCGACCTAACGGCCAGGAGCGTCTGTGGACGGCGTACGGAGTTGGTTCGACTACATGTCGAGCCGGACAGACCTCATCGTGGATGGCCTGACGCAGACCCTGATGTACGTCGTCGTNGTGACGNTCGCTGCGGGNATCACAGCAGTTGTCGTCGCGGTGTTGACCATGCGNCACACNTTCGCGAAAGAACTNGCCCTCGCGATCTCGTCGGTCTTCCTCACGATNCCCTCGCTGGCCCTCTTNACGATTTTNATNCCNATNGTNGGNCTTGGATTCACGCCNTCGTTCATCGCGCTNTATCTGTACGCGATNATGCCGATCCTGCGAAATACGACGACNGGNCTCGACTCGGTCGACTNCAGTGTTCTGGAATCNGCNAAGGGCATGGGCATGACGCGCTGGCAGGTGCTGACGAAGATTCAGTTGCCGNTGGCCTGGCCGGTGATGCTCGCCGGTATTCGAGTCTCGGCNCTGNTNACNGTNGGNATCTCCGCGATCGCGACNCTCGTNGCCGGCGGCGGCCTTGGTGACTTCATNAAGAGCGGACTGGCGCGGTTGCCGCTGCCGAANTCNCTNGAAGCGATCTGGACGGGCGTCCTGCTNTCNCTCGCCCTCGCGTTTGTCATCGACTCTTTGCTGCGCGGCCTCGGTCGCGTGACCACACCACGAANCAAGAAAGCCTGACGGGAGATNCAGTGAGCGCTCAACCACTCATCCAGCTCGAGNANGTGACGAAGGCNTATCCGGGNGTCGANGAGCCTGCGGTCAAGGACCTCAACCTCAACGTCAACCCCGGCGAGATCCTCGTCCTCGTCGGACCGTCCGGTTGCGGNAAGAGCACNACNCTTCGACTGATCAACCGCATGATCGAGCCGACATCGGGACGGATCATCTACGAGGGCGAGGACGTCACGAAGGGCGATCCGAACGAACTGCGCCGNCGCATGGGTTACGTGATCCAGCAGATCGGACTGTTCCCGCACCGGACGATTGCCGAAAACATCGCCACTGTTCCGCGGNTGCNGAAGTGGCCGAAGGACAAGGTCAANGCNCGCGTNGACGAGCTNCTCGAGGTTGTGTCGATGGANCCCAGCATCTATCGGGATCGGTACCCATCNGAGCTNTCCGGCGGCCAGGCCCAGCGTGTTGGCGTGGCGCGNGCCTTGGGTGCGGATCCCGACGTCCTGTTGATGGACGANCCGTTCGGGGCGATCGACCCNATCACNCGNGANCGNTTGCAGAACGAGTTCCTCCGGCTTCANGAAGAACTNAAGAAGACGATCGTNTTCGTNACCCACGACATCGANGAGGCNGTGAANATGGGNGATCGGATCGCGATTTTGCGTGAGCAGAGTGAGATCGCNCANCTNGACACACCCGAACACATCCTGACCGACCCAGCGGATGAGTTCGTGGAGAACTTCCTNGGCTCCGGTGCGATCTTGAAGACCCTCACCCTGCGTCGCGTGAAGGACATCGAACTTTCCCCGCTGGTCACCTTGAAGGAGCCCTTCCAGCGCGATCAAGCNNTCGCGATGATGAATGAGGCGAACACGAGCGTCGCCGTCCTCCTCGACGGCAACAACCACCCCACGAGGTGGATCGACGAGCGTGCCCTGAANCGGTCATCGGGCCTGGAGAAGTCTGGCCGTCCGATCGCAGTTCAACTNCAGCCGGAAGACACTTTGCAAGATGCCTTGTCGGCGATGCTGACNAGCGCCGCGGGCATGGCNGTTGTGGTCGATGCGCGCGGAAATTACCTGGGCGGATGCACGGTAGAAAGCCTCGCGCACCTCCTCATTCAGACCGGATCGGAGAACTCAGGGTCGTGAGCACCGCGGTAGTGCTGACCGCTGAGGATGCGGAGGCCAAACCGACTCGTCGATGGAGGTCGGATTCGCTCGACCTCATTGTNACGCCTGCGCTGTTTCTCATCCTGTCCGTCTTGCTCTTNGTCGTGTGGAACTACTCGGAGTTCGATCAGACAACCACCAAGATCTTGGAACCGGCGAAGTTGCTGCGTCANATGCAGGAACAGTTNTATGTCGCTTTCTGGTCAACCGTCCTGGTCATCGTGATCGCGGTTCCGATCGGCATCGCGGTAACCCGAGAAGGGGCCCCCAAGATCAAGGACACCCTGGTCAGCGTGCTGGGACTCGGCCAAGCTTTGCCCGCGTACGGCCTCATCGTGTTGTTCTTCGTGTGGCTCGGCCAGGGTGCGACGACGGTGATCNTCGCGCTCGCCACGTTCGCNCTACTGCCGGTGCTCCGTAACACCATCGTCGGCCTCGAGCAGGTGGATAAGTCAGTGATCGAAGCCGGCAAAGGCATGGGAATGACCGGCTNCCAGCGGNTGNTCAAGATCGAGTTGCCGCTGTCTGTTCCGGTCATCATGGCTGGTATTCGTACAGCAACCGTTATCAACGTAGGNATGGCTGCGTTGGCATTCCTGATCGGCGGCGGCGGCCTCGGTGAAACGATCAACGCCGGCCTTAAGTTNAACCGCCCGACAGCCATTTTCGTCGGCGCCGTTCTTGTTGCCCTGGTTGCTCTCGCTTTCGATTTCATCGGTGGTCTCGCCCAGCGCTATCTCCGCCCNAAGGGCATCTAGGTCAAGTCGCTAAGCGCCTTCTGGGGGCGTCACTCGTGTGCTCGCGCCCGGTTTCGCCGGCAATCCGGGGATGGACGACAGCAAGAACAGCACAGCCCCCGCGAAAGTTCCGAGATTTGCAATTCGCGGGTAGATGGCCTGATCCGTGAGCGGAACGATGTATGCCCCGAGNGCGGAAATCACGAAGAAGGCAGAGCCGACAATGTTCATCATGGCTAACTCGCGCGCGCTCCGNCCGTTGTCCTGCCGGTGCTGAATGGGGTAGCGAAGTGTGAAGAACATCGAACTCGCGATCAGGAAGCACAGGGCACCGAAGAGGTCGGGGACCCAAANAATTTTCTCCTGCTGGGCAATGGAGAGTGATCGGATAAAGGCCCCGGTCATGGAGGTTTGNAACAACAGGGCACCGATGGCTTGAATTCCTGCCGCGCGGGAATTCTTGTTCGCNAGGTGCCGCATGGCGGACGCATCGTCTCGATGGTTAATTTTCATCCGGCGCCCTTGGATGAATTGGATGAAGGCTCCGACGAGGTAGAGGCTGGAACCAACGAGNTAGACGACATTGGTCATAGCTGTCGACAGTCCGCGGGTGAATGGGAGTATGGCGCCTAGGCAGAACAACACCGAGCCGAGAATGAAGGTGATGGCGATCCACCAGCCAGGGTCACGGGGCGCCCAGAGAACTCGCGGCTGGACGAATTGATGCAACAAGAATTTTCACCGCACTCGGGAGGTTCAGCGGAATGAATCAACATGCCCGCTTGAGCGATCAATCACTAGGAACGCTACCTCATCATGTGCAGCGCCCTGCGTACGTACGTGCTGATTCTTCCGTNGGCATCGTGCACATCGGGGTGGGNCACTTCCATCGTGCCCATCAGGCGCTCNTCATNGACCGACTGCTGACGCAGGGTCGGGCGACGGANTGGGCGATCTGTGGAGTGGCGCTCCTGCCGACGGATGANGGTCTTGCCCGNTCGCTGCNGCANCAATCCGGCCTNTACACCCTGGTGGAGAAGTCATCGACCGGCGAANGGGATTTNCNNGTGNTNGGAAGCATCACTGAGATCCTCTTCGGACCGGACAACCCNGATGCTGTTCTCNNNCGNATGAGCGACCCCGCAACCANGATCGTNTCNCTNACCATCACCGAAGGTGGATACAACATTGNCCCGACAACGGGCGATTTTGATCTCGCCAATGATGATGTNCGCCGCGATCTCGCNAATGACGACACNCCGGTCACGGTATTCGGGGTGGTGACGGAGGCGCTACGGCGGCGGCGAACGACGGGTGTGGCACCCTTCACCGTGCTGTCATGCGACAACATTCAGCACAACGGTGACGTGGCGCGTCACGCATTCTCGTCNTTNGCNGCGGCNCGAGACGCTGNNCTCGGTCGATGGATGCGCNNCGNAGTCGCGTTTCCCAATTCGATGGTCGACCGGATCACCCCCGGCACTACCGCCGAGGACGTTGTGTCGGTGTCGNACGAGTTGGGGATCACGGANGAATGGCCNGTGTTGTGCGAGCCCTTCTTCCAGTGGGTCATCGAAGATNACTTTCCTTCCGGTCGACCGGAGTGGGAGANGGCCGGCGTTCAGATGACCAGCGATGTNGCTCCCTACGAGAAGATGAANCTGCGGCTGCTGAACGCNAGTCANCANGGTCTGGCCTACTTCGCCTCGCTCATGGGTTACGAGTACGTGCANGACGCCGCANGTGATCCACGCATCGCGACNTTNTTNCGGCNTTACATGGATCGGGAGGCAACGCCGACGCTAGATCCGGTCGAAGGAGTCGACCTGGATGCCTACAAGACNGAGTTGATCGANCGGTTCGCGAATCCTGAAGTNAAAGACACGGTCGCTCGCTTGGCGNCGGAGACGTCCGATCGAATTCCCAAGTGGCTGCTACCGGTCATTCGNGANCGCNTGCTNGAGGACGGNGATATCCGCTGCTCNNCGGCCATCGTGGCGAGCTGGGCTCGGTATGCCGAAGCTNTGGNCGAGGACGGGCAGCCGATCGAGGTNGTTGACCCCTTGAAAGATCAGNTGGTNCCCATCGCGCANCGACAGCGAGAGCANCCNCTCGCCTTNATCGAAAACCGAGAACTGTTCGGAGATCTCGTGGACGACGAGCGTTTCGTCGATNCGTACCTTCAGACTTTGCAACGGTTGCATACCGATGGTGCCGAGGNNACGCTGGAGTGGATACTTCACGTATGCAGCGAGTAAGCATNCTGAACCCCGACCTGACGTTGACGNTGAGNCAGCGCCCGGTNCCCGAACCTGGTCCAGGGGAAGTCCTCGTCCGAGTGAAGTCCGTCGGAGTCTGCGGAAGCGACATTCACTACTTCGAGCATGGTCGAATCGCCGACTTCGTTGTCGAGGGGCCGCTGGTGCTCGGTCACGAAGCCTCCGGTGTCGTGGAGGGCCTCGGTGATGGCGTGCAGGATCTTGCTCANGGCACGACGGTCGCAATGGAACCGGGTGTGCCATGTGGCGCGTGCCATGAGTGCCGATCGGGTCGTTACAACCTTTGCCCGGATGTTGAGTTCTTCGCGACGCCACCGNTCGACGGCGCTTTTTGCGAGTACGTGGTTCTGCCACGATCTTTCGTGCATCCGGTGCCTGCGCACGTGTCCTTCGATGCAGCTGCACTNGTGGAGCCGCTCTCGGTCGGGGTTTGGGCATGCCAGAAAGCCAACGTGTCTCTCGGCACCCGAGTTGTGATCACCGGCTGTGGACCCATCGGCGCNATTTGCGCGCTNGTTGCGCGCGCACGTGGAGCCGATGTGGTCGCCGTGACGGATATCAATGCACAAAGACGACAGAAGGTCGAAGACCTCGGCTTCACCACGTGTGACCCCGCGACGGCGGCGATGCCGGAAGCGGATGTTCTGTTGGAGTGCAGCGGCTCGGCGACTGCGATAGATCAAGGAATCCGATGCCTGGCGCCGGCCGGAGTCGCGGTGCTCATCGGCATGACACCGTCNGACACGGTTCCACTTCCTGTCGGGGCGCTTCAAGGCAAAGAGGTCTGGCTGACGGGAACGTTTCGATACGCAAACACCTATCCCACNGCNGTTGAGTTGCTTTCCTCAGGCNTTGTCGACCTCGACTCNATNGTGAGCGCGAGTTATCCCTTGGAAGAAGTGGAAAANGCNTTGACCCACGGGAAGAGTCATCNGGCTGACATGAAGGTGATGGTCCACCCCTGACAGNGCAGNCAACTACTGAAGTCGNTCCTGNACGTCGNNCCCGGATGGCTCAGCCGCTGTCGAGCCGTCAGGAAANACAACGGTGGGNANTGTCCTNTTGCCNNCNTTGACGGCNAGAACGAACTCCTCGGCGTCNNGAGCNTGCTCGATGTTGACTTCNGTGTAGGGAATATCGAGGTCGGCGAGCTGTCGCTTCAGTCGAACGCAGTCCCCGCACCANGAGGTGGTCAGCATGGTGATAGATCCGGCCTCAGGGAGCCATTTCGTGTTGGAGATCACACTCCACGATAAGCGATCTTCGGTCAGGAGCGCGAGGCGAGCACCGATTTCAAGATGTGCCGGAGAGTGAGGAAAAGTAAACTTAGGGACAGCGATCAGCCGGAAGCCTGTGCGGTGACCGGCTATTTGTCTCTCGGGAGGTGTGAGCAGTGACATCTACGTCACGAAATCGAGTCGTTGTTGTCGGGGCGGGCTTTGCCGGCTTGGCCTGCGCCCGTGCTCTCGCAGACTCCTCAGAGGTGGATGTCACTCTGGTTGATCGTCATCCTTACCAACTTTTCGCACCCTTGCTATATCAGGTAGCGACTGGGGGGCTACCTGAGGATGACATCGCGTATCCGGTGAGAGCAGCAATCCCCGGGATCACTTTCGTGCGGGGTGAGGTCGCCAAGGTCGATGTCGAGGATGGCTCGTTGAGGTTGAACTCCGGTGCAGAGATTTCCTGGGATCGCCTCGTCTTGGCCACAGGAAGTATCGGAAACTCCTTCGGCATACCTGGAGTTGAGGATCACGCCTTGCAGATGAAGGACATCCGTCAGGCTCGGGCGATCAAGAACCGCTTGTTGGGAACCTACGAGCGCGTCCAACAAGGAGAGCAACCGAAGGAAGACCTCCAGGTCGTGGTTGTCGGTGGAGGGCCGACGGGCGTTGAAGTTGCAGGGGCAGTTGCCGAGCTGCAGAAGCAAATGGCCCACGAATTCCCGACGATCGCCGAACACGCTCACGTCACTCTGATCGAGGCGGGTCCTCGGCTCCTCCCGTCCTTCTCTGAGCGGTCGAGTGAGCGAGCCGAGCAATCGCTCTCGAAGCTGGGGGTCGACGTCATTCTTGATTCGGCCGTCGACCGCATGTATCCGTCTGACATTCACTTGAAGTCGGGTCGAATCGTTTCTGCGGGGACCACGATCTGGGCGGCGGGAGTCGCGGCAGATGAGCAGTGGACCTCTCTGGGTGACAGCGATCGACTAAATCGACTGGTGGTCGATGAGAATCTTCAGTTGTGTGAGAACGTCTGGGTCATCGGCGACATGGCGCATTCCAAAGACGACGACGGCCAACCGCTGCCGATGGTGGCGTCCGTCGCTATGCAGCAGGGGCGGCACGTCGCAGGCGTGATGACCGGAAAGACCACCGGGCCGTTTTCGTACAAGGACAAGGGACAGATGGCGACAGTGGGTCGCCGCCTGGCGGTGGTCGAGTTGCCCAATGGTCTGCGGCTGCACGGAACGCTTGCGTGGCTGTCCTGGCTCGCACTTCACATCTTCTACTTGGCTGGTGGCCGACACCGCGTCTCGGTCATGGCGGACTGGTTCTGGAATTACCTGGCTTGGGGTTCCGGCCCTAGGCGCACCGTGCTTGACTGATTAGAGTCACAGAGCCTTCTTGCGATGTCCAGCATCTTCTGTTCGCAGGCTCTCGCGACTATCGAGGAAGCGATCGAAGTTGCAGCCGTAGTCGAGAGCGGCAGACTACTCACATGTTGACGGACAGTGACCGAGTACAGGTCGACCGATTGAGGTCGGTTCCCTTCGCGTCAGCATCAATGTCTCTACCTGCGTCGGCTGCGCAGGCGTTCTCGATTCTGGAGCGCCCGGGGCATCTGGAGCCCTTCCACCCCTTTTGCCAAGAGAACACGGCGCTTGCCTGGGATGATTCCGAGCGAAGAGATCGGATTGTCTACCTCAACGGGTTAAGGCTGGACCGCCAGTTTGTGCGGTGGACTCCAGACGAGGGATTCGAGCTACTGATCGGTGGATCGGCGGAGAAACGATCGTTGGTGACGTGGATGCTCCGGGACGACTCTTCCGTCTCTTCAACAATCACCATCACGGTGCGTCCCTACATCTACGCGGGCAAGACTCGTGTCACCAATGCCACTCTCCATGCCCTGTGGATCCGGCCACGTTTGAACGCCTACCTGACATCCGTGGTCAACGGCTTGAATCGGTACCTCGAGACTGGTGAGCGCGTAGCCCGGAACGCGTGGGGCTCTCATCCGTGGTTCTCACGCTGATAGGCAGAAGGGTGACCCCGGCAGTAGGGCAGTCATGACGGTGCGGCGTACGCTTCGGCCATGAGGCATTTCTTTTCGCAGATCCTTTCCGTCACGCTTCTGCTGGGAGTCAGTGCGATGGGATTTGCATCGCCGACGCACGCACGCGAGTTGAGCCCTTACGAGTCGAAGATTCAGGGATTGACGACATTGCAGAGTGCAGCACCTTCGGCAAATGAGTTCTCTTTGTCTGTGGCACCCCAAGTGGGGTGGGATGCTGGGCTAGAAAGTCTGCGGCCACCGCCGGGGGCGATGTACCGAATGTGGGACATGAAGGTGGCGTGGCGGGACGTGAATCCCCAACGAGGAGTCTTCGACTGGTCAATTCTTGATCGTCGTATCGCACTGGTTGAGTCATGGGGGGGAAGGCCCTTCCTTGTGCTCGGTCTTACGCCCCAGTGGGCTGCAGAGAACCCCGGGGCCGGTGATCCGCGCTGGGGGGCTGGCAGTGCGAGCCCGCCCACCAACATTGGTGACTGGAATGAGTACGTGCGCGCAGTTGCCGGCCGGTACGGGGGGCGCATCGCAGGCTACGAGTTGTGGAACGAGGCGAACCTGACCACCTTCTGGCAAGGCTCCGCTGGCGAACTGTTCGCGATGGCGCAGAGCGCTTACGGCATCATCAAGGCCTCGAATCCGAGCGCCGTGGTTGCCGCTCCGTCGATCACGACACGGCTCAGGGGATCCGCAGCGCGGTTCACATCTGCTTTCGCTGGCGAGGTGGCGGACAACGGCGCGGCGCCTTTCGACACATGGACCATTCATTCATACCCGAATGGGGATGCGGGGCGCGATTTTGACACGGGTCAGAACTTTCCACGCATGGCAGCGACCCAGCGGGCTGATGACATCATCTCCTGGCAGAACGCCCTGGTGGACGCACTCGGCCCGGATTCGCCGGCCCTGGGTATTGGGATCTACGACACGGAGGTCAACTACGGCCTGAAGGGCCCGGGCATTCGCCCGGGAGTCGATTGGTCAACCGAAGACGGCAATCAACTCATGGACTACACCTATGCCGACTCCCGACTCTTGGGGATTACGGCGACCTTCTGGTACGAATACACGGCCACGGACTACTCGCTACTCGGGGTTCAGTGGAGCAACGCGGGAGGCAACCAACTCAGCGCCACGTGGGACTCCCTGAGGGCCAGCGGACCGAGCAGTCAGCGATTCAATTCAGTTAGCAGTCCGTTGTTCCTGTCACGCAATAGTGACTATGTGATCCCGGTGTTCAAGTCCTGTTTCATTCGCCCAGGGACATCATGCGCGGGAGACAAGCTCGGGGAAGCAAACCTAAGTGGGGCAAACCTCTCCGATATGGACTTCACCGGTG
Organism: Micrococcales bacterium; assembly: GCA_002694095.1. Classification (GTDB taxonomy): domain Bacteria; phylum Actinomycetota; class Actinomycetes; order S36-B12; family S36-B12; genus S36-B12. The sequence continues at coordinate 2,873 of NZLD01000015.1, read as the reverse complement.
CCAACTTGCAGCGGGCTCGGCTGGCGGGCGCGATACTCAACAACACGAACTTTACGGATGCCTTTTTGAAGCGCGCTGTTTTCTCTGGCGCGACTGGTGCAAACACGCAACTAGGTGCGCGGTCTCTCGCGGATGCCAACTTCTCGCGAGTGCGGCTCGAGAATCCGAAAGCGACGGGTACCTCGTTCCTTAGGAGTAATTGGACGAAGGCGTATGTGGAGAAGGGTGATTTCAGTTCGTCCAACTTCTACAAGAGCAACTTTGAAGGCGCCTCTATCAAGAACACAGATATGCGGGCAACGAAGTTGCGAGGCACATCATGGAAAGGGGCAACAGTGAGCGGCAGTGATTTCAAGGGAGCCGTGGGTAATAAGCCGTAAGTCCGCCAGGCACTTGGACGGAACCAATTGTCGAACCTTGACCCCGTTCGTCGAACGACATACTTTGCGCTGGTCGCGTTGCGGCTGGCCCAGCGCTTGAACTTGTGTCATAAGTCGAAGAGCCAAAAGCGTGGCCTTAGCCACCCCCGGGAGGGGATGGTGGCTCCTGCTGAGGTCCATTTGGCGACATGGGGCTAGCAGGGAAGAGCGCTCTTCGAGCCCGAAAGATTCAAACACACCGCGCTTCCCTAGCAGTTTCTGGTGGCGTCCCAAGCAATTCTCCTGATCGGCAATCGGAAGGTTCTCTCATGAGTTTGTCTCGTCGTAACTTTATGATCGCAGCAGCTTCAACAGCAGCGTTGGCAGGAAGTTCTGTCGCGGGGGCTACCTCGGCAAATGCTGCTGCTTCGGTGACTCCGGCTGAAGCTTTGCGGCGGCTGGAGCGAGGTAATACGCGTAGCGTCAATGGGAATTTCAAGTCCAAGAATTATTCGCCGCTGGCTTCGACGCCCGCCAAGGGGCAGAAGCCCTTCGCCGCGATTCTTACGTGTGGTGACTCCCGGACCGATCCAGACTTCATGTTTGACATGGCGCCGGGCAACCTATTTGTGGTGCGAAATGCGGGCAACGTCTTGGAATCAGTCGGGCTGGGGAGTCTTGAATTCGCTGCCGCCGTATTAGGTGTTTCGGTGATCGCGGTGATCGGACACACCGAGTGCGGGGCTGTCATCGCAACTGAAGGCAGTTTGAAGACAGGAGAAATGCCTGGGCCTCACCTGGACAGTTTCGTGGACCTGATCAGTCCTGCGGTGGAAGCGCTTCCTGCTGGGCATTCAACGAATGACGCGATTGCCGCGAACGCGTCCTATCAGGCCCGTCAAATTCAGTCGCGAAGCTCCACGATCGCTAATTTGACTGCTACTGGGGACGTGGGGATCGTCAGTGGCGTGTATGGCCTGGCGAGTGGCCGCGTGACGTGGCTTCAAACCTGAGGCAGGGGTCTGCCTGGCACGAAATCCCTTTCGGAAGCCTGTTTCTGTGACGTTAGGGAGGTACCGTGGAGAGCAAGAGCACTTGGAGTGCCTCAGTTCCCAACTAGTTCACTCGATCAGTTGGCCTACTGGAATAGTTGCTACTTGTCTCTTTGTGTCTTTGCGTAATGATTTCTGCACAGCCCCTTGGAGTAGTGGGTCCTCTCGCAGCCCTTCTCACTACACCCGGTGTGTTTAGGAGTTCTCTTCCTAATGGGAGTGAGGGTCTTGCCGCGTTCTTGCTGAATGTAGTGCGGATTACACAGACCTTTTGCCCTCACTGGGCGACCGCACCCGTCAAAGGAGCAAGGCTTTTCGGAACTCACTTCTCGTCTCGCTGTCCTTTATCGTCCTTCGAGTGCACGAAATCGAGATTAGTCGCATAGCCATCGACACAACCACTGTCATGAGCCCCAACACACACTTGATGTGGCCACGGTGGAATTCAAACCTGCGAAGAACGGTTTAGAGAATCGAGCGCAGGGGGAGCGGTGTCAGTCGACGGGTCTCGGATTCCCCCTGGAATCGGGCAAGAAGAGTCATGTTGTGACAGTGCGTGGCAAAGAGCATCGCCAACAGAATGGCAACAAACGAACTACCCGTGCAAATCTTCACGATTGCGTGATCGGCCACGATCGTTGACGTCAGGAATTCCGGAGATTTCCCGGGAAGAACTGTCGTGTCCTTGTTACCGTCTCGATGTGCAGGTTCGGTACTTCTTGACGGTGGGCCTGGTGGGAGTGCTAGCCCTATCTGTGGCGAGCCCTGCTTTGGCGGAGGGGCCTTTGCCTCCTCGCGTCACGATGAATGGTAAGGAATGGCTGACGCTGACGCAGCAAGAGTTTTATGAGAATCCCCGCGTTCAGGGCATGGACAAGGTGCTGAAGGAGATCACCGCGAAGCCGTTTAGGTCTAAGGCCACGTACGAGAGCGAGGGGGATTACTCCTACGAGTACATCACGTACGACGGGCGAATCACCCGTGTGGCTGAAAGGGACTTTGACGGGCTGTGGAGGGTGTACTACACCGATGCCACGCGAGTGTGTATCCGGAAGGCCGCAGGCAAGAAGGACGCCCTACGGTTCAAGGCGGACCTGTCGGCGAAGTTTCGATGCCGAAAAATCACAAAGAATGAGCGCAACTGGTTCACGTTTTCGGACGGCGCCAGCTACGCGGCACAGTTCTCATTTCTGCAAGACGCGACTTCAGAGTCAAGTGAGGACCCCGGAGAGAATCGATGGCTGATCACCGCGGAGCCGGAAGAGCCCGAGGACGGAGCTCTTGCGAAGCTCTCGCTCTTTCGACCCTCAACTGAGATATACCCATCGGACTCGGAAACGGGCACGGAGGACTTGACGAGCCCAACCTTCACGTCGGGTGAAGGCATCACAGCCGTGATCTCACCTGACAGGATCGACCGAGACTTCTGGCAATACTCGGGTTACGGCGGGACGTCTAACTG
>NZLD01000014.1 GCA_002694095.1 Micrococcales bacterium | reverse complement strand
TCGAGTCTGCAGCCGACTTCTTCGCCGTCGACTTCTTAGCCGTCGACTTCTTCGCCGTCGACTTCTTCGCCGTCGACTTCTTCGCCGTCGACTTCTTCGCCGTCGTCTTCTTTGCCGTCGACTTCTTCGCCGTCGTCTTCTTTGCCGTCAACTTCTTCGCCGTCGTCTTCTTTGCCGTCAACTTCTTCGCGGTCGTCTTCTTCGCAGTCGACTCGGCAGCCTTGGACGACGTCGCATCCGCGCTTGTCGTTGCTGGAGTGGTCACCGCTGAGGCTTGCGTCACCGGCGAATCCATCGCCTGCCATTGCGGCGACGCAGCAGGTTCCATCATCCGACGCCACAACCACCAGCCACCCACGACCACGCCGCCGAGAACTGCCAGACTGAAGAGCCTTCGCATGGAACGCACGCTAACAGCCACTCGTTACCCGCGTCATCGGCTTCCCACGCCTCAGCCCGCGCTGAGTGCCGAACGGAATTTCTCTAGCGCGGCGCCGCTGCTCCAAAAAGCCTGCTGCTGATCTTCGGGCAAGGTCAAGGCGTATTCGCAAACCTTCGCCCAGGCGACTCCAACGGCGCGGGTCAAGGACGCGGCGACCGTGGCCGAGATTGCGGATCCGGCAACCGCACCCCCGGGGATGAACTTGAGCAGATTCGTGACGACGTAACGCCCCGCCATCGTTGCCCCGCCCGTCAGAATGAGCGAACCCGCTATCGCCATCGTCCTCGAGCGCTGCGGCGGTAGCCCGTAGGCGGCGGAGATCCGCGCGATCATCGTCACCTGATTGGGGACGAGAAGCGCCGCATCAGTGAAGGGGATCGGGACGGCGCCGATTCCAGATGCGACGGTGACCGCTTGGTTGATCACCGCCTTTACCGCTTTTTTTTTGCGCTCCATGTCCAACTGCTGAGCAGCGGTGAGAGCCGCCTGGGCTGCTTCGGGTACTACCTCGTACGTCGCGTCCAGCAAACGGTCGAGTCCGAACGCCGGTGCATGCGTGAAGTCGTCTGCGAGCGCATTCGTCAACACCGGTGCCCCACCGGCGCGAATCGGTAGACCGAGACCGGTGATGAAGTCCGATAGTTCCACCGCATGTGGGTGCGCCTGACCGTCTTTACTCGGCACCTGGGTCAACACCACGATCACCGGGAGCCCCAGCTCGGCGAGGCGTCGGACGAAGGCTGCTTGCGCGTCCTCGAAGCGTCGATCCGACCAACGCACCACGTACCACGCGGCATGGATTTGCTGATCAATCGCAGAGGTTCGCTGTGCTTCGACGACATCGCGAAGGCCTTCCAGGATCTGGTCACCCGCGGACCCGGTTTCGAACCCCTCGGAATCGAAAATTCCCAAGAAGCCATCGTCGCGACGGTGATAGTCGACGCCACGCGTCACCGGCTCCCCCACNCCNGTATCGGCNACNTCTCGACCAAANACNGCGTTGACCAGAGTGGACTTGCCCGCCCCCGTGGCTCCNAAGATCGCCAGGTTGAAGCAACCCAGGGCAGCGAAAGCGGTGGACAACTCCTTCGTGAACATGCNCTCGAGAGCNGGAGCGTCGATGTCCTGGNCGCCGTCTTTCTCGGGCGACGAATCCGGAGCCATGCCTTGAGAGTACGCGGGATGNCAACGAGCCTGNGTTACCGTTGAGTCGTCATGGCTCCCCTCCGCTCGCCCGANCAATCCGGCATTTCCCGCTCCATCGTGAGTTGGATCGTCGGNCTNTCANTGATCGCGGTNGTTGGTCTCGGTATNGGGCTGGGCCTGCTCCATGCGTTNGGCCTTGCGGATTGGAACAAGATTCAGCAGGCCCGTGACGTCGGGAAACTTGGAGGCACTCCGACCATCCCCGAGGCCTACCAAGAACTCATCGACGAGGCAGCCGAACGGTGNCCGGAGGTGCCGTCNCGNGTTCTCGCCGCACAGATCGCCGTGGAAAGTGGATGGCAGGCGGACGCACAGAGCCCCGCGGGNGCTCAAGGCATCGCACAGTTCATGCCCAGCACCTGGCGTCAATACGGTCTGGACGCCAACGGCGACGGCGTCCGCGACGTGTGGGATCCACGCGACGCGATTCCGTCCGCAGCAGAGTTGAATTGCCTNAACAGACGACTGGTCTCGTCCGTCTCAGGAACCCCGCTGCACAACATCCTCGCCGCCTACAACGCCGGACACGGCGCGGTTCGCAAGTATGACGGCGTACCGCCGTTCCCCGAGACCGAGCAATACGTNGAGAAAGTGATCGAACTAGCGCAGCGCTACCCAGCGCCCTAACCCACGATCACCGAAGCATCGGTGGTGCGTTCGCTACTTGATCACGACGATCGATTGNTGNTTCTCGACNACNAGTCGACCGTCCGGTGACCACAGNCGCCGCGTTTCCGANGTGAACCCCTCCTCCATCGACGACACCCATGATTCGAATCCCANGGGTTGCTGGGGATCGAGTGTCTNNGGCGGAACAAGCAGGTGNGCACTGAANGACACCGTGGCCATCGGACGCAAACCGGTCATGGCCACGTAACTGGCCGGCCACCACGCATCAACCAGCCCCAAAGTGATTCCGGCTGTCCATTGCTCGACATTGTCTGCCGGGTCGGGAACGGGCGATACCCATCCGAGGGCACGAGGAGTATCTCCCGAGCCGGGTACGCCGGAGGCGGGTCGGTANCNGATGTGTAGGCCGAACTCCGGACCCATCGGAGGACCCACAGGGACGCTCGGNACCGCACGCCAATCGGGGAGNTNCGGCATCGNTGCCGTGCCCCACGGCTCNTCGATGTCCCNAGCGCGCGGAGTTCCCGTGATGATCACACTGTGGGCGGCGGCAGTCCCGTCAGATCCGGTGACGCTCGCCTTCCACGTCGTCATCGCCGATCCGACGCGAAGGGGCGTNACGTCGATGCGNGCCGTACCCGCAGGCAGGGGTCCGAACATATGGGCNGTCACNCTGCGCANACGCCGATCGGCGCTTTGCTGCTGCGNTACCTCGACGGCGTTGACGGATGCAGCGATNACNAGACCGCCCCACGCCCCGCGGCCCTGAAGCCAGCCAGCAGGAACNTCCCACGAAAACACGCCGGGCTCTGTCTCGTCGATGCGGCAGGCGTCAGTGAATCGGTCAGTCATGGAAACGGTCGGTCATGCGCCGTCGGGGCGCACATCATCGACAGAGCCATCGTCACTCGTCGTATCTGCCGTGCCGCTGGCATTGGATAGCGCGGACTTCTTCAACCACCGGTTCCACGGAATATTCCACAGTCCACCGGGGCCATTCCATGGTTCCNCAACGTCGCCGCCGGTCTTGATGTAGTTGACGACGTCGCCGGGGATCGTGTTGTCGAAGATCCACTTGGCGTCCTGCTCGAACATGTTGGTGCACCCGTGCGACCCGTTGTAGCGGCCGAGTCGGCCGTATGCCCACGAGGCGGTGTGCAGGAACTCACCCGATGGAGTCANGCGGGTATTCCACNTCGANGGCAGCTCGTAGAACTCGACCTCCGGATCCAGCCCCAANCTTTCACTCCGGTAGACCTTGTAGACCTCTTTATCGGTGCTGATGACCTTNACGCCGTTGCGTGTCTCCCAGCCCCACTTCCCTAGCGACACCTTGAAATTCTTCCGCTTTTTGCCATCGACGTGCACGGTCATNGTCTTCTTCGCGCCATCNACGGTCGCGATNAGCGANCGGTCGGTACGGAAGACATACGTCTTGCGCAGCGCCNTCGAGCCGACNAGATACTTNTTGCCACTCTTGCCCAACACGGTGTCGTTNACCGTCGACGTAATCCGAATGGTGGAGTTCCCCGGCCAGTAATTCTTCGGTCGGAACATCACCGTTTGGTCGCTGATCCACCCCCAGGATCCAGGGACATTCACGGTGCGTCCACTCGGCAACGTCGCAGCCACCTGCAGNTGACGCTCAACGGCGGCTTTGTTCGNGATGTTCGTGCTGAATCGTAGGCGCGGCAAGGTGCCNACTCCCAATGCGACCCGGTTTCCGGNAACCCCGAGGCCNTTGCCCGCTGCCTCGAACGTCGCCGTTACCCGCTTGCGCGGTTTGGGCAAGACTTTCGGCTTGGCCCAGTCGGAGGTGGCGGGAATGGTCGCGATCGGACCGGCCGGGGCAGACTGGCCAGTAGGTCCCGTTGATCTCAGCGACACGAGATACTCCCGATTGTTCGTGAGCGACGAGAGTCCACAGGTGCCGCTGAGATCGGGACAGTCAAACCACAAGTAACCATCCGGNGAGATNTGATACCCGGTCACCGAGGNGTCATCGANAGGCAGGTAGGTCGCGATCGCGCTGGCATCTGCGGGCGTCACTGCGATCAGCACGGGCCGAAGCGGCAAAGCGGCNTCCGGTGGAGCCACCGATGGGTCGGTCACGGCTTCGGGCGTCGGCTCCACACTGGGCTCCGAGCCANGATCAGCGGATGGATCGACGGTTGGATCGTTGGTTGGGCTCGCACTCGGTGACGAGGTTGATTCCACCGAGTCCGTGTCGGCAGACTCGTCGGCAACCGCAGCACCGGGCGATGCCGCAGCGAGCACGCCGACAGCCAAAGCCACAGCGACCACTGAGCGCAGGCGTCGAGACNAAGAGCCCCCCTCAGAAGTCACNGGGACAATGTACGTTGCCGANCCCCCTCGAGATGAACCCGGCGTGCCTGTTCTCCACTTTTGCGGCCACCAATATCAATGGGTCGCGGACACCGTCACCTACAGTCTCGTCTCATGGGTCTGTTCTCTCGCTTCACTTTGCCGTCGGTCAAGCCGTCTGAAGCTATGGACATGCTGAGTGCGGGAGCGACCATGCTGGATGTCCGGGACAACTCGGAATGGAACGCCGGACGGGTCCCTGGGGCCGTGCACGTCCCGGCGGCGAACGTCGCCGCCCAGGCACCTAAACGACTNCCNAAAGGTCGACCCGTCGTCGTCGCTTGTCGAACAGGCTCGCGCNCCAAGTCNGCTACNCGNCTTCTNCGGGAGCAGGGCATCGAGGCCTACAGCCTGTCCGGCGGTTTGGCCGCGTGGGAATCGGCCGGCGGTCGAGTCGCNGGTAAGGGCAACAGGCCGGGGATGATCGCCTAATTGGGCAGGGCGCTTNNCGCCGATCCATCACCACGGAACGATCTGCCTGTCCTCCCACAGCACGCCGGTGGGAACGACGTTGCCTTCATCATCCGTTNCGTCTCGATCGGCCAGCCANACGATNGTNTCGGCNCCCTCCTCTGCGGATCGCGGAGCGTCGGGTCCACCCATGTCGGTCCGGCAATGCCCCGGGCACACGGCGTCTACCAGGACGCCGCGTTGCCCCCATTGCATCTCGGCGGCGAAATTGCGCACCAACGCATTCACNCCCGCCTTCGAAATTCGATACGGAGCCAACCCCCCACTCGTTCCGGGCCCGGTGAATCGACCCAGGCACGCAGACAAAGCGATAACCCTGCCAGAGCGGTTCTTCACAAGATCCTGCGCGAACGTCTCGATGCTGTAGAACGCGCCGTCCAGGTTGATGCTNATGACGCGTTGCCATTCATCGGGGCTTGTGCGGATGGTGCGNGTCATCTTGGCTGNCATCACTCCGGCNGAAAGCACAAGNACATCCGGTGGTCCGACATGGGCNACNGCGTCTGCAGCCCGAGCGAGCGATGCCGGNTCTGCGACGTCCGCCGCNACGGGGATTGCCTCCACACCGTCGTCNACNAGNTCTGNTGCGGCAGCAGNNACGCGCGAGTNGTCTCGNCCGAGCACGATGACGCGGGCGCCCCGGCCGCCNATCCCCCGCGCTGCAGCCAGTCCNAGNCCTCGACTGCCTCCCGTCACCAGCGCNACCGTGTCNGACCCGAGGAAACCCATGGCNCAACTGTGGTGCCTGTCGACGGGACGTGCATCCGGACGCGTTCGCGCATGCGCCGAGGGCTACTGTTNGNANNACANTCATCTGCACGTGAGAGGAACGCCTCCGTGGCGAGCGAGCCCCCCAATTCCCTTGTCAGTCGCTTCGGCCCCAACGAGTGGTTGGTGGACGAGATCTACGAGCAGTACCTAAGGGACAAGAACTCCGTCGATCCGGCGTGGTGGGACTTCTTCGAGGACTACGCCCCNGTGGAGTACTCACCCGCGGCCGTGCCGCACGCCGCCGCGGCCGCCGCTGCTGCCCCCGCACCCGCACCGGCATCCGCTGCNCCCGAGCAGAGTTCTTCGANACCGACGACTNCGACNCCGACGNCTNCCNCNGCCCCGTNGACGCCTGCCTCGACTCCGGCGTCAACGCCCGCGTCAACGCCCGAGTCGACACCTCCGCCGGACGCCGCCACGCNACCGTCCAAGGACAGCNCCGATGCGTCCGTGGTTGAACCAGAGGTGCTNCGCGGAGCGGCCGGTCGCGTGGTGACNAACATGGAGGCCAGCCTCTCGGTGCCCACCGCCACCAGCGTGCGATCGGTGCCGGTGAAGTTGCTGATGGATAACNGGGTGGTGATCAACAACCACCTATCGCGNGGGCGAGGCGGCAAAGTGTCGTTCACCCACGTCATCGGCTTCGCGGTGGTGCGAGCGATGGCAACGATGCCCGAGATGGGTTACGGCTTNACTCAGGTGGATGGCAAGCCCGCCGTACTCCGCAACGAGGACGTAAACCTTGGCTTGGCAATCGACCTCGCAAAAGACGATGGCACGCGGCAGTTGCTTGTTCCGAACATCAAGGGTGCCCAGCGGATGGACTTCGCCGCTTTTTGGGCTGCCTACGAAGACGTGGTNCGGCGTGCNCGCGGCGGCAAACTCGAGGTGACGGACTTCNCTNGCACCACNGTCTCGTTGACCAACCCGGGAACGATCGGCACNAACCATTCGATCCCCCGCCTGATGGAAGGACAGGGNTGCATTGTCGGGGTCGGGGCGATGGAGTANCCAGCGGACTGGCAGGGCGCATCGTCGGAGACGATCGTCCGGAACGCCGTGTCGAAGATCATGACTCTGACGAGCACCTANGACCACCGCATCATCCAGGGTGCGCAATCCGGGGAGTTCCTGCGCCGCATGCATCAGCTTCTTCTCGGCGAAGACGACTTCTACGGCGAGATCTTCCGTTCCTTACGTATCCCCTACGAGCCGGTTCTGTGGGCCAACGACATCTCCGCCAGTCACGAGACGGACCTGGACAAGACGGTCCGGGTGCAAGAGATCATCCACGCCTACCGTGTCCGAGGGCACTTGATGGCNGACACCGATCCGCTGGAGTACGAGCAGCGTTCGCATCCCGACCTCGACGTGCTCAGCCACGGATTGACCCTGTGGGATCTGGACCGGGAGTTCCCCACCGGAGGCTTCGGCGNTCGNGCCCTGATGAAACTTCGGGAGATTCTTGGCGTGCTGCGCGACGCCTACACNCGCACNGTCGGCATCGANTACATGCACCTGCAAGATCCCGATCANCGCCAGTGGATCCAGGANCGAGTCGAGATCCCGCACGTGAAGCCCGACCGCGANGAGCANNTGCGCATGCTGAACAAGCTGAACGAGGCCGAAGCTCTCGAGACCTTCTTGCACACCAAGTACGTCGGACAGAAGCGATTTTCACTCGAAGGCGCAGAGTCCCTCATTCCACTACTCGATGAAATCCTCACCGACGCGGCGCACGANGACATCCTCGAAGTCGCCATCGGCATGCCCCATCGCGGTCGTTTAAACGTTCTGACGAACATCGCNGGTAAGTCCTACNCGCAGGTCTTCCGCGAATTCGANGGNGACTACGGCGACGACTCGGTCCAGGGCTCGGGCGATGTGAAGTACCACCTCGGCACCACCGGATCGTTCTTGACGCCCGACGGCGCGTACACGTCCGTGTACCTNGCGGCCAANCCNTCGCANCTCGAGGCGGTCAANCCGGTGCTCGAGGGAATNGTGCGNGCCAAGCAGGATCTGCTGCCNAAGGANCGNNGGAACGACATTCTCNCTGTCCTNATTCACGGNGATGCGGCNTTCGCGGGCCAAGGAGTCGTCGCCGAAACACTCGAGCTTTCGCAACTGCAGGGCTACCGGACCGGCGGCACGGTNCATATCGTCGTGAACAATCAGGTGGGCTTCACGACGTCACCCAAGTACGGNCGCTCCAGNGTGTANTCCACCGATGTNGCCCGCATGGTGCAGGCGCCGATCTTCCACGTCAACGGTGATGANCCCGAGGCCGTTGCTCGCGTGGCCAACCTNGCTTTCGCCTTCCGGCAGGCATTCCACAAAGATGTGGTCATCGACATGGTGTGTTACCGCAAGCGCGGCCACAACGAGGCAGACGATCCATCGCTGACTCAGCCACGGATGTACAAGATCATCGACGCCAAGCGTTCCGTGCGAAAGCACTACACGGAATCGCTTATCGGTCGTGGCGACATCACCGTCGACGAAGCCGAGCAAGCTCTCAAGCACTTCCAGGAGCAACTCGAACGGGTCTTCCAAGAAACCAGAGATACCCCGGAGGATGAAGCCGAGGATTTCGCCGACCGCGCGAAGGACATCATCGAGACCGGCCAACTCGACTTGACCCCACAGACACCCTTCACCGACGTAGACACGGCCATCAGTCAGGAGCAGATCGAAACAGTCATCGACTCACAGATCACACTGCCGGACGATTTCCACGTGCATCCTCGTTTGGCACCTCAACTGCAGCGTCGCGAGCAAATGGTCTCCGACGACACGATCGATTGGGGAATGGCCGAGGCTCTGGCCGTTGGTTCCCTGCTCATGGAGGGTCGTACCGTTCGCCTCGCCGGCCAGGACTCTCGACGCGGGACGTTCGGGCATCGCCACATGGTCATCGTGGATAGCGAAACAGGGTGGCAATACAAACCACTGAAGTCGTGTTACCGCGACGGGGCGAAGCTCTACGTTTACGACTCACTCCTCAGCGAGTTCGCTGCCCTGGGTTTCGAATACGGATACTCCGTCGCCCGCCCCGATGCCCTGGTGATGTGGGAGGCGCAGTTCGGTGACTTCGTCAATGGTGCCCAGACGATCACCGATGAATTCATCTCTTCCGGTGAGCAGAAGTGGGCGCAGCGGTCTGCCGTCACCCTCCTATTGCCGCACGGGCAAGAAGGGCAAGGGCCGGACCACTCGAGTGCGCGCGTCGAGCGCTTCTTGCAGATGTGCGCTCAGGACAACATGACGGTGGCGATGCCGAGCACCCCGGCGTCGTACTTCCACCTTCTGCGTTGGCAGGTGTTTAGTCGTCTGACCCGACCACTGATTATCTTCACCCCGAAGTCGCTCCTGCGTGCCAAGGCCGCGGTCTCCACCACGGACGAGTTCACGTCCGGAACCTTCCAGCCGATCTTGCTTGACCCCGAGCACGAGGGACCGGAGATCACCAAGGTTCTGCTGTGCAGCGGGAAGATCTA